>NZ_JALBWT010000001.1:0-544670 GCF_023845525.1 Sinobaca sp. H24
GACGATTCAATATTGTCTCTTTTTCTTATTAACACCTTCTCCTGTACATCAATGATTTTTTCAAAAGAATACCCCGGCTCCTCAAACCGATCTTTAATTTCCTTTAAAGACAGCCCCAGGCTTTGCAGTAACCTGATGTTATGGAAGATCTTAAACTCTTTCGTAGTGTAGACATTTTGCCCCTTCGTATTTTTTTCGGTCGGGACTAAGATTCCCAGCTGCCGATAGTGCCTTAACGTCCGTACCGTCGTATCAGCGATCTGCGCGAACCTGCTTACCATTAATTCCATGATTTATTTATCCCCAATCTTTACTGACAATGTAGTTTTATTATAACAGCAGCTGGCAGAGCGGACTCCAGTCAAAAAACGTCCCTTATGTTCAAATGAACATAAGGGACGTTCTTATCATACTATTTAATTAATTAACTGTTTTCTTTCTTTTAAATCCTAATATTCTTCCTGTTAAAAATCTAGCTAATAACAAGAATAAGAAAAAGGACGCAAGCTGGAGAATTCCTCCTAGACCGATATAGAAATTTTGCAGCAATTGTATCGGATTAAAGACCAAAAATCTATCAAGGTAAGAAGCACTTTCGGAATAGTAAGCCAGTAATGGTATATTAAATCCTAAATGATGGGCTGCCTGTCCATTATTATAGGTGGTTGACCACGGCATTATCAAAAATACGAGAACTATTAGGCCTAGGGAAAGACCCACTACATTCTTATTCGATTGAAGCACTGAATGTATTTTTTCTAAAATAGTAATCGCCTTCTTTCGTGATACAAAAGTCATTTAGTAATATAGTTATTATATCAAAATTCTAAAATATACACATTTTTTCACTAAGCGTATTATTCCCATTACCACTGCTTCTTATCACATTTTTTTAAACTTATCATCGAGCTATAAAACTCAAAGAAAAAAGCGTCCCACCTGTTTACTGAACAGACGGGACGCTTCTATCATATTATTTGATTAGAATGTGCTGCATATCATGACCCACACTAACTGAGTAGTGGAATTAGATAACAATGAATACTGAAAATACTTATATATCCCCTTTTCCCACTCTGATCCATCCCCTCCTTATTAAATAAACCCTCAGTATTTATGAACATTATCCAGTCATAAAAGATCAAAGAAATATTCAAAAATTTTAATTGGTACACATTGAATCGTTCAAGGTATTAGAAACCGATACCATTAATTAATGGAAGGTTCCTCATATAAAAATTTTTTCTTGTATACCTTAAGAGGAACACTCAAAACACTGCGCTGTAATAGTGAATGTTTAAATTACAGACTGACTATAATTACTCTTTGTGTGAACCTTCCCTTCCATTAAGAGACGTGCGGTTCTACCAACTTTAATGGACAACGGAAACTCATTAAATATAGTTTCCATAACCCCCGCTGGATGACCTATTAAAATGGTGCTGCTGTTCCTATCGATAATTTCAGAAAGAATCGTGCCTTTTATCTTACTGGCAGCTGTGATACATACCGCTCCTGTTATAGCCAGTGCTTTATGGGGCCGCTGCATGGACATCATTCTCACTAATACGTTAAAATCTTTTTCATTGTGAAACTTACCAGCAGTATCTTGATAATCAAAAGGTTTTGAAACAATTGTTAATTTAGGTGTTGCCGGGGAAAGCCTCGTAGCTTCAGATTTGGATGCAAATCCGCATTCCTCAGCTGCTGCTGCGCGTAATTCTTCTAAAAGGGCAATTTGCTCCTTTGAATATTCCTCGGGTAATTCATCTCCACGAAGCCCTATATCCTGAGCTTGGACAAACACCAAGGGATTAGCTATATCCACTATAGATGCTCGAATTTCACCTAAAGAACACGAGAGAAAATCTATCGGTCTGCCTGTGGGAAGAACTTTACCTGTTACAGCCCCTTCAGGATTTTCGAACGATAAAAATATAGGCGAACCATTGCCTGGCACACCAGGTATCGAATAGTCTCCCTCTGTTTTTACCCTGCCATTTTCCACCTCTACTTCAGCTGTAATAATTTTTTTAGTGTTTGTATTAAATATCCTTACTTTTGTAATAGGTTCTTCTGCTGAGACGAGTCCCTTAGCTATTGCATAGGGGCCGACTGCTGAAGAGATATTCCCACAATTTCCTTTAAAATCTACCAATTGATCATATAAGCTTACTTGAGCAAAAGTATATTCAATGTCATATGAAGAATTGCTGCTCTTATCAATAATAGCCACTTTGCTAGTTAGAGAATTAGCTCCACCTAATCCATCTATTTGGTTAGGATCTGGACTGCCCATGATATCCAGCAGAAATTCTTCTCTTTCCTGGTCAGTTGCTGGTAAATCTTTCTTTTGTAAAAATACCCCTTTACTGGTTCCTCCACGCATTAAAGTAATAGGTACTTTATTCACTCTAAATGCCCTCCTTATAGAAAAATGAATGTTGTTCAGACGGTATCCATAGCGTACAATGGATTTAATTATAAGAAAAATCAAAATTTTATATAGAAGTGCATAAATATATTTTATAAATAAGGGAGTTTTATCTTATGGACCAAAAAGATTGGCAGATTTTAAATGCAATTGCAGAAGAAAAAAGCTTAACAAAAGCAGCTGAAAAATTATTTATCACTCAGCCTGCGCTCAGTTACCGATTAAAGCAACTTGAAGAGTCTTTTCAGACCAAGCTTTTTTTTCGTACAAAAAAAGGAATTGAGTTTACTTCTGAAGGTGAATTACTCGTAGATTATGCTAAGGAACAAATAAAGGAATATCTCACACTAAAAGATGAAATTTTTAACATTGGTAATGAAGTGAGAGGGACTCTTCGGATCGGAGTTTCAAGCAATTTTGCACAATATAAACTTCCCGCATTGTTAAAGAAATTCTCAATCTCTTATCCCAATATTCAATTTAAGGTTCAGACTGGATGGAGTACTGAAATTATGAATTTATTGAATCAATCTCAAATCCATTTAGGAATCCTAAGAGGGGATTATGATTGGGAAGGAGAAAAATTACTTTTAACAAAAGAGCAATTGTATATTATATCTAAAAATGAAATTTCCCTAGAAGAACTCCCCCAGCTCCCCTTTATTTATTATAAGACCGATAATTCACTTAAACGGCTGATCAGCAGATGGTGGAATGATCATTTTTCTCAATCTCCTTTAACTGCAATGGAAGTAGACAGACAGGAAACGAGTAAAGAGATGGTAAAGAATGATTTAGGTTTTTCTGTTGTCCCCGAAATCTGCTTAACGCCTTCCGATGATCTGTATACAGAGGGATTAACCTATAAAAATGGAGAGCCTGTTTTGCGTGATACGTGGTTAATGTACCGAACAGACTTTATCCAGCTTAATATTGTAAAAGCTTTTATTGATTTTCTAATCAAACAGCAGACTGTAAAAATATAAAAAAATTTTATAGACAACGATAATATTTATCTATTTTACTTATGATACTGATTTTTATAACCTTATGACAACACAAAAAAAGAAGGAGGATAAGGCATTGAGAAAATTGTATGCGCTTACTTCATTAATGATACTTACCCTTTTCATAGTAGGTTGTCAGCCCTTATCATTTGTTAGTTCTGATGCAACGAGCGGGGAAGAAGAACAAGGTTATAACGAAGATCTTCTAACAATGGTTATTCCCTATGATGCGGGGGGAGGAACCGATGTATTTGCCAGATTTATGACAAAGCCGCTTTCCACCCATATTGAGAACCAGCCAAGTATTCAAGCTGAGAACATACCTGGCGGTGGAAGCATTACAGGAACAAATGCATATGTGAATTCCTATGATAAGGATGGTACAAATCTAGTAACCACAAGTGCTTCCACTCATATTCCTTATTTACTGGATCAATCATCTGTACAGTATAGTTTTGACGAACTTACTCCCCTGGTTGGAGCTCCTACAGGAGGTGTAGTTTATGGTTCTGCAGATTTAAACATTAAAGATGGTTTTGATCTCGGCCAAATAAAAGAAAAGCTTTTTTATGCAGGCATGTCTCCCACCGGTTTAGATTTAACGACATTAATTTCTTTTGAAGTACTAGAGATAGATGCTAAAGCAGTATTGGGTTACGAAGGAAGAGGTCCAGCACGAGTTGCTTTTGAGCAAGGCGAAAGTAATATTGATTTTCAAACCACGACAGCTTATAAGCAGAATATAGAGCCGAAGGTAGAAGATGGAGAAGCTGTTCCACTCTACAGTTTAGGCCAAATTGATGAAAATGGTGAAGTCGTGAGGGATCCGCAATTTCCTGACCTTCCAACTGTAAAAGAAGTTTATAAAGAACTTCACGGTGTCGAACCTAAAGGACAAGCATGGGAGACTTATAAGCATTTTCTAAACGCTACCTATACTCTACAAAAAGTGATATGGGTTCATGAGAGTGCGCCTGAAAGTGCAAAAGAAGAATTGAAAAAAGCAGCCAATAGATTAGTTGAAGATGAACAATTCAAACAAGAGTCTTCCGTTATTCTAGAGGATTATGAAATTTACTCTCAGGAAGAGTTAGAAATTAGAATCGATAACTTAGAGAAAAATATGAATGAGGATACAATCAATTGGGTTTATGAATTTCTTTTAAATGATCACGGAGTTGATGGCAGAAAATTATAGAGGGGGATACTATGATTGAAAGTGCAATGGAAGCCTTACGTATTGTATTAGATCCATCCAGGGTTTTATTCATGTGCCTTGGCATTGGACTAGGCATTGTAGTTGGACTGCTGCCAGGTTTAGGCGGAACAGTAGGCATGTCACTTTTACTGCCGTTTGTATTCGGAATGGACCCTTTTGTCGGGACAGCCCTGTTAATTGGTATGGTAGCCGTTGTTCATACGGGAGATACCTTTCCTTCTGTATTGCTTGGGATCCCAGGCTCTTCCGGATCTCAGGCAACTATTATGGACGGATATCCTTTAGCTAAAAAAGGGGAAGCATCTAGGGCTATGGGTGCTGCATTATTTTGTTCAATGATAGGCGGGGTTATAGGAGGAGTTGCTCTCTATCTGGCTATTCCGATCGCTGCTCCGCTGATCACTAGTTTCAATTCACCGGTTTTATTTATGTTAACGATGCTTGGACTTAGCATGGCCGGCCTTTTAGCTGGAGATTCACCGGCTAAAGGAGCCCTATCAGGTTTAATGGGATTAATGATCGGTTCTGTGGGAAGTGCTCCTGCTATTACGGAGTACCGGTATACCTTTGATTTCCTTTACCTTTCTAATGGTCTTTCCCTGCCAGTTGTCGCTTTGGCTATCTTTGCCTTTCCAATTTTAATTACTATGCTGACCCATAAGGGGAGCGTAGCTGAGGCGAATCGCTTGAAAGGCGGGGTCCTAAAAGGAGTGGGTGACGCTCTTAAGAACAAGTTCTTAGTCATGAGAAGTGCTGTTTTAGGGAGCCTGATCGGCTTCATTCCAGGATTGGGAGGAAGTGTCGTCGACTGGCTTGCTTATGGAGCAGGTAAAAAGACGGTAAGAAATAACCAGTTTGGCGAAGGAGACATTCGCGGAGTTATCGCTCCTGAAAGTGCAAATAACGCGAAAGAAGGCGGGTCCCTCATTCCAACCCTGCTATTTGGTATTCCTGGCAGTGGGACAACCGCAATATTGCTGGGCGGATTAATTTTAATGGGTCTAGAAGCAGGCCCAAGAATGTTGACAAGCGAGCTGCCTCTCACTTTATCTATCGTTTGGACACTAGTTATTGCAAACATAATTGGAGCTATCCTATGTATGACATTAGTCAAACCGATTTCCAAACTAAGCCTAATTCCAGGAGAGAAGCTTGTCCCCTTCCTTACTATCCTTCTATTAATTGGGGCGTATCAAAGTAATTTCGCCTGGGGAGATATTGTTGCCTTTATTGCCATTGGTTTATTAGGATATATCATGACCATTCTTGATTGGCCGAGACCTCCATTACTTATCGGATTTGTATTAGCCATATCAGCAGAAAGGTACTATTGGATCTCCATTGAAAGGTACGGATGGGAATGGCTGAGTAATCCCATTGTTATTACGATTGGGGTATTAATCGTTATCCTTCTTACCGGAGGAACCATAATGAAAAAAATCAGTAACAACTTACAAAGAGAAGGTGTATAAAATGACTAAACAAACACTAAATGTAATTTTTACTTTTGGTATATTTATGGTTTTTGTCTGGGCCGCTTTTACCGCACTTACCTTTTCCCGTCTAGCCCAATTCTTCCCTTTATATGTATCTATCGCAGGTAGTATCTTATCAGGTATTTATCTAATAAAGGAAATTATAAAGATAAGGAAACAAAAAAAACAAGGTTCGCATCCGAAAGTTCTAATTATTAAACCACTTATATATACTGGATGGATTATGGGCTACGTCATCACAATTTCTTTAGTGGGACTGTTTATTGCTTCCACTATTTACCTCATTTCCTTTTTACTGATAGAATCTAAGTTCACTTTCTTTAAGACTATTTACTCGACTGGTATTGCATTAGTTCTTATTACGGTTTTAAGTAATTTATTAAATATAGCATGGCCGCAGAGTGTATTATTAGGGATCTGAATAAAAGAGTCAAATTGATAAATATAGTCTTATACCTGGTAAAAACCTTCTATAAAACATAAAAAAATCTCACAATCGTTTAGTTAGAGTAGAGTGACTCTAGCGTTGGGGTGCACTACCTGATTTGGAGGTGTTTTTTAGGAGCACCAATCGAGTTTTCCGAAAAAATAACATGAGAAGCGATCTACTTGAGAACAGAGGAGCAGCTCTCTTATCAAGGACCTATGAAACGCTTTCGAATTAGAAAAAAACCCCAAATTAAAACATGATTGAAATAGTTTAAGCAGGGTGATTATCATCGTTTGACCAAGTTGCCTGGCAAGCAGAAAAGTCTTGGAGAAGGAGCGGAACCCAAAACATATTTAAGATTAAAAAAGCCTTTCAAGAGTTTATAAACTCTTGAAAGGCTTTTAGATTTAGTAAATGATTTAAAAACCAGTCATCATCCAGCCGAAAGGTACTTAAACCTTATGGTGAAAGATTTTGGGCGCTATTACATCATGCCGCCCATTCCGCCCATGCCACCGCTCATGTCGGGCATGCCGCCGCCGTAGTCACTGCTGGACTCCGGCTTTTCTGCGATAACTGCCTCAGTTGTGAGGAACATCGCAGATACGGAAGATGCGTGCTGAAGTGCAGAACGGGTTACTTTTGTAGGGTCGACGATACCGGCCTCTACCATGTTTACCCATTCGTTGGTTGCGGCGTTAAAGCCGATGCCTACTTCTTCGTGCTTCATCTTCTCAACGATAACGGAGCCTTCAAGGCCTGCGTTCAACGCGATCTGGCGAAGCGGCTCTTCGAGTGCACGAACCACGATGGAAATACCTGTTGCTTCGTCACCTTCTGCTTCAATAGCTGCGACTTTCTTGTATACGTTCAAGCGCGGTACCACCACCGGATACGATACCTTCTTCTACTGCTGCACGTGTAGAGTTCAAGGCGTCTTCGATGCGGAGCTTGCGCTCTTTCATTTCTGTTTCGGATGCGGCTCCGACTTTCACGACAGCGACACCGCCGGAAAGCTTCGCAAGGCGCTCCTGAAGTTTTTCTTTATCGAATTCAGATGTTGTTTCTTCAATCTGGGATTTAATCTGGCTGACACGGTTGGAAATCTGATCCGGCTGGCCATTTCCTTCTACGATCGTTGTATTGTCTTTATCAATGGTAATCTTGTTGGCATTACCAAGCATATCGACTGTAGCTGTCTTCAGGTCAAGGCCTGTATCTTCTGTAATAACCGTACCGCCTGTAAGCGTAGCGATGTCTTCAAGCATTGCTTTACGACGATCGCCGAAGCCAGGTGCTTTAACAGCTACTGCGTTAAACGTACCGCGGAGCTTGTTTACTACAAGTGTAGCAAGCGCTTCGCCTTCTACGTCTTCTGCAATAATAAGGATTGGACGGCTCTGCTGAACCACCTGCTCGAGTACCGGAAGAACTTCCTGATGTTGGAGATCTTCTTGTCGGTAATAAGAATGTACGGGTTATCAAGCTCAGCCGTCATCTTATCAGAATCCGTCACCATGTATGGAGACGCATAACCGCGGTCAAACTGCATACCTTCTACGACTTCAAGCTCGGTATCAAGTCCGCGGGACTCTTCGACTGTGATTACGCCGTCGTTTCCAACGCGCTCCATTGCTTCAGCGATAATTTCGCCGACTTCGTCAGATGCAGAAGAAATAGCTGCTACCTGTGCAATAGACTCACGGCCTTCGATTGGCTTGGAAATCTTCTGCAGTTCATCTACAGCAAGCTTTGTTGCTTTCTCGATACCTTTGCGGATACCCATTGGGTTCGCACCGGATGTTACGTTCTTCAGACCTTCCTGGATCATAGCCTGAGCCAGAACGGTTGCGGTTGTCGTACCGTCACCGGCGATGTCGTTTGTTTTGCTTGCTACTTCGGATACGAGCTGGGCGCCCATGTTCTCGAAGTTATCTTCTAATTCGATTTCTTTTGCAATTGTTACACCATCATTGGTAATAAGCGGGGAACCAAATTTTTTCTCGAGAACGACGTTGCGTCCTTTCGGTCCAAGCGTTACTTTTACTGCGTTAGCTAGTTCATCGACACGCGCAGCATGGAGCGGCGGGCGTCTTCGCGGAACTTAATATCTTTAGCCATTAATTGTACCCTCCTGAGTGCGTATTTGTTTCATTGGGTGCTGCTTTTATACGTTCATTAAAAGAATGATTAGTTTACGACTGCAAGAATGTCGCTTTCACGGATAATTAAGTACTCCGTACCGTCAAACTTTACTTCTGTTCCGGAATATTTGGAATAAATCACTTTATCGCCTTCGTTTACTTCAAGCGGGCGTCTTTCTCCGTTGTCTTTTACTGCACCGGATCCAACCGCTACTACTCGGCCTTCCTGCGGCTTTTCCTGGGCAGATCCCGGCAGGACGATACCGCCTTTAGTTGTTTCTTCTGACTCAACTTGCTCAATGATAATACGGTCACCTAGTGGCTTTAACAAGGTAGAACCCTCCTTCAGAGTTATCGTAAAGACGGCGTCCTTGAAATAACGGGCGCGGTTCTTTACTTTTTTCATTTTTAGCACTCGGATGTGTTGAGTGCTAATCCACTTATTATATTAATCATTCTGCTTTTGTTTTGCAAGCCCTTCCTGCAAAAAAATTTCTGCTTTTTCGCACGGCCCTTTCTTTTGTTCCGTACTCTCTGATTTCTAATTCTTATTTTCATTTTCCCTTCACAATTGTTTCACATGCTTATCGTAAGGGATCTGCCGTCTCCTGTGGTACAATGACGGTTGGTACGGCTTACGGGCCGCTGAACGATTTTACTTATGTTAAGGAGTGGACGTTATTGAATAAGCGATATTGGGCGATTCTGCTGACGTATATTCTTATGCAGCTCTCCGGTATTCTCGGCATTCCGCTGCTGCTTTCCACCGGAATGGATATCACACAGAGTATTGCTGTATGGAGTATCTTCAGCTTCGTCGCCGCCCTGGTAGTTATGCTTCTGCTTTTAATACCAGAGCGTAAAGCAAAGTCTCACCCTAAATTAAAAAGAACGAGCGTCGGGGACGCGGTGCTGTGGAGCTTTCTTGGTATTCTGCTCGCCTTCGTCGCCCAGTATGTGGCAGTCATTATTGAAACAGCGATTTTCAACGTCGAGCCCGGCTCGGAAAACACGCAGGAAATCGTGGAAATGGTCCAGATGGTGCCAGTGTTTGCTCTCGTTGTGGCCGTGGTCGGCCCGATATTAGAAGAGCTTGTCTTTCGGAAGGTATTATTCGGCGCGCTTTACCGCCGCATGAACTTCTTTTTCGCCGCGTTGATCAGCTCGGTGATTTTCGCTGCCGTGCATCTGGATTTCACGCATCTCTTAATTTATACTGCGGTCGGCTTTACGTTTTCCTTCCTTTATGTAAAAACCGGACGGATTATTGTGCCGATTATCGCCCATGTTGCCATGAATGCGTTTGTGGTCATGACACAGGTAATATTCGCCGATCAGCTTGAAGAAATTATCCGTGAAGCGGAACAGGCCGCACTGATTATTGGAGGATTGTTCTTATGATGTCACCATTAACAATGTCGATGATTTACTTCGGAATCGCCGGCTTATGTATATTCCTTGGTCTTCAGTTTGCCGGCGAATACGGCATGTGGAGCATCATGAGCATAGCGCTTGCCGCCATCGCTGCGTTCGATATTATGCTCGGCCACCGGTTCTGGGTGCTTCATCAGCGTATGAAGTCCTCGGAGAATAAGGATAATAAAGATAACGACAACAAAAAAGATAAATAAAAAAGACGCCACTGAGGCGTCTTTTTTTACTCTTCTGCGTTCGTTGTTTCTTTTTCCAGCCGTTTTAATGCGGTTTCTGCCAGCATATAGTCAAAAAAGTGGGTTTCCGTGGAAATCTGTTCCGTTTCATGGACGCTTTCCAACGGCTCTTTCCAGTCGGCGGCTTTGGCCGTGTCTCCTTTATCCAGAAAATGCAGCATAATCAGCGCATAAACAGCGGGCGCTTCGTATTCGACCGATTCTTCCATCGTCTCCCGATCGTACCGGCCCGTCAGCCTGCCATTGGTGTCATAGGTCTCATACAGCCAGTTTTCCAGCGGCTGGATGTCCCCGGTAACGGCCTCCATCTGCTGCATAATCAGCACCTGGTCGATCAGGTTCACTTCGCCTGCCGTATAAAACTCTTTCGCCTCGTCTTCTACATTATACCGTTCGTAGTAGTAGAGGCTGTTATCCATGGCGGCACGTGTGACGCCTTCAAGCGAAGCCCCGTCCCAGCCAAAGCTTTCCCAGGCGGCAGCAGAGAAATAGCTGAAATGTACTTCCTGGGAGAGGGATTCAGACGGCCAGTCGTAAAAGTCGTGCCATTCGCCCGCCTCGTATTGATAGTGATAGACCGCTTCTTGAATCGCCAGCGAAAGCTCATGATATGATTCCTCGCCGAACAGCTCCGCACCCCGCTTCAGCGCATAGGCAATCCGCACATCGTCAATCAGCGCATTAACGGAAATGTCATCCTCCACTTTCCATTTGATCAGCGTTCCTTCGTCCAGCTCTTCCGTAAACTCGGACAATCTGTCTATTTCTTCAGCGAACGCTTCCTCCTCTTCCATCACAAGCAGGTAGTCCAAATACAGGCCGAACGATTCAGAAAGGTACTCCGTGTTGCCTTCCCCGTCCGGGTAGTTGGCAATCAGTCCGTTATCTCCCCGGTACCGTTCCTCTATAACTGTCACCGTTTCGTCCTCCTCCCTTTCCGATGGAAGCAGCCAAAAAACTGCCAGGCCAATACCGATAATCAGAAGTACTGCGATTATTCCTTTTTTCACGGATTCTCCCCTTTAAATCGTTCTGTTTTGTCCCAGAGAATTGTGCGCTTTCTCACCCGGCTTGCAAAGTAAGAGAAAAAGCTCTTTGCCAGCAGCACAAGAAACAGCTGGGCATACGTGAAATACATAATGCCTCCCACCGCGACCTGAAAACTGCCGGCATCCTTTTCCAGCACCTGCGCACTCAGAATCTGGCTCGTGTATACAATATAGCTCATAAACCAGACCATTAACAGCGGAACGGCCATCGTAACCGACACGACGTTAAACAGGCTGAGGATAAGCAGGACGTTGGAAATAAACAGCACCACAACGAAAAAGAAGTAGGTGGCAATATGCTGCACGGAGTGAATCAGCGTCGAACGATTCCAGAACGAAGCGTCCTTTAAGGATTTTTCCAATAAATAAATATTGCCGATCAGCCAGCGTGTACGCTGCCTGATAAAAATCCGGATGTGTTCCGGCTCCTGTTCCCACGTTCTCGCTTCCGGCACGACTGGAAGCCGCCATCCCTTCGATGCAACCCGGATCGTCAGCTCCGCGTCTTCCGCGAGCGCGTATTCGTCATACCCGCCCAGTTCCTCAAGGGCACTCACCTTCAGGAGCATGTTTGTTCCTGCGAGCGATCCCATTTTCCACCAGTGCCACCTTCCACTCTGCATAAGAAGCTGGAACACTTCAAACTCCAGCGCAATCATCCGCGTCAGCAGATTCTTCCGGGCGTTGACTGTCTTGACATACCCGACGGCTCCGACCGCTTTTTCCGTATGTTCTGCGGCTTCGACCAGCTTCCGGACTGCATCCGGCTCCGGCTGATTATCGGCATCATAAACAAGAAAGTATTCGGTGTCGATTAACGACAGACCGTAATTGAGCACCCGGGATTTGCCTTTTGGCTCTCCCGGCGGCACCTTCACGTAGTGGATTCTGGAAAATAACCGGCTGTATTCCAGACCGATCGCTTCTGTGTCATCGCTGGAATTATCATCAAGAAGCATCACCTGCAGTTCCCCCGGATACTCAAGCGCCTGCATCGCCTGCAGCGTATACTGCATCACGACGCCTTCGTTATGAGCCGGGATGAGAATCGAAACCGACGGGTAATGATTAAGGGGTTCAAATGGGTAAATTCTTCTGCGGTGAATAACGCCGCCTACTGCCAGCCACGAGTAATAAATTAAAAGAACCCAGAAAAAGGTCATCGCCGTTATAAAAAAGATATCCATCGCTCAGGCTTCCTTTCTCATATCATAGAGCTGTTCCGTGGACGTATGAAAATCATATTCCTCCATATAGTAGGAATACATGTCATAAGGACGTTCCTCTGACGGCATAACAGCTTTCCGGTTTTCATCCATTCGATTTTTAACAATCGCGACTCCTGTTTCATCCGTATTCTGAAGAAAAATCGAAAAGCTCCCGTCCGGGTTAATGGTCGCCAGGTCATACTGGGCCCGGATGGACTGCAGAATCACACCGCTCATGCTTTTCTGGAGCGCCGCCGCGGCATAAGCCTGGGGCTTCAGCACAATGTGAATCAGCCAGCCTGATTCCCTGCGTCGTTTCATTCCCGTCAGCATCAGCTCCACCTGGCTTTCAAATTCCGATACGGACAAAAGCATGGAGGAAGGTTCATATTTCTTCAAATGATCGACCTGACTTTTCAAATCAGCGTTCTCTTTGATCAGCGTTTTAAAAGAAGCAAAGAACAGCCAGACGCTTACAGTAAAGAAACTAAACAGAATGTGATGACTGATCAGGGTAGTCTGGGGCGGCGCATCCGGGAAAAATACGCTCCATCCCGTTAAATAGAAGCCGTACAGTAAAATCAGCGCAAGCGCAGCCGGAAAAATATACCGACCCGGCAGAAGAGCCATTCCCGCAACTGCTGCCAGAACAAGCAGCATCGAAATAGTCTGGAGAAGCGCTCCTCCCACCTGAAAGATGACAAGCAGGCACAGCGCCATAATCGTAAACAGAATCGTCATCGAGACCGTCGGTTTCATATCATGCCTCCTCCCATGCAAAAAGATGTTCAATCAAACCGGCAATGCGTACGGAAGCCCTGCCGTCCCCGTATGGATTCACACGCTCCGCCATATCCATATAGGCGGCTTCACTCTCCAGAAGCCGGGATGCTTCCTTAAAGATAAGCTCAGGCGATGTGCCGACGAGCTTCAGTACGCCCGCTTCCACCCCTTCCGGCCTTTCCGTGTTCTCTCTTAGCACCAGTACCGGAACACCAAAGGATGGAGCTTCCTCCTGAATCCCGCCGGAGTCGGTTAAGATCAGCGTGGATCGTGAGGCCATATTATGAAAATCAAATGTTTCCAATGGTTCTGTTAGATGAAGCCTCGGATGCTCGGTAAACATCTCTTCTACGAGCGCATGAATCCGCGGGTTTTTGTGAACAGGATATACGACATGAAGGTCCGAAAAAGCGTCAAGCAGCCGCTTTACCGCTGCAAATATATCCTTCATCCCTTCCCCGAGATTTTCGCGGCGGTGTGTCGTTAATATGATAAACCGATTCCCATTCATCGTTTCCAGAAGCGGGTTCGTATAGTCTGGACGCACCGACAGCGCCAGCGCATCGATCGCGGTGTTACCGGTCACAAAAATAGTCTCCGGATCGATATTTTCTTGCAGCAGATTTTCTCTGGCAGTGTTTGTCGGAGCAAAGTTCCAATCTGCCAATGCAGCAGCCAGCTTCCGGTTCATTTCCTCCGGATAAGGAGAGAATTTATTACCCGTGCGGAGTCCCGCTTCGACGTGGCCGACTGGTATCTGCTGGTAAAATGCAGCCATGCCCGCGGCAAACGTGGTTGTTGTGTCTCCATGCACTAATACGAGATCCGGCTTCATCTCCCGAAACAGCGGCTCCAGCCCTTCCAGCACCTTGACCGTAATCGTCGTCAATGTCTGATCCGGCTGCATAATATGCAGATTGTGATCTACAGCCAGTTGAAATGTCTCCAGCACCTGATCAAGCATTTCCTTGTGCTGGCCCGTCACAATAAGCGATGAATGTATAGAGGAATGCCGTTCAATTCTTTTAATAAAGGAGCCATTTTTATCGCTTCCGGTCTTGTTCCGATCACAGTAACTACATTGATTTTTTCCATCCGTCCATCCC
This sequence comes from Sinobaca sp. H24, assembly GCF_023845525.1. Classification (NCBI taxonomy): domain Bacteria; kingdom Bacillati; phylum Bacillota; class Bacilli; order Caryophanales; family Sporolactobacillaceae; genus Sinobaca; species Sinobaca sp. H24. The sequence goes on from NZ_JALBWT010000001.1 coordinate 14,547, forward strand.
CATCTCCATGGTGTAGTGAAAATGTTCTATATAGTGAATTATATAACATTATGACTGCTATATTTATATTATCGGCAGAATGTTATATATTTATTTTCTAAATAAATAAAAAAGCCATTCGCAGGGAACGGCTTTTCACGTCTGGAACTATTTATTTATAGACTTAGGAAATAACGTATAGGACCAGGAATAAAGGAAATCGACAGCAAAAACGATGCCCCATATCATTCCAATCGAATACAATGCTTCATTAGGATACGGTGAATTCTCTGCCTCTCCTGCTTCCACCCAGGAAAAATCCGCCGCGTATTCGATCATTTCCTGCATCGTACCGGTCCCCATGGACCACAGCACAGCCTGACCGATAACAAAGCAGACAAGATGAATCATAGACGTTTTGCCTATATTTTTTCGCAATATATTTAGGATCATTATGTCTGTTTAAAACCTCATAATCCTTGTTTGACAATAACTCCACGCCGCGCAGCCTGCCTATTTTGCCGCGCATCCACCGGTCCAGCTTGATAAAATCAAATACGCCAAAGGTGCAGGCATAGATAACAAACACGACGACAACTATAAGAAAGCTGGATACTTCGCCGGTCTGCCGGTACACATATAAAGCCAGTACCGCTTCCAGAATCAGAAGAAAAAGAAAAATCCAGAGAAACAGCAGGCTTCGCCCGGGAGCATTCCATATGTAACGAAGCACGCCGAACAGCAGAAGGCAGATAATAGATAGTATTTCTGCGGCAATAAAAAGTTCCCAGTAATAGCCAAGCAGCAGCTCTTCCATATATCTCCCCTGCCTTCCCGTTTAGATTGTATCTGTTTTTGTATATGGATTTTCTACTCTACTGCAGCGGTGCAGTATCTTTTGGAATGATAAAAATTGCTGCGATATAAAGCAGGACCAGCGGCACATTCATCGTAGCAGCTACTAGCACAATATAAGCAATACGCAGTAACGTTGCATCGATGTTAAAGCGCTCTGCTATACCGCCGATGACGCCAAAACTGTAAAAATTAGTAGATGAACGTACAAGTCTTCTTTTCTTCATAAAAGCCTCCCTGGAATCCTATCCTTCTTTTACCAACGTACCATTCCATATATTTCCTTTCAATAAAAATTCGATGGTTATCTTTATTCTATATAGGAGAAAAGGTTGAAAGCATCTGCCTAGCCAGCTTCTACGCAGTGAACATTCATTACTAAATAAAAAAAACCCTTTCGGATGTTTTTTACCCATTATTCTCTTTATCTATCTCTTCCTGCCGGCGCTTTTGTTCTTCGAGCGCCCATTCCTCCATGCGCTGCTTTTCGGCTTTCTGTACTTTCTTGTACGTCGATTTGGAAATAATAATGCTCACTTCATAAAGCAGCAGCAGCGGTACGGTGACCATGAGATGTGAGACGATCTCAGGCGGCGTAATAAAGCCGGCCACTACGAGCAGTACGAAGTATGCATACTTCCGCACCGTGCGCAACCAGGCGGGCGTGATCAGCCCGAGCCGTGTCAGGAACATCACGACTACCGGAAGCTGAAACAACAGCCCGAACGGGAGTGTGAGCTGAAACAGAAACGAAAAGTAGTCATTGACGCCATATTGTTCCGTGAGCCCGAGCCGCTCAGTCAGCGAGCTTAAAAAGCGGAGTACATTTGGAAACAGAATGAAATAAGCAAAGGCGAGTCCTCCGAAAAACAGGAACGTCGCAATCGGTATATAGGACAAGGTGGCTTTGCGCTCATTTTCCATAAGGCCCGGAGATACAAAAGCCCAGAGCTGGTGGAGCAGGAGCGGAAACACAAGAATCAGCCCGATCACAAAAGCGAAATTCATATACAGCATCACCGGGTCGGTCAGACTGAAGACGTTCATCGGAAAATCTTCTGCCGCCGGGATATTCTGAAGGTGTTCAATCACACGCGGTGCAATGATCAGCCCGATAATCATCGCCACGAGAAAGACGCTGCCGACCAGGATTATTCTCCTTCTCAGCTCCCCGAGGTGGTCATACAGCGTCATCTCTTCTTCTATGACCGGCGGGCGTTTCGGATTACTTGGTTTCACCGGTTTTTGGTTCGGATTTCTTTGGCTTCTCTTCATCGTCATCATCTGCCAGCCCCTTGGTTGCGTACTTAAATTCTCTCAAGGTGTTCCCTGCTGCTTTTCCAAGCTCCGGCAGCTTCTTTGGGCCGAATATGAGCAGTGCTACTATGGCAATAAGTGCAAGACTTCCTGGTCCTATTGGCATGTTACAGCCTCCCTTTTTAAGATATATCGGATACGTGCTTACGAATCGAGCGGGTAATTCCGTAAAAAGTAGACGAGTGTCTGCAGTTCGATCGATAAATCAATATGGTGCACCCTTATGTAAGGCGGCAGGGACAGCCGGGCAGGTGTAAAGTTCAGAATGCCTTTAATACCGGCATCCACAATCTTCTCGGCAGTGGACTGGGCAAATTCAGCAGGAACGGTCAGAATAGCCACGCTTGGCTGTTCATCTTCCGGTGCCTTTTCTGTGAGCTGGTCCAGGTGGAAAATCTCCACTCCTCCTACTTCGTTTCCAACAATTTCATCTTTTACATCAAAAGCGGAAACGATGCGCGTGTTGTCGCTTCTGGAAAAATTATAACGCAGAAGCGCCGTGCCGAGGTTACCGACGCCGACAAGACAGACATTTGTCCGTTCGTCCTGATCCAGGGTTTTCCGGAAAAAGGACAACAGGTAGGATACGTTATAGCCGTACCCCTTTTTGCCGAGCGCTCCGAAATAGGAAAAATCCCGGCGGATTGTTGCGGAATCCACTTTCACTGCTTCACTTAATTCTGTGGAAGACACCCTGGTTTTTCCGGAGGCATGCAGGTTTTCAAGAAATCGGTAATACAGCGGCAGGCGCTTCGCTGTAGCCTGTGGTATTTTTTGCTGGTCTGTATTCATTAGAAAGCCTCCATAGGTCGCTGCCTGTTTCCATCATGGCAGGCATTGTTTGTATCGGGATCTCCCGGTATACACAGCATACCTGTTATCAGGAAGAAAGACGAACAGAAGGATTTCTGTTTGCGCTTTCTTTATTTATTGTACACCATTCAGGCACGTATTGTCATATGAATCTGAAGGAACAGCTCCGCTTTTCTGTTTCCTGAACGATCGCCTTTTCCCATGAAATAAGCTAAACTGAAAGGTGAGACTTGTATAAAAGGATGGTTCTTGATGATCGTACTGCAATGTATAGATATAACGAAGTCATTTGGTGCAGACACGATTCTGCAAAATATAAAAATGGACATAAAAGCGAAAGAACGCGTGGCTTTGATCGGCCGGAACGGTGCCGGAAAATCTACGCTTTTAAAAATAATTACCGGAGAGCTGCCAAGCGACTCCGGACAAGTGGTCGTTCCTAAAGATGTGTCCATCGGCTATCTCGACCAGCACAGCGGACTCGACACCGACCGCTCGATCTGGGAGGAAATGCTGACGGTCTTCACCGAGCTCCGCAAAATGGAAAAAGACCTCCGCGGACTGGAAGAAAAAATGTCGGACCCTTCTCTTCTGGAACAGCCGGCCGCCTACGAAAAGGTGCTGAGCGAATATGATTCCATGCAGTATACCTTTAAAGAACGCGGCGGCTACCAGTTCGAAGCCGACATCCGCGGCATTCTTTCCGGGCTCCGCTTCGGAGCTTTTGACTATGAGACGCCAATTAATGTTCTGAGCGGCGGACAGAAAACCCGCCTCGCTCTCGCTAAACTGCTTCTATCTAAACCGGAGCTCCTGATTCTCGATGAGCCGACCAACCATCTTGATATTGATACGCTCCGCTGGCTGGAGCAGTACCTTTCCGGCTATGACGGCGCGGTGCTGATCGTTTCCCACGACCGCTACTTTCTCGATAAAATTGTCCAGAAGGTATACGAGATTGCCTGGAACAAAGCGTCGCTCTATCAGGGCAACTACAGCTACTATATAGAAGAAAAAGCACTCCGCTATGAGCAGGAGCTCAAAACATTCGAAAAGCAGCAAAAGGAAATCGCCGACCTCGAAGACTTTGTACAGCGCAACATCGCCCGCGCCTCGACCACCAAACGGGCGCAGAGCCGCCGTAAGAAGCTCGAAAAAATGGACCGCGCCGGGCGCCCCGACGGAGATCGTAAATCCGCCTCATTCTCTTTTTCCATTGATAAGGAAAGCGGCAATGACGTACTGATGATCGATGACGTCACAATTGGCTATCCGGAAGCGGATCCGATTATTAAAAACCTGAGCCTGAACGTAAAAAAAGGCGAAAGCGTAGCCCTCATCGGCCAAAATGGTGTCGGCAAATCCACCCTTCTGAAAGCGCTGAAAGGAGATCTTCCCCTTCAGGGCGGCACGATCCGTCTCGGAAGTAAAGTAAAGATCGGCTACTACGACCAGGAGCAGGCCGATCTGAATACAAATAAGACTGTGCTTCATGAGCTTTGGGACGATTATCCACAGACGGTGGAAAAAGACATCCGCACCGTGCTCGGCAATTTCCTGTTTACCCAGGAAGATGTTATGAAAATGGTGTACGACCTGAGCGGCGGGGAAAAAGCACGCCTTGCTCTTGCCAAGCTGATGATGCAGAAGCCGAACGTTCTCTTATTTGATGAGCCGACCAACCATTTGGATCTAGACAGCAAGGAAGTCCTCGAAAGTGCGTTGATTGACTATCCGGGAACGCTCGTCTTCGTTTCCCACGACCGCTATTTCCTGAACCGGATGGCAACCCGGATTGTCGAGCTGTCCCCCGGCGGCCTCCGCGACTATATCGGCGATTACGATTACTTTATTGCCCGGGTAGAAGACGAAAAGGAACGCGAAGCCATACGCCGTGAACAGGCAGAAGAGAAGGCTCCCGCGGCAGCTGGAGCGCCGGAAGTAAAAAACAGCTTCCAGCAGGACAAAGAGGCGAAGAAACATGAACGCCGCCGTCTGCGCCAGATTGAAACGATTGAAGCGTCTATTGAAGATCTCGAATCCCAGATCGAAGAACACGAGCAGCTGCTTCTCGATCCTGACGTGTACAGTGACCACGAAAAAGCAGCTGCCATTCAGAGCGCCTCCCAGAAGCTGAAAACAACCCTTGACCAGCAGATGGATGAATGGGAAACCCTGCAGGAAGAAGAATAACTTTTCCAAAATAAGAAATAATAGGCATGCCGTTTGCAGGATTTAATTTCCTGTCAAGCGGTTCTTTTTTCGAAATTCACACTTATACACACTATCCACAGAGTTATGCACACACCCCTCTGCTTTCTATCAGCGTTCTCATGGTTATCCACATATTTTATTAGTTATCAACAGATTTGCAATCAACAGGTTAAATCCCTTCATATCAGTTACTTTCGCTGTTTTTCTGAATATTTAAAGAAGACTTATCAACAGACGCATGCCCTTTTCCCGAAGCCGCTTGACGTTATCCCCATTTCCCCGTATTCTTAAGGAAATGTAAGCGATTTAAAAGGGGAATATGCTGTGAAGATAACGATTCGGACAAAAATCATTTTCCTGGTATCCGGTATTATTGCTTTTGTGACCATTCTTCTGTCCGGCAGCTATGCTTTTATGGAAATGCATGATATTGAAAGCACGCTCGGCGACAAAGCACTCAGCACCGCAACATATGTAGCAGCATCCCCAGTCGTGCGGGATGCTTTTTCTGCGGACGATCCCTCCGAGGTGCTGCAGCCCTATGCCGAAGAGATCCGTGACCAGTCCGGTGCGGAATTTGTCGTTATTGGCAACAACGAAGGCATCCGCTATGCCCATCCGGACGAGTGGCAGATTGGCGAAAGCATGGTCGGCGGCGACAACGACCGTGCGCTGCTGGAGGGCGAAGCCTATATTTCCAGAGCAACCGGCACCAGAGGCCCTTCGCTTCGAGGGAAAACGCCGGTCCGCGATCAAAATGGCAACATTATCGGGATTGTCTCTGTCGGCTTCTTAATTGAAGAACTTCAGGCCGCTGTTTTCCGGCGGATCGCCCTTTTAGCAGGTATCGCTCTTCTGGCTGTCGCCTGTGGAGTAATTGGGAGTATTCTGCTTTCCCGAAGCATTAAAAAGGATATGTACGGTCTCGAGCCTTATCAGATTGCCAACATGTATTCAGAGCGGGATGGCATTTTAAAAGCTATCCGGGAAGGTATTATTGCCATTGATACAGAAGGCCGGGTGACGCTGATGAATCAGTCAGCTGCGGCTATGATCGGTGCATATGGCAACGCTGAAGGTCGCCATATTAAGGATCTCCTCCCCGCTTCCAATATGGAGCGGGTGCTGGATAGTCTGGAGCCGGAGTACAATCAAGAGCTTCAGCTAGAAGACATGACCTTGATTGTCAACCGGGAGCCTATTTATAAAAAAGGAACAATCGCCGGCGTCGTTTCAAGCTTCCGTGACAAAACAGAAATGATGCAGATGGCCAATACGCTCTCCGATATCCAGCGCTACTCCGACGACCTGCGTTCCCAAAATCATGAATTTATGAACAAACTGTATGCCCTCTCCGGCTATCTGCATCTCGGCAAAAACCGGGAAGCTCTGCAGATGATCGACGAGGAGACGAACCTGCAGAAGCAGCAGGCTTCTATTGTGTTCGGACAGATTCTCGATCCAACCATTCAGGCTATTTTATCCGGAAAAAGCGGACGTGCTTCTGAAATGAAAATTGCCTTTCACGTCGAAGAAGACAGCCAGCTTAACGTACTGCCGCCCTCTATAGGCAAAGTACAAATGGTGTCGGTGCTGGGAAACCTAATAGACAACGCTCTGGAGGCGGCCGCCCAGTACAGTACAAAGCCGGTGGTCCGCTTTTTCGTCACCGATATCGGAAACGATATTGTATTTGAAATCAGCGATAACGGCCCCGGGCTTGCAGATTCGTTTGAAAAACTCCTGCAAAAAGGGATTTCCACGAAGCCAGGCACCAAAAAGCGCGGGTATGGTCTGTCCGTGATTCAGCATACGGTTCAGGAGCTTCATGGTATGCTCGAGTATACATCCAGTGAAGAGAACGGTACTATTTTCTCCGTCTACATCCCCAAACATAAGCATAGTGAAAAAAAGGAGGACATCTCATGATTAAAACCGTCATAGCAGAAGATGATTTTCGTATTGCACAGATTCATGAAGAAATTGTTAACGGCCTCGAGGGCTTTGAATGTCAGGCGAAAGCTGCCAGTGCCGCTGAATTATTTGATCTGCTCCGCACCTGCGATATTAAGCTTCTTCTGCTGGATGTGTATATGCCGGACAGCATGGGTGTCGACCTGCTTGATGTGATCCGCAGAGACTATCCGGAAGTAGATGTCATTATTATTTCAGCTTCCACGAACACCGAACATATCAAAAAAGCATTCCGCTACGGCGTTTATGATTACATTATTAAACCAGGATCTCTCGACCGTCTGCAGGAAACGCTGCAAAAATACAAAGCGTTTCATTACAATCTCTCCCTCGCTTCCGAGATGTCGCAGCAGGAAATTGATGAATGGTACAGCGGTACGGAGCGGACACTGCCAGAATCTCCTGCTCCCATTTACGAAGAAGAACCGCTGCCAAAGGGTATCGACGCACTGACACTTCGCACCGTTCAGGAATGCCTCAAGGAAATGGCTGAAGGTATTACCGCAGATGAGATGGGAAAGCAGCTCGGTGCCTCCAGGACAACAGCAAGACGATACCTTGAATTTTTAATTTCCATTAATAAAGGCGAGGCAAAGCCGATTTACGGCATTGTCGGCCGTCCCGAGCGCCGGTATTTTCACCGGTAGCTCTTTTTTTGTGCACAAAATGAACAAAACCCCTGCTTTTGTTTTTAATAGAACTTATTTTGTAAACGGTTACATTTATAATTATCTTCTTTATGCTTAAGCTATTCAATCAAAGGGGGTCATTATTTTGAAACATATGAAATTAGCAGCTTTTGGACTTATCTCCGTCGTCACATTATCCGCCTGCGGGTCAGGCAGCGAATCATCCGGTGCAGAAGGCGACGGCGGATGGGAGCCGGAACAATCGATCGAAATGGTTGCTCCATCCGGTGCCGGCGGCGGCTGGGATACAACGGCGCGAATGGCAGCAGAAGGATTTGAAACAGAAGGTATTCTTGATGAAGGCATGGGTGTCGTGAACAAAGAAGGCGGCGGCGGTTCGGTCGGCTGGTCCTACATACAAGGAAAAAGCGAAAACCCGCATCACCTTTTCGTTGCCTCTCCTCCCCTTCTGCTGATTCCGCTTAACGGACAGTCCGATGTCGGCTATGAGGACTTCACGCCGCTTGCCAATATGATTTCCGACTATGGCGCATTCGCGGTGCGTGATGATGCTGAATGGGAAGACTTAAACGAACTATTTGAAGACATGAAAGACGATCCGGAAGGCATAACCGTGATCGGTGAATCCTCGCCGGGCAGCATGGATCACATGCAGTTCGTTAAAATTGCGGCTGCCGCAGGGGTTGATCCCAAATCCGTGAAGTATGTATCGGCGCAGGATGGCAGCACGATGACAAATCTTCTAAACGGAAATGCGGACGTCTATTCTACAGGCGTTACCGAAACAATTGAACAGGTACGAGCCGGCGAAATCCGCGTTCTCGGCATTACAGCCGAAGAGCGGATGAGCGGGGATGTTATTGAAGACTTCCCAACCGCTGTTGAGCAGGGAATCGATGAAACCTTTGTAAACTGGAGAGGATTTTTTGGTCCTCCAAACATGACAGATGAGCAGGTCGCTTACTACGAAGAAAAATTCCAGGAGCTGAACGACTCTGAGTTCTGGGCAGAAACCCGCGAAAAATACGGCTGGGAAGAAGAGTTCATGAACAGTGAAGAGTACAGCGCTTTTCTTGAAGAAGAGAGTGCTTCCATGCAGGAACTGCTTGATGACGTCGGTCTTTACAACCAGGAGTAATATTGCACAGGCAGAAAAGGTGTCCTGCTGAAAGCCGGCACCTTTTCTTTTCTATACGAAAGGAGAGCATCTTATGCTGAAAGCACCGCACCGGAAAGTCAGTCTTGTCTTGATGGCAATTGCCGTCTACTACTTATACTTAGCATTTCAGCTTCCAAGCTTCATGAATTCGATTATTGATTCCGATACACTTCCCAAAGTACTGGGAGTTTTGTTAATCGTGCTCAGCGTGATTTTATTTTTCATGCCGGACACGGAAACGCCGGAACAGAAAGAAAAGCGGAATATACCAAAAAACGATGTATTTATGCTGATTGGTACGTTTCTGATGATTCTTGTCTATATCTTTTTTCTTGAAATCCTCGGCTTTATTCTTGTTTCTATTATATTTATTTTCTTATGCAGCCTGTTTCTCGGATACAAAAAACACGCTACAAACGCTATTGTGGCCGTGCTGTTTCCTGTAACGCTGTATCTCATTTTCACACAACTACTGGGCATTTCCCTTCCTTCCGGGATTCTGCCTATCTAGAAAGGAGCATGCAGCATGGGTAATTTCGACGGTATATTAAGCGGTTTACAGCTCGCTCTCAGCGTAGAAGGTATTTTGTTTGTTCTTCTCGGCGTCATGGCCGGAACCTTTATCGGCATGATGCCGGGTCTTGGCCCCATCAGCGCGATCGCCATTATGATTCCATTAACATACAGCATGGATCCTACCATTGCACTTGTCCTGATGGCAGGCGTGTATTACGGAGCAGTATTCGGGGGCTCGACGTCCTCTATTCTTCTGAACGCCCCCGGTATTGCAGGTACGGTAGCTACATCCTTTGACGGCTACCCCATGGCCCAGAAAGGACAAGCCGGGAAAGCCCTGGCCATTGCGGCCATTGCCTCCTTCACCGGCGGTACCGTCAGTGTTGTTCTATTAATGCTTTTCGCACCAATTCTTTCCAGCGTCGCCATTGTGTTCGGCCCGCCTGAGTATTTTGCGCTGATGATTTTAGGGCTGACCGCCATTTCCAGCCTCTCGGACGGCTCTACCGTGAAAGCGCTGATCGCCGCTGTCATTGGCATCATGGCCGTAACAATCGGTATCGACAGCCAGACCGGCACGGCCCGCTTTACGTTTAATAACCCAAACCTTCTCGAAGGCATTGATTTTCTCGTCGTTGCGCTCGGTTTGTTCGCTTTAGCCGAGATCTGCAACTTGATTATTAACCGTAAAGACAAATTAAAAGGCAATGAAAACATCGGCAGCCTTAAATTATCCAAAAGCGATTATAAAGAAATGGCCGGACCCATGACACGGCAGTCTTTTCTTGGATTTATCTTAGGCGTGCTTCCCGGCGCCGGCGCCACTATCGCTTCTTTTATCGGCTATATTACGGAAAAGAAAATCGCCAAAAACCCGGAAGAATGGGGCAAAGGAGCTGTTAAAGGGATCGCCGCTCCGGAAACTGCAAATAATGCCGCCACAAGCGGTGCGTTTGTTCCACTTCTGAGTCTGGGGATACCCGGCTCCGGTACTACAGCTGTGCTTTTAGGCGCCCTGCTCGTTCTGGACGTCCAGCCCGGTCCGCTTCTAATTACCGACCGGCCGGAATTATTCTGGGGCGTTATTATCAGTATGTACGTCGGAAACATCTTTCTGCTCGTATTGAACCTGCCGCTGATTCCTTACATCGCGAAGGTGCTTGCGATTCCAAGACCGCTTCTGATTTCTTTAGTTATTATGTTCAGTATGATCGGCGTTTATTCCATCAGCTTTAATACATTCGACCTTTATATGCTGCTGGCATTTGGTGTACTCGGGTACTTCATGAGACTGTTCTCTTTCCCGGCTGCTCCACTGATTTTAGCCTTTATACTCGGCGGTATGATGGAAAATTCCTTCCGCCAGTCGATGACCATTGCCAACAACGACTTATCGATTTTCTTTACACGTCCGATTGCGGTCAGTCTCCTCGCAGTTGCGATGCTCGCGTTTGCCGTACCCATCTGGCAGGCTGTCCGCAGCCGCAGAAAAGCAAAAACATCATAAAAAAAGCCCGGCCTGCTTATGTTAAAGCAAGGCCGGGTTTTCCGTTCAGATCCCAGGCGGCAAGGTTCTGTTTGTTCCATTCAATATACGCCGCCGCTCCGATCATTGCAGCATTATCGGTACATAGTTCAATAGGGGGGATCGTCCATTCAACGTCTGTCCCTGCGAAGGTTTCCTTCATTGCTGCACGCAGTCCCCGGTTTGCGGCAACCCCGCCTGCTACAATAACCTGCTGGACCTCATATGCCGCAGCAGCACGTCTCGTTTTTTCCACCAGCACCTCGACGACACTGCTTTGAAAACTTGCTGCTACATCTGCGGCATGAAATGGCTCCCCGCGCTGTTCTGCGTTATGCTTTGTGTTTATGACCGATGACTTCAGCCCGCTGAAGCTGAAATCATAGGAGTCCGGCTCGAGCCAGGCAATCGGAAGCTTCACTTTCGGCTCCCCTGTTGCAGCGAGACGCTCCAGATGCGGGCCACCCGGGTAAGGGAGCCCTAATGTACGTGCTACTTTATCATAGGCTTCCCCTGCAGCGTCATCTCTTGTTTCCCCGATGACTTCCATGTGGCCGGGCTCTTTCATGTAAACGAGCTCTGTATGGCCTCCTGATACGACGAGCGCCATCGCCGGATAAAGAATTGGTTTAACCAGTTCAGCTGCCTGGATGTGCCCTGCGATATGATGCACCGGAATCAGGGGCAGACCGTGGGCAAACGCTGCAGCCTTAGCCGCACTGATTCCGACGAGAAGCGCGCCGACAAGACCCGGTCCTTCGGTAACGGCTATGGCTGTCAATTTGGAAAAAGGCAGCTCAGCTTCCAGCATCGCCTGCTCCATCACCTGTGTAATAATTTCCGTATGATGGCGTGAGGCTATTTCCGGAACCACCCCGCCAAACCGCTTATGGCTGTCCATCTGCGAGGCGACGACGCTGGAAATGATTTCATTTCCATTCTTCACAACGGAAGCTGCCGTTTCATCACAGCTCGTTTCAATAGCAAGGATGATTACATCTTCTTTTATCATTGCCAGTACCGCTCCTTCAGGTTCACCCACATAACCAGCGCGTCCTCCTGATTGTCGGTGTAATAATTTTTGCGGATCCCGCCCGCTTCAAATCCATATTTCCGGTATAAATTCTGGGCCAGATGGTTGCTTTTGCGTACTTCAAGTGTCATCGTAAGAGCTCCGTAGGTAAGGGAGAGCTCCAGTACATGCCGCATCAGCGCATCGCCTATGCCGAGTCCCCTTTTCGATTGATGCACCGCTATATTCGTAATATGGGCTTCATCCATAATGATCCAGACGCCGCAGTATCCAACAATCTCGCCCTCATGTTCAGCTACCAGATAATAGGCAAACTGATTTAACAGCACTTCATTTTCAAACGCTTCTTTCGTCCACGGCACAGAGAAAGCATCTACTTCCACTTTATACACACCGTCGACATCGTCTGCCGTCATCAGACGGACGATTGTCTGTTTTTCTATCATGGCCGGCTGCCGCCTCCTGCCTCCAGCCATTTTTTCTCTGCTTCTGCCAGCTGGGCATATTCCGGTACTAGCTCATGGGCGTGCACGGAAAGAATTTCGTTCTGTTCAGCCACTGCAGCTAAAGAGGAAGCACGCGGCACCGACTGTTCGGCTGAAGCAAACTGAACATCCGTACGGGCAGCAAGCACCCGTTCTTTATGCTTGTCCGCTTCTTCCCCGATTAACAGCACCGGTCCATCGAGCGCTTCCAGCTTCTCCAGCCAGGCCGGCACATCAAGCACACCATCCGGTGCCACCATGCGGCATACGCCATTTTTAGCATAATAGACACCGCTGTAAACGTGATCCCTTCTTGCATCAATAAACGGCACAATCCATCCGTTGAAAAGCTTCGCCTGTTCAGCAAGCAGATTCAGGCTTGAAATACCATACACCGGAATCTCCAGCGACCAGGCCAGCGTTTTGGCTGTCGTTATTGCAATTCTTACCCCGGTGTAGGAACCGGGTCCTTTCGCTGCAGCAATTGCATCCAAATCTCCTGCTTTTATCCCGGTTTCCTTCAGCAGGGAATCAATGGCCGGCATAAGCCGCTGGGAATGGGTCTGCTTTAAAAAAGTCGTGTACTCTCCAACCGTTCTTCCATTAACCGACACGGAGACACTCATCGTTGATGTGGTTGTCGTAAAAGACAATATATTCATTCTGCCTTACGCTCCTCTATCCAATTCAGCCAGCTTCCGCTGTCCGCTGAAAAATGTATAATTCGTTTATCATCTCCGGCGTGCTCGATCGTAATCTGCAGCCTGTCCGGTGCATGAAGCCAGCCTTCAATCCGTTCCGGCCATTCAATCAGCGAAACGCCCTCTCCTTCAATATACTCTTCAAGTCCCAGCTCTTCGCTTTCTTCTTCCAGCCGGTAAACATCCAGGTGATAAAAAGGCACACGTCCCATATATTCCTTCATAATTGTATACGTTGGACTGTTTACGTTTCCCTTCACACCGAGACCAACCGCCAGCCCTTTGGCAAAGTGGGTTTTCCCCGTACCTAAATCCCCGGACAACGTGATCACGTCACCGGCCCGGGCCAGTCTGCCAATCTCTTCGGCCTGCTTCATCGTATCATCGGGCGAGACCGTCGTTATATGAAAGGCTGCCATTGCTATCCCTGCCCTTCTTTTCCACTAAAATGATTGTATCCTTTTTTTTCAAGAGAGACTATTTTTTCCCCGTCATGAAGCCACACGCCGGGTGTTCCTGTTTCCACACGGCCGATCTTCGTTACCTTCTGTCCTGCAGCTTCGGCCTGTTTCCGGAAATCATCCCAGCTTTCGGCTTCTATCGTACCAAGCAGTTCGAAATCTTCACCGCCGTAGAGCATCCATTCCCAGTAGTCTTCTGGTGTGTAATCGGTAAATTCATTGGGTATCGGCACAAGCCCCTGTTCCAGATGCATCTGGATACCGCTTGCTTCCGCTATTTCAAAGCTTTCACTGGCTAGACCGTCACTGATATCATTGAGTGCCATTCTTGCTGTCATCGAGGCAGCAAGCCGCCCCACTTCCACCTGCGGCTCCGGCCGCTGATGATAGGAAAGAAGCCTCTCTTCTACTGAAGAAAAAGAAGCGTGCCTGCCTTTTTCCAGCAGCAGCTTTAAGCCGGATGCCGAACGGCCGACAGGGCCCGTTAGAAAAATCACATCTCCGGCTGCGGCATTACGGCGAAGCAGCCTGCGTCCGGCTTCCACACGTCCGATAACGGTGATCGATACCATCAGCTCATGCGCTGAGGACACAGTATCCCCGCCGATCAAATCCATGCTGTACCGGCCCCCAAGCGCTGCCATTCCTTTATACAGTCCGGACAGCTCTTTGTCCTCCCAGTGAGGGGGAATTGCAATGGATACAATATAAAAGGAAGGCTCCGCTCCCATTGCGGCCAGATCACTGATATTCGCAGCCAGCGCTTTATAGCCGATGTCATAAGGAGCCATTGTTTCTTTTTTGAAATGAATGCCCTCAATCATTGTATCCACACAGACAACTTCATCAAAAAAAGAAGACGCCCGGTAAACTGCAGCGTCGTCTCCTATTCCTTCTTCAAGTCGTTTTTGGTGGGAATGAGCAGGCGTATGCTGTTGAATCCATTCAAATTCGTCTTTTGGCATGCTATCACCCATCTATTTTCTCGGTCTATTCGTTATTCTTTTAGTTTACCTTATTCTATAAAAAGCGCAAGAAAACGAAGGGATTCTTCATTTTGCGCATAAAAAAAAGCCCTATCGGCTTGAGTGTGTAAAATAATTGGTTGCGGGAGGAGGATTTGAACCTCCGACCTCCGGGTTATGAGCCCGACGAGCTACCAGACTGCTCTATCCCGCGATATGGGTAAAAAATCAACAAGCACGGCAACGTCCTACTTTCACAGGGGGTCGCCCCCCAATTATCATCAGCGCTGAAAAGCTTAACTTCCGTGTTCGGCATGGGAACGGGTGTGGCCTTTTCGCTCTCGCCACCGTACTTATTGTTTTTTATGTGGTGTGTCTCTCAACGCCACGTATAATAATATACCACGTGATTATTCATACCGCAACCCTTATTTTCAACTTTTTGTTTTAATTTATTGTCAGAAATGTTACAATATTATAAATACTATTAAAGAAGGAAAGATGCCCGTAAAGGATACGATAAAGGAGGGATTCTGATGAATGTCGGCCGATCGTTGTCTGCTTTTCTACTTGCAAATGTTATGCTGCTTCTAACGTTTATCTTTTTACCTGTGCTTATACTAACAGACAATATCAGCGTCTACCAAAACATGCTGAACCATATTAACAAATAGTTAGAAGTGCACAGACTAAGAAGCTGTCCTTAAAAAGGGCAGTTTCTTTACGGTTCTAGATGAAGGAAAGGATAAGATAATGGAAGAATATATTTGCTCCACCTGCAATAAGACATACACAGCTGTCTCTATGGTATGGCGCTGCACATGCGGCAGCATGCTCGACATACATAAGGATACGCCCCGTATTGATCAATCGTCCTGGGACCCGAAGGTTCGAACCCTATGGCGCTATGTCCAAGCGATGCCTTTCGCAAAGGACTCCAGAACCTGGGAAACCGTTACGCTTGGAGAAGGCCAGACACCTTTAGTCGTGCTGGATACTCTTGAGCCCCACACCTATGTAAAAGTAGATTACATGATGCCCACCCTTTCTTTCAAAGATCGCGGAGCGGCCGTTCTAATCACCAAAGCCAAAGAATTAGGCGTTTCGAAAATCATCGCAGACAGCAGCGGCAATGCGGGTACCGCTATCGCTGCTTACGCTGCCCGCTGTGCGATAGCCTGCGATATTTATGTGAGCGCCCATACGTCTCCCAAAAAGATCGCACAAATCGAGGCTCATCACGCCACAATAAAGCAGGTTCAGGGCACGAGAGAAGATGTCGCCGCCGCTGCCCAGCAGGCTGTAGAAGCAGAAGGCATTTTTTACGCCAGCCATGTATACAATCCCTACTTTTTTGAAGGAACAAAAACATATGCCTACGAAATTTATGAGGAGCTAGGCCGCGCCCCCGACACGTTGATTATTCCTGTTGGAAATGGCACGCTTCTGCTCGGTGCCTACTATGGGTTTAAAGAATTGCTGGCTAATGGGTTCATTGACAAAATGCCAAAGATCGCAGCCATTCAGGCAGCAAACTGCGCATCCCTTGCTTCTGCTTTTGAGCGTCAGGAACAAACCACGGCTCCTTTAACGAATCAGGGAACAGCAGCTGAAGGGATTGCTATTGCTGCACCGGCACGGGCCGGACAGATTTTAGAGGCCGTATCTGATACAAACGGAACATTTATCACAATAGAAGAAGAGGAGATCGAGCGGGCAAGAGACATTCTCAGCCGTAAAGGGTTTTATGTGGAAATAACGTCCGCTGTCAATTATGCCGGATACCTTCAATACAGCAAAGCCACCGAAGAAATAGTGGTTATTCCCCTCTGCGGAGCCGGTATCAAATCAGGCTGACTTTTGCCAAGAGACGAAAAAAGAAGCTGTCCTCTCTGGGACAGCTTCTTTTTGTGTTATTTTTTTGCGGCTTCAAGCGCCTGGGTAAAGACAGCAATAATGTCCCGGCTGTCTTCAATACCCACTGAAATCCGTACCGTCTGCACGCTAATACCGAGAGCTGAACGAATTTCTTCCGGAACGGTACGGTGCGACGTATTAACCGGATAAGAAACCGTTGTTTCCACCCCGGCAAGCGACGGCATGATTTTAATCCACTGCAGCGAAGCAAAAAAGGTTTTAATATCATATGCTTCGGACAGGTTAACGCTGATCATCGCGCCGTTGCCGTGATCCGATAATCCTTTCGGATAAAAAACCTGGTCGGCACTTCCGCTTTTCTCGAACCATTCTGCCAGCCGACCCGCATTGTCAGACTGACTCTGCATTCGAAGCCCCAGCGTTTTCAGGCCGCGGCAGGCCAGCCAGCTTTCAAACGGACTTAAATTAGAACCCATAGAGATCATACGTTTTTTTGCTTTTGCAATCAGTTCGGTACCGCCTGTCAACACTCCGGCGCTCACATCACTGTGCCCGCCAATATATTTCGTGGCGCTGTGAACAACAAGGTCCGCACCAAGAGTATAGGGCTTCAGAAGGTATGGCGTAGGAAATGTGTTATCAATCATGACCCGCATATGCTCTTTACCCGAGGCCATAGCGACGAGTCCGGCAATATCTTCCACACGCAGTAATGGATTGGTCACCGATTCTGCATAAAGAAGCACGGTGTTGGACTGAATCGCTTTTTCTACATTGGCAAGGTCTCTAAAGTCGATAACGCTGACTTCAATTCCCCATTCCAGAAGTTCGGTTTGAAAGAGCTGGTACGTGCCGCCGTACAGATCAAGAGGCACAATCATGTGCTCCCCGGGTTTCACAGTCGCAAGCACTCCTGCCAGAATGGCAGACATCCCCGAGGACGTAGCCAGGCCGGCCGGAGCTTCCTCCAGCTCTGCGGTGCCATGTCCGAGATCATCGGAATTGGGATTGCTGTACCGTGTGTATAGATGTTCTTTTTCTCCGGAAAAGTACTGCTCCATATCGTCCAGATCCTGGAATGTAAATGCGGATGTCTGATAGATCGGTTTTGCCTTACTTACATTTTTTTCACCGTCGTTTTTCTGGAAATGAACCGCTTTTGTATTGAAATACGTTGCCATAATTATATCTCAGCCTTTCATTCATCATTGATAGTTGGATGCAAACTTAATACTTTTAATAAATGAGGTTTTCTTTTTCTTTACCTGATTGGCATTTTCCAAAGAAACCTTTTTAAAACGAACCCTCTGGCCCGGATACAGCTGGGCTGCTTTCGGAAGATCCGCCGAAATAACCGTCGCAATTCTCGTGTAGCCGCCGGTAGTCTGACGGTCCGCCATTAGAATAATCGGCTGCCCGCCGGCTGGAACTTGTATCGTTCCAAAAGAGGAAGCCTCTGACAATATATCAGCGGAGTCGACATGGGACAAGGTCTCGCCTTCCAGTCGGCATCCCATCCGATCCGCGTCTTTTGTGACGGTATAGCCCTGCCGGTAAAATAGTTCAACGGATTCTGGAGTAAATGCTTCTGTATCAGGTCCTTCAATCACTCGGAGCACCTGTTCATCAAGATACACCGGCTGCCGCTTGCGGGAAATACCTTTCCCCGTACGGCCGTTGGCACGGTCAGCATGGTAGTACAGCATATCATTCTTAAAAAGAGCCCGGCCTTCAATACCGCCGATTTTTGCTTTTAAATAGGTCGAAGAGCTTTCCAGAAACCGTTCCCCATCAAATCCGCCTTCTACCGTTAAGTAAGCCCTGGAGCCGTTTTTATGGCCTTTAAACGAAAGCACATCTCCTTTATGCACGAGGAAGCTTTTCCACTGAGGAACAGGCTTTCCATTACAGGCCGCATGCAGATCCGCACCTGTTAGGGCAATCACCGCTTCCGCTTCAAACACAAGCTTTGGGCCCATAATTGTAATTTCCAGACCCGGCGTATTTTCTTCATTACCGACAAGCAGGTTGCCGATCATTAAAGAATATACATCCATCGCTCCAGCAGGAGCAACACCCCGGTCCTGATAACCGTATCGGCCCAGATCCTGAATCGTCGTCAGCAGACCTGGCTTTTCTACTTTGCATAATATGTCCGGCATCGCTTTTCCTCCCCCTCCCTTCCTTACGTCAGACACGTTTTGTTTTAACACGGATCGTATACGTATTTTGCTTAACCTGTTCTTTAATAGTTCTATAATCTGCGGCTGATATTTCGTAAAAATTCAGAAAATCGCCGGCCTGCAGAAGAATAGGCGTGTCTGCTTCCTTATGAAACAAGGAGATCGGCGATCGGCCAATAATATTCCATCCTCCCGGACTGGTGATCGAATAAATACCTGTCTGCTGATTTGCAATCCCAACAGAACCGGCCTTAACGAGCGAGCGGGGGGTATCCAATCTTGGGACGGCCAATCGCTCATCCATTCCTCCAAGATACGGGAACCCCGGCGTGAATCCCATCATAAAGATGCGATAGTCAGGTTTCGTATGCATGGAAATAAGCCGTTTTCGGTTCAAACCCGTATGCTTGATCACTTTTTCCATGTCGGGAGCATAAGGTTCTTCATAACAGACCGGAATATGATAAAGGTGTGCCTGTTTAAAAGAACCTGCTTCTGCTTTATTTACATAAGCATCCAAAGCCGGAAGAAGCTGATCATATGTAGTAAGAGCAGAATCATAGTACACCGTAATCGCTCCATAAGAAGGCACCGCTTCAATCGTGCCGCCAGGGGGATTCTCTTTAAACTGCTTCATAAAAGACTGTATCAGAACGTGCGTTTTCTCAGAGATAGAGGGATCCAGCAGAATCCGAATGCCCTGATCGCCAATAGGAGAATACACAGGGGACAATGTCATAGAATCAGGCTCCTTTATGTACGCCGGCTCGCGGAGCCGGCAGATAGAGTCAAAAGAAAAGAAACGTTTCTAAAGTATAACAAAAAAAGCACCTTCCCACATTATCTAAATGGGGAAAGATGCTTATGGGTGCCCGGCAACGTCCTACTTTCACAGGGGGTCGCCCCCCAATTATCATCAGCGCACAAGAGCTTAACTTCCGTGTTCGGCATGGGAACGGGTGGGACCTCTTGGCTATCGTCACCGGACAAGGCTGGTTCCTTCAAAACTGGATAGCGACATCCGAATGGAAAAAGTTGTTGGATAAGTCCTCGATCGATTAGTATTTGTCAGCTCCATGCGTCGCCGCACGTCCACCTCAAACCTATCTACCTTGTCATCTCCAAGGGATCTTACTCACTTGCGTGATGGGAAATCTCATCTCGAGGGGGGCTTCATGCTTAGATGCTTTCAGCACTTATCCCGTCCACACGTAGCTACCCAGCGATGCTCCTGGCGGAACAACTGGTACACCAGCGGTGTGTCCATCCCGGTCCTCTCGTACTAAGGACAGCTCCTCTCAAATTTCCAACGCCCGCGACGGATAGGGACCGAACTGTCTCACGACGTTCTGAACCCAGCTCGCGTACCGCTTTAATGGGCGAACAGCCCAACCCTTGGGACCTACTTCAGCCCCAGGATGCGATGAGCCGACATCGAGGTGCCAAACCTCCCCGTCGATGTGGACTCTTGGGGGAGATAAGCCTGTTATCCCCAGGGTAGCTTTTATCCGTTGAGCGACGGCCCTTCCATACGGGACCGCCGGATCACTAAGCCCGACTTTCGTCTCTGCTCGACTTGTAGGTCTCGCAGTCAAGCTCCCTTTTGCCTTTGCACTCTGCGAATGATTTCCAACCATTCTGAGGGAACCTTTGGGCGCCTCCGTTACTGTTTAGGAGGCGACCGCCCCAGTCAAACTGCCCACCTGACACTGTTCCTGATCCGGATCACGGACCGAGGTTAGAATAGTCGTACAGCCAGGGTAGTATCCCACCAATGCCTCCACCGAACCTAGCGGTCCGGCTTCCAAGGCTCCTACCTATCCTGTACAAGCAGTACAACCATCCAATATCAAGCTACAGTAAAGCTCCATGGGGTCTTTCCGTCCTGTCGCGGGTAACCTGCATCTTCACAGGTAATATAATTTCACCGGGTCTCTCGTTGAGACAGTGCCCAAGTCGTTGCACCTTTCGTGCGGGTCGGAACTTACCCGACAAGGAATTTCGCTACCTTAGGACCGTTATAGTTACGGCCGCCGTTTACTGGGGCTTCAATTCAAAGCTTCTCCCCAAAGGGGATAACCTCTCCTCTTAACCTTCCAGCACCGGGCAGGTGTCAGCCCCTATACTTCGCCTTGCGGCTTCGCAGAGACCTGTGTTTTTGATAAACAGTCGCTTGGGCCTTTTCACTGCGGCTCTCCTGGGCTATTCACCCGAAAGAGCACCCCTTCTCCCGAAGTTACGGGGTCATTTTGCCGAGTTCCTTAACGAGAGTTCTCCCGCGCGTCTTAGAATTCTCATCCCACCCACCTGTGTCGGTTTGCGGTACGGGCACCTTTTTCCTCGCTAGAGGCTTTTCTTGGCAGTGTAGGATCGGGAACTTCGGTACTTAATTTCCCTCGCCATCGCCGCTCAGCCTTGATGAAGAGCGGATTTGCCTGCTCTTCGGCCTAACGGCTTGGACGTGCATATCCAGCAGCACGCTTGCCCTACCTTCCTGCGTCCCCCCATTGCTCAAATGGAAAGGAGGTGGTACAGGAATTTAAACCTGTTTTCCATCGCCTACGCCTTTCGGCCTCGGCTTAGGACCCGACTAACCCTGAGCGGACGAACCTTCCTCAGGAAACCTTGGGTTTTCGACGGAAGGGATTCTCACCCTTCTTTTCGTTACTCATACCGGCATTCTCACTTCCAGGCGCTCCACCAGTCCTCACGGTCTGGCTTTACAGCCCCTGGAACGCTCCCCTACCACGATCCCCCGATGGGGGATCCTCCACAGCTTCGGTACCGCATTTAGCCCCGGTACATTTTCGGCGCAGAGTCACTCGACTAGTGAGCTATTACGCACTCTTTCAATGGTGGCTGCTTCTAAGCCAACATCCTAGTTGTCTAAGCAACTCCACATCCTTTTCCACTTAATGCGGATTTAGGGACCTTAGCTGGTGGTCTGGGCTGTTTCCCTCTCGACTACGGATCTTAGCACTCGCAGTCTGACTCCCGGACAACAAGTCTCTGGCATTCGGAGTTTGACTGAATTCGGTAACCCGGTAAGGGCCCCTCGTCCAATCAGTGCTCTACCTCCAGGACTCTTATCCGAGGCTAGCCCTAAAGCTATTTCGGGGAGAACCAGCTATCTCCGAGTTCGATTGGCATTTCACCGCTACCCACACCTCATCCCCGCAATTTTCAACTTGCGTGGGTTCGGGCCTCCAGTAGGTGTTACCCTACCTTCACCCTGGACATGGGTAGATCACCCGGTTTCGGGTCTACGACCGCATACTAATACGCCGTTGAAGACTCGCTTTCGCTGCGGCTCCGCCTCTTCGGCTTAACCTGGCATACGATCGTAACTCGCCGGTTCATTCTACAAAAGGCACGCCGTCACCCATAAACGGGCTTCGACTACTTGTAGGCACACGGTTTCAGGATCTGTTTCACTCCCCTTCCGGGGTGCTTTTCACCTTTCCCTCACGGTACTGGTTCACTATCGGTCACTAGGGAGTATTTAGCCTTGGGAGATGGTCCTCCCGGATTCCGACGGGATT
This sequence comes from Sinobaca sp. H24, assembly GCF_023845525.1. Classification (NCBI taxonomy): domain Bacteria; kingdom Bacillati; phylum Bacillota; class Bacilli; order Caryophanales; family Sporolactobacillaceae; genus Sinobaca; species Sinobaca sp. H24. The sequence continues at coordinate 36,797 of NZ_JALBWT010000001.1, forward strand.
TCTCGTGTCCCGCCGTACTCAGGATCCACTCCGGAGGATCAGCGATTTCGGCTACCGGGCTGTTACCGTATCCTGCGGGCCTTTCCAGGCCGCTTCGCCTATCGCTGATCTTGATAACTCCGATGGAGTGTCCTACAACCCCAGGATGCAAGCATCCTGGTTTGGGCTGATTCCGTTTCGCTCGCCGCTACTCAGGAAATCGCATTTGCTTTCTCTTCCTCTGGGTACTAAGATGTTTCAGTTCCCCAGGTCTGCCTTTATCTACCCTATGTGTTCAGGTAGAAATACTATCGGATTAACGATAGTGGGTTCCCCCATTCGGACATCCCCGCCTCACAGCTCACTTACAGCTCCGCGGGGCGTATCGCCGTTCGTCGCGTCCTTCATCGGCTCCTAGTGCCAAGGCATCCACCGTGCGCCCTTTCTTACTTAACCGTTTTTCCGTTTCAAAAAAACAGCTGGCGCCTGCATAATGCAGGGCTTGCTTGGTCTTGTTTGTTTCGTTGTCGCTATCCAGTTTTCAAAGAACCAGGGTTCATCTTGCGAGAGGGTATCCTCTCAAAATGGAATGAAAACAACTGCGCGCACTCCGGACCGGTGGTCCGGAGGTCGATCCACGAATCAAAGCTCCGTAGAAAGGAGGTGATCCATCCCCACCTTCCGGTAGGGATACCTTGTTACGACTTCACCCCAATCATCTGCCCCACCTTCGGCGGCTGGCTCCCAAAGGGTTACCTCACCGACTTCGGGTGTTGCAAACTCTCGTGGTGTGACGGGCGGTGTGTACAAGGCCCGGGAACGTATTCACCGTGGCATGCTGATCCACGATTACTAGCGATTCCGGCTTCATGCAGGCGAGTTGCAGCCTGCAATCCGAACTGAGAATGGCTTTGCGAGATTGGCTCCACCTCGCGGTTTCGCATCCCTCTGTACCATCCATTGTAGCACGTGTGTAGCCCAGGTCATAAGGGGCATGATGATTTGACGTCGTCCCCACCTTCCTCCGGTTTGTCACCGGCAGTCACCTTAGAGTGCCCAACTGAATGCTGGCAACTAAGATTAAGGGTTGCGCTCGTTGCGGGACTTAACCCAACATCTCACGACACGAGCTGACGACAACCATGCACCACCTGTCATTTTGTCCCCCGAAGGGGAACCTTCTGTCTCCAGAAGTAGCAAAAGATGTCAAGACCTGGTAAGGTTCTTCGCGTTGCGTCGAATTAAACCACATGCTCCACCGCTTGTGCGGGCCCCCGTCAATTCTTTTGAGTTTCAGCCTTGCGGCCGTACTCCCCAGGCGGAGTGCTTAATGCGTTAGCTTCGGCACTAAGGGCATCGAAACCCCTAACACCTAGCACTCATCGTTTACGGCGTGGACTACCAGGGTATCTAATCCTGTTTGCTCCCCACGCTTTCGCGCCTCAGCGTCAATAACAGACCAGAGAGCCGCCTTCGCCACTGGTGTTCCTCCACATATCTACGCATTTCACCGCTACACGTGGAATTCCACTCTCCTCTTCTGCATTCCAGTTCTCCAGTTTCCAATGACCCTCCACGGTTGAGCCGTGGGCTTTCACATCAGACTTAAAGAACCGCCTGCGCGCGCTTTACGCCCAATAATTCCGGACAACGCTTGCCCCCTACGTATTACCGCGGCTGCTGGCACGTAGTTAGCCGGGGCTTTCTGGTGAGGTACCGTCAGGGGGCGGCCCTGTTAGAACCGCCCTTGTTCTTCCCTCACAACAGAGCTTTACGATCCGAAAACCTTCATCACTCACGCGGCGTTGCACCGTCAGACTTTCGTCCATTGCGGATGATTCCCTACTGCTGCCTCCCGTAGGAGTCTGGGCCGTGTCTCAGTCCCAGTGTGGCCGATCACCCTCTCAGGTCGGCTACGTATCGTCGCCTTGGGGAGCCATTACCTCTCCAACTAGCTAATACGCCGCGGGCCCATCCTCCAGTGCATGGTCCGAAGACCATGCTTTTACAAGCCGATCAGGAGATCGGCTTGATTATCGGGTATTAGCTCCGGTTTCCCGGAGTTATCCCCGTCTGAAGGGCAGGTTGCCCACGTGTTACTCACCCGTCCGCCGCTCAATCCCCGGTTTCCCTCCGAAGAGGTCCGCCGGGTTCATGCGCTCGACTTGCATGTATTAGGCACGCCGCCAGCGTTCGTCCTGAGCCAAGATCAAACTCTCCATGAAAGTTGATGCTTAGTTCTTGCTGGTCTTACATTGCGCAGCAGGCCTTGCCTGCCGCGACTTCTTGTTCGCGCGTTGTTTTCATTCCATTTTCAAAGGACACTCTTCCACCATTTGTGTGGGGAAGATCTCTAATGTACCAAATATGAGTACAGTTTGTCAAGTATTATATGGTGGGCCTGAGTGGACTCGAACCACCGACCTCACGCTTATCAGGCGTGCGCTCTAACCAGCTGAGCTACAGGCCCATTCTTTATTCTGAAAATCTTTTACATTAACTGCAGGCATAAAAAAAGAGCAATTCCTGTAATATGAAATTATCAGATTAAATAATGGAGCGGGCGATGGGAATCGAACCCACATCATCAGCTTGGAAGGCTGAGGTTTTACCACTAAACTACGCCCGCATAAATGGTCGGGAAGACAGGATTCGAACCTGCGACCCCTTGGTCCCAAACCAAGTGCTCTACCAAGCTGAGCTACTTCCCGTTTTCGAAAAAAATAAAAGCATATCGTTGTTACTCTATGCTTTAACTTAATCAAGACTTATCATTTAAGCGTATATAATTATTCTTATGAAATTAATTAAAAGAAATGGTGCGCCCGAGAGGACTCGAACCTCTAACCTTCTGATTCGTAGTCAGATACTCTATCCAGTTGAGCTACGGGCGCCCGATAATATTTATATGGTGCGGTCGAGAGGACTTGAACCTCCACGGGATTTAACTCCCACTAGGCCCTCAACCTAGCGCGTCTGCCATTCCGCCACGACCGCGCAAACATTGTTTTAAGTATAAGAAATAAAATGGTGCGGGTGAAGGGACTTGAACCCCCACGTCATAAAGACACTAGATCCTAAGTCTAGCGCGTCTGCCAATTCCGCCACACCCGCAAATAAGTGGCTGGGCTAGCTGGATTCGAACCAGCGCATCACGGAGTCAAAGTCCGATGCCTTACCGCTTGGCCATAGCCCAATATTAAGGAAAGTTACTTCCTAGTTAGCCATTATAATACATTAGTTGATATTTTTCAAAGGAACATAATTTAAATGGCGGTCCGGACGGGACTCGAACCCGCGACCTCCTGCGTGACAGGCAGGCATTCTAACCAACTGAACTACCGGACCATTTAATGTAAAAGTGTGAATGGTGGAGGATGACAGGATCGAACTGCCGACCCCCTGCTTGTAAGGCAGGTGCTCTCCCAGCTGAGCTAATCCTCCATTATTGGTGACCCGTACGGGATTCGAACCCGTGATACCGCCGTGAAAGGGCGGTGTCTTAACCACTTGACCAACGGGCCGAATCATGGCGGAGAAGGAGGGATTCGAACCCTCGCGCCGTTTACACAACCTACTCCCTTAGCAGGGGAGCCCCTTATAGCCACTTGGGTACTTCTCCATTGGCTCCACAGGCAGGATTCGAACCTGCGACCGATCGGTTAACAGCCGATAGCTCTACCACTGAGCTACTGTGGAATGTGCATTATTTTGATGCGACATTCAGTAGTTTACACGATAGCGCATATGATGTCAATAGATTATTTTTTAAATTAAATGGCTTTACAGAGGCAGTTACCAGCGTTTTTGCTGGTTGCTCTCAAGCGACTTTTATAATGTACCACAGCATAAAATAAGGTCAAGCTATTCAGAAACTTTTTTTAATTTCCTTTGCAGCCTCCGCATACGTACTTTGCTGTGTCGATACGCCGCTTCCTGTGAAAGAGGCTTCCACACCTGCTGCACCGGTATGTATGCTTGTATCTCTCCTCTGTTTCATCAACCGCTCTGCAGTGCCGGGCTCCTCCTGTTTCTGCAAGAAGCTTTTTAAAATCTGCATCACGATGCCGGTATCCTTTTCCTTCTATATGAAGATGATAGTGGCAGAGTTCATGTTTTATGATTGAAATTAATTCCTCACGGCCGTGTACTTGATAATGCTTTGGGTTCATTTCGATATTATGGCTCTTCAGCATATAGCGGCCTCCGGTTGTACGAAGCCTGCTGTTAAATATACAACGGTGAAGAAACGGCCGGTCAAAAAAAGTAATAGAAATGTCCTCTGCGAGCTTTTGCAGGTTCTCGTTGTTCATCCGCCTCCGCCTTTCTATCAAAAAGAGCGCCTGGCTCCAGGCGCTCTTTCCAGTTTATTTGTTTGGTTCAATCATCGTCAAGGCAATTCTTCCTTTTTTTGAATCGACGCTGTCTATCCATACTGGAATAATATCTCCGATAGATACTGCTTCCATCGGGTGCTTAATGAACCGTTTTGCCATTTTGGATATGTGTACAAGTCCATCCTGCTTTACACCAATATCGACAAAAGCCCCGAAGTCAACAACATTGCGCACGGTCCCCTGCAGTTCCATGCCCTCTTCCAGGTCCTCCATTCTCATAATACCCTTTTTCAGAATAGGCTTAGGCAGGTCTTCGCGGGGATCCCGGAGCGGACGCTTAAGGTCTTCGATAATATCCCGGATTGTCGGCTCACCTGCATCAAGCGCTTCTGCTGATTCTTTAATAGAAAGTCCGGAGAGCTTCTCAATAAGCTCAGCGCTTCCCGCTTCGGCCGCCGATGCATCAATGGATGCAAGAAGCGCTTTTGCGGTTTTGTAGCTCTCCGGATGGATCGCGGTTTTATCGAGTGGTTCTTTCCCATCTATAATACGCATAAATCCGGCTGCCTGCTCATATGCCTTGCTGCCGAGTCTTGGTACCTTCTTGAGCTCTGCACGGCTTGTAAAGCTGCCATTTTCTTCTCTGTATTTAATTATATTACCGGCTACTGCTTTCGAGAGTCCGGAAACATATTTCAAAAGACTTGGAGATGCCGTGTTTACGTTGACCCCGACCTTGTTTACCGTTGTTTCTACAACAAATGTAAGGGAATCGTTCAGCTTTGACTGCGTAACATCATGCTGATACTGGCCGACTCCAACTGATTTTGGATCAATTTTGACAAGCTCTGCGAGTGGATCCTGAAGTCTTCTCGCAATAGATACACCACTCCGCTGTTCCACGGACAGGTCACCGAATTCTTCCCTTCCTACTTCTGAAGCTGAATAAATACTCGCCCCTGCTTCGTTGACAATCAGGTAGGCCGCATCGTGGTCCCATTCGGTTATCGCCTCCGCTACAAACTCCTCTGTTTCTCTTGAAGCTGTTCCATTACCGATGGCAATAACTTCCACGCTGTATTTGTTAAGCAGGCCTTTTAGAACCTTTCTTGATTCTTCCACCTTATTTACCGGCGGAACAGGATAAATAACACCTACGTGGAGAAGCTTCCCGTTTTCATCCACGACAGCGATTTTGCAGCCTGTACGGTAGGCCGGTCCAGACCAAGCACTACTTTCCCTTTCATCGGCGGCTGCAGCAGAAGCTGTTTAAGATTCTCCGAAAAAATGTGTATAGCCTGTTCTTCTGCTTTTGCTGTCAGCTCATTGCGGATTTCCCGCTCGATAGACGGAGCAATCAGCCGCTTATACGCGTCTTCATATGCGGCTTTCACCTGTTCAAGCGCCGGCGAACCGTAGCGTTTGACGATTTTCTTTTCAATCATCTGAAGTGCGCGTTCTTCTTCTATTGAAACAGAAACCTTTACGACTTTATCTTTTTCGCCGCGGTTCATCGCCAAAATACGATGAGACGGTACTTTACGAACGGCTTCCTGATACTCATAGTACATCTCATACGTGCCGGCTTCGTCGACCGCTCCCTTTTTCTGTTTCGAGGAAAGCAGTCCATGGCGGAACGTCTGCTCGCGCAGCTCTTTTCGGATAGACGGGTTATCTGACACCCACTCCGCTATAATATCGCGTGCTCCCTGAAGGGCAGCTTCAACGTTTTCTACATCCTGCTCCTCGGATACGTATGCTTTTGCTTCTTCTTCCGGACTGCCTTCTTTAGGCAGGGCAAATAAGTAAGATGCTAAAGGCTCAAGCCCTCTGGCCACAGCAGCCGTTGCTCTTGTTTTTCTTTTCTGCCGGTACGGACGGTAAATATCCTCGAGCTCCTGCAGTTTCTCCGCAGCTGCAATCGATTCTCTCAGCTCCGGCGTCAGTTTATCCTGTTCTTCAATCAAACGGGATACTTCTTCTTTCCTCTGCTGCATCTGTCTTGTATATTCCCAGCCGTCCTGGACATTTTTTATCTGCACTTCATCTGCGCTGCCCGTCTGCTCTTTCCGATATCTTGAAATGAATGGCACTGTATTTCCTTCTTCGAGAAGTTCAATAATATTACGCACCCATTTTTCCTGCATCGATAGAGAGGTAGAAAGTTTTGTGACAAGTTCATCCTGTTTCGTCATGTATAAGAAGCTCCTTTTTGTTCAATATGTAAGATCTCTTCAGCCTCATTACTATAACATGAAGGGGCAGCTATCCCAAAACGGCCTTATTTCCGGATAAAAAAAAGAGCCTTACTGTTTGGCAGGAAGGACTCAAGATTCATATAATGACCCTATTAATACCGTACGGTCATCTTAGTTTTCTGGCTCTTCTCTGCTAAATACCTCATGGATACATCGGTAGACTGAAGATCTATCATCCAATTATACTCTTCCTGGCTTATGGAAATCCCATCGGAATGTAGAATAAAGTGCAGATTCTTTTTATAATAATAATGCTCCAGACGGTAATGGAATTTCCGACCGGATAGAAAACCAGGAGCAGGAAGCGGCCGATGCGCTTTCTGGTCATCTGCTGCTATAAACGAACCGATATTCCCAATGTTACCGTATATTACTTTTTTCTCGTCGAATAATATTTTAAGAATGGTGATAACCGTTCCGCGCTCCCCGCATAAATGCCGATTGCACTCGTCCATCAGATCCGGAACGGTCCACTCATGGTGGGTACGAAGAATTTCCATTGCAATATCGGAAGACTTGAAAGCATATTCCCCGCTTCCCAATCCGTCAGCTACTGCACAAAGAAAATAATCGTCTGTCTCTATCATCATGAAGGAATCTCCGCACAGGTGATTGCCTTCTTTTTCTTTCTGATACACAACGGTTTTCACTTTGTTATGCGTTCTGCTCTCAATCATCACAGACACTCCGAAGGTTCTGTTCGAATGGAATCTCTCAGCTTCTGAAGCGCTCTTCTCTGAAGTCGCGATACATGCATTTGGGAAATTCCAAGCTTTTCTCCTGTTTCTTTCTGACTTAAATTTTCGAAATACGTACATTTCAAAATTTCTTTTTCACGCTCTGTCAGAACAGTGAATGCCTTTTGAAGCAGGAGCTGCTGATCTGTCTTTTCATAACCTTCATCGGTTGCACCTACAAGATCGAGAAGCGTAACAGCACTGCCTTCCTGATCCGCTTCAATAGAACGGTCCACTGAAAGGGCCTGATAGCTCTTTCCCATCTCCATCGTTTCCAGCACTTCTTCTACCGTCACTTCAAGGTAAGCAGCAATTTCATCCACCTGAGGCGAACGCTGCAGATCACTCGTCAGCTCTTCTACCGCTTTTTTGATTCTGGGACCCAGCTCTTTTATACGACGCGGTACATGAACGCTCCACGTTTTGTCACGTATAAAGCGCTTAATCTCACCGACAATCGTCGGCACGGCAAAAGATTCAAAGCTTCGGTCAAACGAATGGTCAAATCTCCGCAGTGCTGCAAGCAGACCAATCATACCTACCTGATACAGGTCATCATCATGATCCTGGCCGCGGGAAAATTTTCTGCAAGCGACTGAACAAGCGATTCATAATGAAGAACAAGCTTTGTCTGCACTTCTTCATTACGATTGTTCTGAAATTCCTCAATCCACTCATAAACGTGGGTGTTGTCTTTATTGTTTCTGCCCCTGCTCTTGTTTGTCTGCTGAGGTCTGGATTCCGTCGACATGCTGCTCCACCCCATCTCTATGAAGGAACTTGGTCATAACGATAGCAACACCTGATTCATTGCTGATCTCTACTTTATCCATCAAGGTATCAATAAGGAAGAGTCCCAGGCCGCCTTCTTTTAATTCTGAAACAGGCTTTGAACTATCGATCGGGCCGATGTTTTCAAGCAGGTTGCTTACCTCTGTGCTTTCACCCCGGTCTGCCACAATGATTTGAATACGGTCTTCACGAATAACACAGGAAAGAAGCATGTATCCTGATTTCTCATATGCATGATTCACAACGTTCGTGCAGGCTTCCGCTACTGCAATTTTCATATCTTCAATATCATCATAGGAGTATCCTGCCCTGCTTGCAATGCCCGAAACGGTGAGACGGACAACTCCAACGTATTCCGCTTTGGCAGGAACTTTCATCTCAAAATTATCTGCATGATCAGTCATTATTGCGTCCCCTCCTTTTTCCCCTCTTCGATGTCAATTACTTCATCCAGGCCTGTAATGGAGAAAAGTCTCATTACCCTTTGATTAAGTCCAACAAGACGAAGCTTGCTGTTGTTAGCTTCTGATGACTTTAAAGCACCAACGAAAATCCCAAGCCCTGTGCTGTCGATATAGCTTACGTTAGTCAGGTCGACCGTAACGGACTCACCGTCTTTTTCTGTTAACGGTTCAATTGCTTCTTTCAGCTGGGGAGCCGTATAAGCATCTACTTCTCCCTCTATAAATAGAATAGTTTCTCCTTTAGACTGCTCCGTTTTGATATCTAAATTCATAATATATTTCCTCCTGTTTCCTTTTTGCCGATTATATCTATAGTTATAGTAAAATGAATGCATTATTAATTAGTCGTATCCATTCATTACTTCCCGCTTTTATTTTCTATTAAACCTCTCTGCGGATAATGATTAACGTAAAGTCATCGCGCAGCTGAAACCCCTGCAGTTTCTCGAGCTGATAAAACACATTTTCCACAAGCTCCTGGGCCGGAAGGTGTTTATATTCACGGATCAGGTTAGTAATTTCCTCACGTTCGATAAACCCGTCATCGGTCCGGCATTCCGTTACTCCATCCGATAAAAAGAACGATAAAGTCCCCGGGCTCTACTTTTTTATGATATTCCAAAAAGCTGCTGTCTCTGCGAATTCCCAGAACAACGCCTTTTGCAGAAAGTTCATCAAAGCTGTCCTCGGCATAATTATAATAAAAACCGGGTTCATGCCCGGCCCCTGAATAATAAAAGTGATGGACACGAGGGTCATAGGATCCGTACATCATTGTAATAAACATATTGGCCGCTACATTCTGCTCTACTACCCGGTTTAAGTTTTCCAGCAGAGCCCCCGGCTGGAGGCGCTGTTCCGGATAACTGTCCATTGCGTATTTAATCATGGACATACAAAGAGCCGCAGGAACGCCCTTTCCGATAATATCGGCAATGGCCATGCCTACGCATCCATTTTCATCTTTTACAAAATGATAATAGTCCCCGCTCATTTTCGAAGCAGGGACACTAAGTACGCCAACATCAAGATCCTGTACGAACGGTATCTCCTTTGGCAGAAAAGTCTGCTGCATACTTGCAGCCACATTAATTTCGTTTTCGAGCTCCCGCTGCTTGTCCCTGAGGCTCTGGTGCTCCCGGTACGCGAGACCATACCCCATCATAACCTCGAGCAGAAATTCAAATGAATCCACTGCTCCTTCCGGCATGTAAGGAAACAGTTCTTCAATTGCTTCTATATGAAGACTCACTACTTCTTCAGGTGAAATTTGATTCTCCAGTACCTTTTTGCTGAACTGCTGGGCATAATATAATCCCTGCTCGTTTTTTTCCTTCAAATAGGTGACAAGAATTTTCCGGTATTGTTCCTGCATAAGACTATATGAATCAGCCAAGTGTTAAATCCTCCTTTACCTGAGCCATTTAACCGTCGTTATAACCGTTCCTTCTCCAACGACAGAATCGATATCAAAATCATCCATTAACCTTTTTACCCCTGGAAGTCCTGCTCCAAGTCCACCGGACGTTGTAAAGCCGTCTTCCATTACCTCACGGATATTTTTAATCCCGGGGCCACGGTCTTTGGCGGTAATTTTAATACCTTTTTTAGCTCCACTGCTATGATACTGTTCGATCGTTTCTATGATGATTTCGCCTTTTTCCGCGTAGAGGTAAATATTTCTGGCCAGTTCAGATATTGCCGTTGTTACACGGGCCTGGTCCACGCTTCCAAATCCTATTTCTTTTGCAAGGTTCCGTCCGGCCTGCCTGGCCGAGACAATGCCCCATTCTGTATGCACTTCAACGCTGGATTGAACACTCATATTCATTCCTCCAGTTCCTGTTGAAGTTTCTCCAGACCTTGTTCCAGGTCCAGAGCGGTAGGGACGTCGTCCAAAATAATACCCATATCTATTAAAGTGATGGCAACCGCCGGCTGAATTCCAGTCATCACTACTCTGGCACCCATAAGATTAGACATTTCTACGACGTCGCCTAGAACTTTTGCTATAAAAGAGTCAATCATTTCTACTGAGGTTAAGTCAATAACTACCCCTGCAGACCCTTCCTGGTGAATCTTATTTAACAGATCCTCCTGAAACTGAAGGGCAGTCTGGTCATCTAAATCTACTTGAACGGATATAAGCAGATACTGCTGAAGCTTCAATATTGGAATTCGCACGTCGGACCCTCCATTCTATAACTACTCTGCTGCACTCGCATATTTTCTATTAAGACTAAACATTAATGATCTGGCGCTTCGTCAGCTCCATACCCGTTTCGATGCCTTTTCGAAGACTGCTCTTTGTTGGAAATTTCCCCAGGTCAATTCCCAGGTTTACTATTGTCTGGGCAATTTCGGGCCTGATTCCTACAAGAATACATTCTGCCCCGACGAGCCGGACAGCTTCCGACGCCTGGATAATATGATGGGCTACCATCGTATCCACGACCGGCACTCCGGTAATATCAATAAGAACAACCTGGGAACGGTGTTCGATAATGCCATCAAGTAAATTCTCCATAATCAGCTTGGCCCGTTCCGTATCAATCGTTCCAATAAGCGGCATGACGCTGATATTATCAAACACCGGGATAAGCGGTGCAGACAGTTCCTTTAAGGCGAGGCGCTGCTGATGCAGCGTTGACTCCCAGGAGCCTGAATATTCATCAACTAGCTGATTGACCATTTCGTCAACCCACTCTTCAATTTCGTAAAATGTTTCGTACATTTTTTTAGAAGGGATCTCACTGCCGGAGCTGATACTTTCGAGCACGACACGACGGAAAGTCTGCATTCCTTTAGTAAAGTAACTTAACGGCCATCCCATGCGAATAAGCTTCTCAGCAAAACTACGTAAAAACGCACGCCCGTCTTCCAACTCTACATCGAATGAATTAAAAATCAGCGTGACAAATTCCTCGTTTGTATCCTGAAAAAGCGTTTTGGGCACCTTTTCTTTAAATACATCATTTCGCACCTGATTCATTTTCTCCGACCAGTTTTCATTAATTTCGTTCCGCTGATTATAAATCATTTCCAAAACGGCTGCATGCATAAGTAATTCCTCCACTTGACCTTTAATTGCTCTTATTTACAAGTTCTTCTGCTGGTATATGAAAAAAGGCTTTTATTTCTTAAAGTACCTGGCTTCTTTAAACAATAAAAAGAGAAGATTGTACGTTTTCTGTTATGATGATTAATTTTTTCATGTACGGGTATAGGTACGGTACGCTCCATAAAGCTTTTATTTCATTTACATATACCTTCTTTTTTTATCACAATTACTGCTATTATTTCATGTCTTCACATCAACCGCAAATATATTGCCGCCTATTGTTGTATAATTTTTATTATACCAGTCCTTACAGTAGATTTGCAGAACAAATTAAAGCTCACCTTCGGACAAAACGGGAGTGCCGCCTGTACATAAATTTATGTACAGGCGGCACTCCCGAATCCAGATGATTAAAATATGAAGTTTAAGGTCTTACAAATTGTGAAAGAATAATATAAGTGCTTATACCCCGCTTACTAAACGTGTATCCATAGAATGTTCGGCTTCCGCTTCTGCAACGAAAGATTCTGAAGCAATGTGCAGGTTGATCTGCGCCATTTCCACATAACCTTTTTGCATCGATTCACGAGCTTTAATCCGCTGAGATTCCCTCAAATAAAGCTCAGTGGCTTGATGAATGAAATCGTCCCGGTTTTCTCTGCCCTGGTCCAAAATGCCGTCCAGTTCACTAAGCAGGTACTCCGGAAGACTCACCTTAATCTGTTTGGTGTTCCTTTGAAACATGTCACACACACCTCCAGCGTAAGACCTCAACTGTGCTCACTTCCTACTCCATATAATAGCATTTGTAGAAGCGGTTTGCAAAACCGTTTTTTTCCAATGCTCCCCGAGCTCCTGCCATTCCGGAAAAAAACTGCTGTTTCAGCCTGATTTTTATTATTTTTTATATCGGCTTCGCATAAAAAAAGTTTAGTTTCCGCCGCTGATATATTTTCTTGGAACACGCTTGCTGATCATACAGGGAATTTCATAGGTAATGGTTCCCAGTCTCTGCGCTGCATCCAGCACGGTAATTTCCTGCCCCTGGTCTTTTCCAATCAACGTTACTTTTGCACCCGTTTCCGCGGGACCGGGGAGACGTATCATCATCTGGTCCATACATACTCTTCCGACAATCGGCGCTTCTTCTCCATTAACGAGTACTACCCCTCCGTTCGTAGAGTGATGCCGGTTCAGCCGTCCGCATAGCCGATCGGCACCGTCCCGATATATTCCTCTTTTTCCGCGGTATAGGTCGCCCCGTAGCTGATGCTTTCCCCCGGGCTGATTTTTTTCACCTGCACCAGCCGGCTGTATAATGAAAAAGCCGGCTGCAGGGGAAAAGGCAGTTCGTCGTTAATGTCCGGAGATGGCGTTAACCCATACATGGATATACCAAACCTGAACATCGTAAAGCAGCGGTTTGGAAATCTCATTCCCGCTGCACTGTTCCCGCAGTGAATATATGGTGGCAGCTTTACGACTTCACCGGCAAGCTCCACAATTTCCTTAAATCGTTCGTGCTGTTTATAAAAATAGGCCGTCTCCTGCTCATCGGCAGTAGCAAAGTGTGTAAAAATTCCTTCCAGGTAAAAAGCCGGCTGGGAGGTTAACGATTCCAGAAAATCGGTTATTTCTGCATTGCTGCGCAGGCCGATCCGCCCCATGCCGGTATCTGTTTTTAAATGAATCGACAGCGCCCGTTCCGGCTTCAGGAAAGACGAAGCCGCCTCCAGCCATTCTTTTTGGAAAACGGTGAGGCTGATATGATGACGTTGTGCGATCTCCGCGTCTTCCGGTCTCGTACGTCCGAGAACAAGAATAGGAAGATCGATTCCTGCCTCACGCAGCTCTAGCGCTTCCTCCAAAAGGGCCGCACCTAAAAATACCGCCCCTCCCTTGATTGCTGCTTCTGCCGCCTCCACGGCTCCGTGGCCGTATCCGTCTGCTTTTACAACAGCCATCACATCCAGCTGGTTCCCCGTGCTTTTCAGCACCTGCTCCACGTTGCTCGTAATGCTTCCCAGATTTACTTCGACCCAGGTATCTCTATAGGATTGCTCTCGAAAAGCCATATTTATCTTCTCCTGCTGTCTTGATATAATTGAACACTTTTAATTGCTTTAGGAATATATGCTGCTAATTTAGATGCACGCAGCGAGTAGTCTGTTTCTTTGTCTTGAACAGCCAGGTCCGCTGCATAGCCGTGCAGAAATACAGCGTTGTTTACCATGTCTGCTGTATTTTCTGCCTGCATCACCTGCCCAAGCAGAATGCCAGTCAGGGTGTCCCCCGAGCCGCCTTTGGCCAGACCCGCATTTCCGGTTGTCAGCACAGCCTGATTCTCATCTGGTGCGGTACAGATCGTATTCGGTCCTTTCAGCACAAGGTGACACTTCATTTCCCTCACATATTTCCTCGATAAAGAAAAACGGTGCTTATTCACCTCTCCCGGAGTTATGCTGCCCAGGTGGCCATTTCTCCAGGGTGGGGCGTTAATACAAGCGGTGCGGTTCTTTCTCTCTGCTCCTGCTCCAGTTCCGGAAGCCAGTGCAGTGCATCGGCATCAAGTATTAATATGCCTGTAGTTTCCACGAGCGCCCGCTTTACTATTTCTTTTGCTTCCTTCAGCCGTCCGAGCCCCGGTCCTACCGCTACAGCGTCATACTGTTCAAATCCGAAATCTTCCTGCACGCTTGCTTCGGCCAGTTCCCCCTCTTTTTCAGGAAGCCTTAAAAAGGTCGTTTCCGGTACGAGAGCAGCCGTTGTATACATAAGCGACTCCGGAACAGCCGTCGTCAGCAGGCCGGCACCGCTCTCAAGGGCAGCCAGGGCTGCAATCGCAGGAGCTCCGGCCATATTTTTTGATCCGCCGATTAACAAGGCGCGGCCATGCCTGCCTTTATGGGCATTTTCCTTTCTTTTGGGAAAAGCTGCCGCAGTTTCTGTCATTCCCCACTCTTCGGCTTCACTTCCGGCTTTCTTCCATACCATTCCGGGCATACCGATAGAAACGGTCTCCTGCCGGCCGTAATGTTCTTTTGCCGGAAATAAATAAGCACTCAATTTAGGACTTTCGAGAATAATGGTCACATCCGCTTTTACAGCAGAGGAGGGTACGTCTTCTTCCCCCGATGGAACGCCGGAAGGCACATCTATGGAGATAACCGGAGTACTGCTCTCTTGCAGCCTTTGTATTGCCTTATCAAAAGGAGGTTTTACTTCTCCTTTGATACCTGTTCCAAGCATAGCGTCAATAATGATATCGTAACCTTCCGCCTGAAAAGCCGAAGCATCAAAAGGCTGCAAAGCGAAGCCTGACTGCTCGTACAGCTTCTGATGGTAAAGAGCCGCCCCCTTCAAACTGTCCGCACTTATAGAAAAGACATCGGTCTGCACGCCGGCATTCTCGAGTGTTCTCGCTATAGTATAGCCGTCACCGCCATTATTGCCTTTGCCTGCCAGTACAGCAGCACGCTGAAGATTTGGATACAGCTCCATTACTTTTGCTGCCGCTGCCCTTCCCGCATTTTCCATTAAGAGTTCTTCTTTCATGCCAACTTCTTCTATTGCCAGCCTGTCCGCTTCACGCATCTGATCCGCTGTGACAATTCTCATATTTTCACGTCCCTACTCTTCTATAATAACCTGGGCAGCCACCCATTCTCTGCTGTGGGAAATACTTACATGAATTTTCGCCTTTGGTGCGTCCGTTACCAGCGCATACAGCACAGGCCTGCCATTCGGCTCGTTGAGTACTTCTATGTCCTGAAATCCATAGGCGCCTGAAATACCTGTTCCGACAGCTTTTACAAAAGCCTCTTTTGCGGCAAAGCGGCCGGCTGCATATTCAACCCGCCGCTGTCCGGTTAAATGCTCAAATATTTCTTTTTCATTTTCTGTAAAAATACGATCTGCCAGCTTATTGTTTTTATCAAGCAGCTGCTCTATTCGTTTTAATTCTATAATATCTATGCCGATTCCGTGAATCATAACGTTTCTCTCCTCTTTGAGCATCACTGGTCGCCTTCAAAAGTTAATTTGTGCTAAAATCAAAAGGAAATACCGCTCTGCAGGCATGCGGCAGAACAAATTATTTTATCAAAAGGGGCGCTCTATGTTTATTCGAAATGAATCATTTTATTCATTCAGGAAAAATTATCCTGTCGTGTTTTCTCTCGTCATTATACATATGATCTTATTTGCCTGGATTAACCTAACCAGCCTTACTAATGGTCTCATTCCATTCGGGGACTTGATCTTTCAGCTTGGCGTTGGATTTAATGCAGCTATCGCTGCCGGCGAATGGTGGAGACTGTTCACTCCTGTTTTCCTGCATCAGGGGCTGACTCACGTGATTCTTAACTCATTTGCCCTTGTGCTTTTTGCCCCGCCGCTTGAGCAGATGCTTGGCAGAGCGAAATTTATCCTTGTATATGTTCTTATGGGACTGCTGGCGAATGTGGCGACTTTCTATTTGGGCGGGCTTTATTACTCCCACCTTGGAGCGTCCGGCGCTGTATTCGGCGTATTTGGCATTTACATGTATCTAATCTGGAAGCGCAAAGATCTGATTGACGCCGCCAGCGCACAGCTCATTCTTATTCTTACGCTGTTCAGCGTCGTTATGACATTTCTATCTCCTAATATTAACGTATACGCACACATTTTTGGGCTTTTTTCCGGCTTTCTGCTGGCCCCTTTCTTTTTGCGGAACGCCACGCCGTTTTTCAGC
This sequence comes from Sinobaca sp. H24, assembly GCF_023845525.1. NCBI lineage: Bacteria > Bacillati > Bacillota > Bacilli > Caryophanales > Sporolactobacillaceae > Sinobaca > Sinobaca sp. H24. Next base: position 53,160 of record NZ_JALBWT010000001.1, read on the forward strand.
GTGCAGCATTCCAAAGCCTCACCTGAAGAGCCGGTGTTTAATCCAAACCGCTGGAAGGGGCGGCGCAGATTCCGTGCCCCTATCGGTCAGCGGCTTCCCCGCTTAATTGGTTATGCCTTTGTCGTATTAATTGTTATCGGCCTGCTGGCACGAGCGGCAGAATTTCTCTTTTAAACGAAAAAGTCTTTCTATCCTCTGAAGGGATAGAAAGACTTTTTTTATTCAAAGGTAACAAGGTTTGGTGCTTCCGGTACTTCAAGAGATTCTTCAGGCAGCCAATCGGCACTGCTTTCGGAATTTTCCTTTTCGAATGCGACGGTTTCATATCCGAAGTCCGATGCGGCAAACAAAACAGCATCTGTAAAAATGTTGCTGTTCCAGCTCTCCGGCAGTTCCGAGGATTCCGTGAATGTTACGGTAGCATTAGTTCCTTCTCCTTCAACTCCAGCTACATCGAGGCCTTCCGGCATTGGTGACTGTAAAGCTTCGCTTTCAGGATCAGTTTCCATCTGCTGCAGTGTTTCTTCAAAGGAGAATAACTCTCCCTGCTCATTTGCTGTCGGTTGTCCTGCCCCGGCCCCGCTGACAAGCAGTGTTACATCCTGGTTGGAGGAATAGGCGAAGTATCCACGATTTTCTTCTTGTACTAAATAGCTATCGAGCAGTCCGTAGTTTCCAAACTCGACGCCGGGCTCTCCGTTTTCTGAAAACAGAATTTCCGATACATCCGTATAGCGGAGACTCTCTTCCAAACTGTTTAGAAAACTTTCCCCCTGTGCACTGCTTAAACTCTGCTGGGATTCTTCAAAATCGGCCTGCCAGGCGTTAGAAGCATCATCTGTGCTGCTCCAGCGAATATTCTGCACGACAGAACCGGAAAGGCCGATCTCTTCACCTGCATAATTGCGGTTTAATGCTTCAAAAAAAGCAGGAGCTGATTCAAAGGAACCTTCAATTAAAAAGGTGATTGGAACCGTGATTCCATATTCGGCATCCTGGAGCGGAATCGTAACGGGGACGTTTCCTTCTTCTATCTCACTGGAAGATAGCGCACGCAGGTAGTCGTTTGCGATCCATTCTTCTTCCACCGCTGGAGTTTCATCTCGGCTTTCCGCCGCCTCTGATGTTTCCAGACGAGCCGGCTCATCTGCTTCCGGAGATTCCAGAGCTTCCAGCGTTTCTTCTTCCGTCATTTCTTCCTGCGGTGCCTCTTCTTCTGCTGCTTCATCCGCAGCGTCCTGTCCGCTTTCTTCATTAACAGCGGAATCTGAAGCCGCCTCTTCGTCCGGAGACGAGGATTCCCCTTCTCCATTTTCTGCAGGAGCTTCCTCCTGTGCTTCTTCTGTCTCAGAAGCGGTGCGTTCTTCACTCTGCTCGGTATCTGAAGACATCTGCTGGGACTGCGGGATCATATTAGGAATAATAAGGGCTAAAAGCATAATGGCAAATACTGTGGTGATCCCTGGCACTAACCATTTTCTTCGATTATTCCGAGGGCTCTTTGCTTTTGTTTTTGCCATAACATTGTAATAAATTTCCTGCCTGCTTCGGCTGTCCCGGACTTCCGGCAGCTGTCGAAGCTTGTCTTCAATTGATTTTTGATCGTGTTGCCGCTGCTTCAAGGTTCTACCCTCCTTTGATTCTCTTCTTCGTTTCCGCCCATGAGATCCTGCAGCTTTTTGATTGCCCGGTGCTGGGTGGTTTTCACTTTACTTTCCGACCATCCCAGAACATCTGCCGTTTCTTTTATAGATAGAGAATCTACATACCGGAGCATAAGCACCTGCCGTTGATCGGACGTGCAGTTCTCCATGTACTGATATATTTCCCGGACCTCGTCTTTTGCCGTAAGAATTTCATCCGGCAGCGGAGCGGGGTCTCTTATATCTTCTTTTGAAAGCGGGCCGAGCATGCCTAGCCATTTTCTCTTTTTGCGGTTCTGCTTTCGAATCCAGTCGATTCCGACATGACGTGCAATAGAATAAAGCCATGTTTTTTCGCTGCTTTTGCCTTCAAAGGAGTCAAAGGAATGAAATACTTTAATGTACACTTCCTGGACCAGTTCTTCGGCTGCATCCCGGTCTCGAACCAGATAAAAAAGATATTGATAAAGAGAGTGGTGATAGCTTTCATACAACCGCTCAAATTCATCTTGCATGATTTACACTCCCATACTTAAGTCGTTAGTTGTTTCATTGTGTTACATCATTTTTCATAAAAAGAGCCATATCCATATTACAGTTTGATTACATTATTATATTCTGACACGGGAATGTATATATGGCTACAGTGACACTGCTTAATTCTATGTATTTTTATGTAACTGCTGCTTCTGGAGCCGTATGCCTGTTTCCCGAGTATGATAAAGCTGTATCAGCTTCTATTATTATAATTGTATTTATTATTTACAGCTTTTATATTAGCTGGTAGTGATGAAGACATAGCTCCAATAAATAGCAGCATATAGAAAAATAAGCGTCAGTATAATAAATAAAATTTTTCGGTTAGACCATTTTTTCATCCTGTACACCTTCCTTATGTGACTGTATTATACCACTTTTATTTCCCTGAAAGTGAATCCCCTTTTTCCTGCTCTTTCGCACCAACAAAAAAGCTTACCTCTTATAAGAAGAGATAAGCTTCTTTATTATTCTGTTGTTTCATGCTGGAAATAAGTCTGATCGTAGATGTGTTCAACGTCTTCGTCTGTCATTTGAAAAAACTGTGTTTCCTCTGTGCCCCGGATTTTAGAAATAAATTGGATCATGTTTTGACGCTCTCTTCTTTTCATTTCATTTCCTCCTCTGTTTTAATACAGTTTATTTTGTTAAATGTATTATATAACAGTATAAATTTAATCGTCAATACTTTTTTTAAATTTTTTTATTTTTTATTTAGCGTAACTCTTTTGCTATAACACCGTCTTATGTATTGATACCAAATACTTATATTGAAAGAAGGAATGAAAAAATGAAGAAAATGACATACTTACTAGTTCCATCTGCCCTGTCCCTGCTGATACTTTCGGCTTGCGGAACGAGCAGCGGCTCCGAGTCTGAACAGGCGCCGGCAGATGAAGCGAACTCTACGGAAGAAACGCAGGAAGAAACTGCAGCTGAGGAAACCGAGTCTGCTGAAGAGACGGAAACAACAGAAGAAGAATCTGCTGCGTCAGAAGGAAATGAACCGGATGCCGGTGATTCTGCTGAACCGGCAGAAGAAGAATCAGCTGAAAGCGGCGGAGACGAGTCTTCTGCTAACGAAGCATTGGAAGAAGCGGAAGCTCAAGAAGAAGAGGAGACTACAGAAACAGAAACCTCCACTTCCAATAACGAAGAGTCCCGTGAGGCATCTGATAATAGGTCAGAAGAGGAAACCAGCACTTCTGCCGAGGAGGAAAATACAATGGAAGAAACAGATGAAGTAACGGAAACAGTTACATTATATTTCTCTGATGACCAGCTTATGGAGACATTGACAGAAGAACGCAGCGTGACCGCAGATTCCGAAGAGAATTTACCAGCAGCTGCGCTGCAGGCATGGATTGCAGGCCCGGATTCTGATGGCATGTTTTCTCCAGTAAACCCTGACACAACGGTTCAATCAGTAGAAGGCTCAGGCTCCCAGGCTACTGTATCTTTTTCTTCTGCTTTTGTTGAATCCAACGTCGGTTCAAGCGGTGATGCGGCCATTATGAATCAGATTGCTTCTATCATGAGCCAGTTCGGCTACAGCAGTACACAGATTCTTATTGACGGAGAAGTAAATGAAAGTATTTTCGGTCATGTTGAAACAGGCAGCCCTATTGAAGCTAATTAATACGCAAAACCTCCCCGGGTCAAAAAAATCCGGGGAGGTTCTTTTTTTAAGCGTAGTCATTGATGTGATAAACTTAAGAAAATTCATGCAGGAAAGGGTTTTTACCCGCTATGGCCAATGTTCATACGTTTACCCGAAAAGAGGAAATGGTTAATGCTTCTATTCATGCCATCGGTGTATTGTTCAGCATCGCTGCGCTTGTTATTCTGCTTATTCATGCCGGAACCCCGGCTCCTGTAATAAGCGTCAGCATCTACGGCTCCACGATGCTGTTTTTGTATATGTCTTCCACCCTCGTTCATTTTGTAAAAGAAGGAAAGGCTAAAGACATATTCGAAATATTTGATCACGCGGCCATTTATTTGTTTATCGCAGGTACATATACGCCGCTTCTTTTTCATGCCTTGGACGGCGCCTTAAGCTGGACTTTATTTGGCATCGTCTGGGGTATTGCCGTGCTGGGGGTCATCTTTAAAATATTTTTTGTGAAGCGTTTCTTATTTTTGTCTACCATCTTCTATATCGGCATGGGCTGGATTATAGTTTTTGCCTGGGTCCCGCTCTCTGAAAATCTTCCAGGCGGGGGCCTTAACCTGTTGATTGCAGGTGGTATTCTTTACACGGCCGGATCTGTTTTTTATGTATGGCGCCGTATTCCTTATCACCACGGCATCTGGCATGTTTTTGTCCTCGTTGCATCCTTTCTGCACTTCCTCGCGATCCTGCTGTATGTTCTGCCGTTAATGAACTGAGCTGATCCTAAAAAATTCCCGCTTTCTTATTAAAGAAAGCGGGAATTTCATTATTTAAAATGAGTCTTTGATCAGTACATCCTCTACCGGGAAGCGTTTGGATTTTCGTGCTTCCCCTGTTTTTTTACCGACAGAGATGAGCATAACCGGTACATAGCGGTCTGGTACATTAAACGCTTCGACAAAAGCTGCTTTATCAAATCCGCCCATTGGTACGGTGTCATATCCTTTTTCTTTCGCTGCGAGCATCAGCTGCATGGAAGCAAGAGAAGCGTTAATTAATGCTTCGTCTTTTGCAAAGCCTTCTCTTTCGTATGCTGCATGAATGTTTGCAACGAGCTGCGTCTTAATCTCTTCTGTCATTTTGCCTGCATCTACTGCTTCTGCGTAAACCGCGTCTGCATGAATATTGGCTTCTTTATCTCCAAGTATAGCAATGGTTGCTGAGCTTTCAGCTACCTGCTTCTGATTATAGGCAATCGGGAGAAGCTCCTGCTTCTTCTCATCGGATGTTACGGCAAGAAATTTCCAGTGCTGCAGATTCCAGGAAGACGGTGCCTGAACCGCTGCCTCAATAATATCCTGAAGATCCTGTTCCGGCATATCGGCTTCCGTATCGAATGCACGAATGGACTGCCGTTCTTTCATTAACTCTATTGTTGTCATTTGTCTCAACCTCGCTTTGTTTTTTTGCCATTCATATAGTCTCATGAAGATGATTCTGTTGCAAATAATACGAAATATCTGTACATAAAAAATCCTCCCGGTTTCGGGAGGATTTCCATTTATTTTATTTATCTGGTGACAAACATCTGCGTCCAGTACGTGCCGTACTCGCCGCCTTCTGCATATCCAATACCAATATGCGTGAAGTTTTCATTCATGATGTTCTCACGGTGTCCTTCGGAGTTCATCCATGCGTTCACTACAGCTTCAGGGCTGTCCTGACCGGCAGCGATATTTTCGCCTGCCGCACTGTAGGAAATACCAAAGCTGTTCATCATATCAAACGGGCTTCCGTAATTCGGGCTTTCGTGAGCAAAGTAGCCGGCATCGCGGAGGTCCTCTGATTTTGTATTTGCAACTTCTGCTAAATCACCATAGCTTTGAAGGGGCTGAAGGCCTGCCTGTTCTCTTTCCACGTTTGTCAGTCTTATTACTTCCTGCTCAAATGCAGCCTCTGAATCTGATACTTCGCTGTCAGATGCAGGCTCTGCTTCTGCAGCCTCGGATGGTGCCGCCTCAGAGGACTGATCTGTTGATTCCTCAGCTGCAGCTCCGTCTGTGTCAGGAATCGCAATGCTCTGGTTGACAGAAATCACGTTCTCGTTTGCAATGCTTGGATTCTCTGATAGAACCTCTTCCACTGAAACGCCGTGCTCTTCCGCTATGCCATAGAGGGTATCTCCCTCTTGGACGGAATATGTCTGTGAAGATTGTGCAAAAACGGCAACCGGGAAAATCATAAGTACTGCTAAAGAACCAACAACTTTTTTCAAACGATCCACCTCCTATAAATAGTATCTCACAATGCTTTGACGAGGAAACAGGAAAAACGTTACATTTTTTATCTATTTTCGTATCAATTAGTTTATTTTTGATGTTCCTCATTCAAATCGTTATGAAACAGCCGGTCATTCTTCTTATATGAGAACGCCTTCCTGTCATTATACATGATATCTTCCTGAAATTGTATCTTCATTTTTATTGTGTCTGCCGATTTCATCCTATATGATGAGAAAGGACAGATAAATCAGCTCGTTATATTTTTATAGAAGAAAGGATTACATGCATGAGTACTTGGAAGGACGAAATAGCTTCACGTAAAACATTTGCAATTATTTCCCATCCGGATGCGGGAAAAACAACCCTTACCGAGAAGCTTCTTTATTTTGGAGGGGCCATCCGCGAAGCGGGAACCGTTAAAGGCAAAAAGAACACAAAGCACGCGACAAGTGACTGGATGGAAATTGAAAAACAAAGAGGAATTTCCGTCACCAGTTCGGTAATGGAATTTAGATACCGCGATTATCATATAAATATTCTTGATACGCCCGGACACGAAGATTTCAGTGAGGATACCTACCGGACTCTTACAGCAGCTGACTCAGCTACCATGCTGATTGATGCGGCCAAAGGGGTGGAAGCCCAGACGAAAAAGCTGTTTAAAGTCTGCCGGCTTCGCAGCATCCCTATTTTTACGTTTATCAACAAGCTTGACCGCCAAGGACGCGATCCATTTGAATTAATGGAAGAGATGGAAAACCTTCTGGGCATCCGCTCTTATCCAATGAACTGGCCGATTGGAATGGGAAGAGACTTTCAGGGCATCTATGACCGGATTAATAAAAAGATCGAACTGTTTGATCCCGATAACCCATCCAACATCCAGGTTAAAAATGTATCAGGACCGGATGATCCGGCTCTCGTCGACTTTATTGAGCCTTCTCTTCTTGAACAATTCCAGGAAGAGATGGAACTGCTTGATGTGGCAGGCGATCCTTATGACGAGAAACGTATTCTCTCTGGAGAATTGACTCCTGTATTTTTCGGAAGCGCGATTTCCAACTTTGGCGTGCAGAACTATCTGGAGCATTTTCTAAAGCTTGCTCCGGCTCCAGTGCCCCGTGAAAGTGATAAAGGCCCTGTATCGCCGATGGATGCGGAGTTTTCCGGATTTGTTTTTAAGATTCAGGCGAACATGAATCCGAAGCACCGCGACAGGATTGCTTTTCTGAGAATCACGTCGGGCAAATATACACAGGGAATGAGCGTAAGGCATGTGCGGCTTGAAAAATCCATGCGCCTTGCCCAGCCTACGCAGTTTCTTGCGCAGGACCGTAATATTGTCAAAGAAGCATATGCCGGCGATATTATCGGCCTATTTGATCCCGGCACATTCCGAATCGGTGATACGCTGGCGGAGAGGACCGCATTTTCCTTTGATGAAATGCCGCACTTTTCTCCGGAACACTTCACAGCTATTACCGTCAAGGACGCCATGAAGCATAAATCATTTGAAAAAGGCCTCCAGCAGCTTTCTGAAGAAGGTGCCATTCAGTTGTTCCATACGTACAAACGCTTTCCGGAACTGCAGATTGTCGGCGTTATCGGAGTACTTCAGTTTGAAGTGCTTGAATACCGATTGAAAAATGAGTACCACGCCGATATCAAAATGGAACGCCTGCCGTATTCGATCGCCCGCTGGATTGACGGCCCGGAAAAAGACATGGAGCTGTTCAAGCAGAAGCAGAAGCAGCTTGTAACAGACCGGGATGGACGAATCGTCGCGCTGTTCGATAATGAATTTCAAATGAACATGACAAAAGATAAATACCCATCTCTTTCTTTTTACGAGAACTCGTATTTAAAAAAGATCTGGTAAAAGCAAAAAAGCAGCCGCCATGGCTGCTTTTTTTTCGTTTAGTATCGTTTTAATAAATAACGCAGAGGAATAATGGAGATGAGAATAATCAACAGCGCTGCTGGAGCAGCCTGATGATATATTGCTTCACTTGTTTCCACCCATATCCTTACAGCCAGCGTATCAAAACCCGGCGGGCGAAGCAGAAGGGTCGCCGGAAGCTCTTTAATGGAGCTTACAAATACAAGCGCCCCTCCTGCCAGAACGCCGGGGAGCATAGTAGGCAGAATAACCTTAATCATAACCTTCCACGGCGGATGTCCGAGACTTCTTGCCGCTTCGTCAATTCTTGGCGAGATCAGGCTGAGCGAAGCAGCACTGGACTGCATCGCCTGCGGCAGAAAGCGCACGACAAAAGCGATGGCAACCAGAAACATCGTATTATACAGCCATGGAATGTATTGATTGAATAAAAAAATCAGTCCAAGCGCTACAATCACACCGGGCAGCGCATATCCCGAATAGCTTAATTTATCAATAATGACCGAGAATATACTCGGATAACGGGAGGTTAAATAGACAAGCGGCACCGCCATGATCATGCAGAACAAGGCTGCCAGCCCGGATACTCTGAAACTGTTCCAGGCAAATTCCCAGAAATCCCCGTCCAGCGCGCCTTCTCCTATTCCTATATACGACCAGTAAAGAAGGACGGTAACCGGCAGAAGAACGGAAATAAAAAAGACGATCGATACATACAGCATCGAAAGCAGTTTCCACTTTCCAAGCGGCAGCGTTTCCGGCTCGGCATAGCTGTTGGATGTCTGATAGTACTTCTGTTTTCTTTTCGTTTTAGACTCTGTCCACAAGATAACCAATGTCAGGGCAATAAGCACCACACTCAGGACGGTAGCGGAAATATTATCAAAACTTCCCATCTGATAATAGATCGCCGCCGTAAATGTCGTATAGCGCAGCATCGCTATCGCTCCAAAATCAGACAGCACGTACAATGCAATTAGAATTGCTCCGGCTCCTATAGCCGGACGCAGGAAGGGCATATTCACTTTCCAGAACACCTGTCCTGTCGACATTCCCTGGGAGCGCGCCACTTCTTCGTAACTCCGATTCATTTTTCGCAAAGAAGCACTCGCAATCAAAAAAACATAGGGGTATGTAAACATCGTAAGCACAAAAAATACGCCCCAAAACGAATACATGTTTAACGGATAATCAGCTGTCATAAATTGCATATCACGCCAGAGTCCGGCCGCCCACCCGGTCGGTCCAAATACAATAATGTAAGCCATCGCCCCTACATAAGGAGGAATAACAAGCGGAAGGGCAAGCATCCACTGCCAGTGTTTTTTCCCCGGCAGGTCCGTACGGTTCACAATCCAGGCAAGGGAAACGCCCAGCAGAACAGCAAACAATGTGACCATGGCTGTTAAAGACAACGTATTCCATAACAGCTCAGGGATTCTTGTATCAAGAAGCCGCGCCCAGCTGTCTGCTCCCGCACCGGCCGACTGAAGTACCACATACACCACCGGCACTGCCATCAGCAGGGCAATAAGAGCACAAATAGCAAACAGGAAAAAGCCCGGAGGATTACCATTCCATACGGTCATCCACCAGCCCATACGACTGCCCTGCTGCTTTTTATATTTAAAGGCTGAGAAATGTTTCTTCTCAGCCTTTGCAGCACGTTCTTTTTTTATATCTTCTTTGTTATTCATCAAGACAGCTCCTATACAGCTTAACGCACTTAACGGATTTCCAGATCAAGCCCGGAGTCTTCAATCAGTTCACGAGTATCTTCCCATACTTCACCAAGGTCGCGCAATGGAAGATCGTGGGTTTTATAATCATCAATGCTCGCTGCATCTTCGATTGGCTCAATATCCGGATTGATAGGCACTTCAAGGGAGTCGTAGGAGAATGCCTGCTGGTTTTCTTCTTCGAGCACCCAGTCTAGAAATACGCGGGCATTTTCTTCATTAGGAGCCCCTTCAATCAGACCGACACCAGCCGCATTAACTACCGCTCCCATTTCATCTTCTTCCTGATCCGGATAAACCACTCCAACATTATTATCGGTCGGCTCCTGAAGCTGCTGGTGGTAATAGTAGTTATTAACAAGGCCAAATGCAAATTCGCCAGCCCCTACGCCGCGGCGGATGTCCCCGTGTCCATCAAGAATGGCTGCTGCATTATCCTGCACCCCGCTGATCCATTCCGACGTCTCTTCGTCTCCCCATTCCTGGCGGAGAGCGGAAACATGGCCAATCATTCCTCCGTTGCCTCCACGGGTAATCGCAAATTCTCCTTCGTATTCTTCATCTGTTAGATCTTCGATTTGTTCAGGCATTTCTTCTTCGGTAATCATGTCTTTGTTGTACATAAGTACACGGGTTCTGGCAGATAGCGCAAACCATGAGTTATCTTCTGCCCTGTATATTTCATCAATACTATCTATGTTCTCTGGTTCTGCTTCCTGTAGAAACCCTTCCAGTCTTAAGTGTTCCAGCGCACCAACATCATTTGAAATAAAAATATCCGACTGAACGTTGTTCTCTTCTCCTTTGATACGGTTGACTGCATTATCATCAAGAGCGAGCATATTCACTTCCACTCCGGTATCCTCTGTGAACTTATCGAGAAGCGGTCCAACGAAATCTTCATTTCTTGATGTGTAGACGGTGAGTTCTCCATCTGCTTCTTCCACCGATCCTTCGCCGCTGCCTGCTTCTTCCTCTGTTTCTTCTTCCTGGCCGCATGCCGCCATAACAAGTGCCATTGAAGCTGCCGATGACAAAAATAGTGCTTTCTTGAACTTTTTCATTTTATTATACCCCCTATTTAATTGAAAGTGATTCTCATTCCCACTTCCAGTGTAAGCGACTACAATGTAGATAGCAATTGTTTGTTGAAAAATGTCGAAAAGCTAACACATTACTGGATATTTCTGCCTTTAACATGCCGGCTGTACGCAGACAAACGAAAAGCCCCGTGCGGTTGCACGAGGCTTTTTCTATAGTACTTATTCCACAAGGGCAACTAATTCCGGCGTAATATCAAAAGAAACGACAGAGCCGGGTTCAATATCTGTTTCCACAGGCGCATAAATGCTCATCGCTTCTTCAGTGGACCCATTTAGACGAACCGTAAGCTCCTGGAATTCGCCGCCGTACGTGACGGTCTCTACCACTCCATTGTAACGGCCTTCTTCAGAAAGTCGGCATCCTTCCGGACGGATCGAGATTTTTACGTTTTCTATCATTTCCTCTGAATGAGAAGCCAGGCACACTTTTCCAATGTGGGTATCTACATGCTTCAGATCCTGACACATGGTACCGGCCATTAGATTGGTTTTACCGACAAATTGCGCGACAAAACAGTTTTTCGGACAGCGGTACATTTCTTTAGGGGAAGCGATCTGCTGTACCTCTCCCTCTTTCATAACCACAATCCGGTCCGATACAGCGAACGCATCTTTTTGGTCATGGGTTACGATAATAGCTGTCGTACCGGTCTCCCGCAGAATACGTGTTACGTCATATCTCATTTTTTCACGCAGCCCGGCATCCAGGTTACTGAATGGTTCGTCCATTAAAATAAGATTAGGCTTTGGAGCCAGCGCCCTGGCTAATGCCACACGCTGCTGCTGCCCGCCTGAGAGCTCATTCGGGTACCTGTTTCCGTAAGAAGCCAGTCCGACCAGATCAAGCACCTCATCGGCACGCTTTCTTTTTTCCCGTGTTTTCCATTGATTCAATCCAAACATCACATTCTTCTTTATCGTCAGGTGCGGAAACAGAGCGTAGTCCTGAAACACCATGCCGATATTTCTTTTTTCCGGAGCGACCGCCTTTTCCCCGGAGGAAATCATTCTCCCATCCAGTTCAATCGTTCCTTCCGATGGCTGCTCAAATCCGGCAATCATCCGGAGCGTTGTCGTTTTCCCACATCCACTCGGTCCAAGAAGAGAAATGATTTCACCCTTTTCAATGTTAAGGGAAACGCTATGTACAGCAGGTATCTCTGTATTTTTATGATAAAGCTTTGTAATATCTTTCAGATGTAAAAAACTCAACGTTTACCCTCCTGAGTCTGCTTCCGCCGTTTAGACACCGGCAGTTGAGAATGATTTTCATTATTCAGTAAAGTATAGCACGGTCAAAAACCGCCGGTCAACTAAGGGAAACACAAAAAAACTGTTCCGGAATATTTCCGGAACAGCCTTTATCTATTTTTTAGTTAAAGAAGTAATGATCGTTCAAGCCTCTGCCTTCGTTGTACTCGCTGAGCATACGATCCGCCTGTGTTTTAGAGTTATGATACATAGTTTCAAGAACGTTCATAAAGAAGTTTTTCAATTCATGCGCCTTCTTTCGTTTAAGATTTAACCTTATTATGCGCCTTATCCAGAGGGTTTGACAAAGCCGTCCCGGACTCAGGAAAACGGAAACATTCCTCATGAAAACGGTAATAAAGCATCTATATCTTCATTTTTTCCTTATTTCTTAGTTTTTCTCTATTTTTCGTTATTTCATCATGTATTCATCCGATACGACACCACTTTGACATATATCCAAATAAAAAAAGACCATATTTTCATATAGTCTTTTCTGCATTTTTTTCCTATACGTTTTATTAACGAAGAGATGCCATGAATTTTTTATCAATTCTATTCTTCATCTTCCATGCTGCAGTACCTTTGAGATGAAAATGCCCTCTTATAAGAAGACCTTTTTTGCACCGATAGACAAGATAGCCATGTATTTTTTTCTGTGGCGTAAATGTCTGTACTTCGGTCCCCTGAAAAAAGCCGTAATGTTATCTTTCAGTATAGGTGCCTGCCGAATGGCGTACACACCGTTTTTAGGAAGATCAGGATACGAATCAATTGTGACGCTGGTCGCCCGCTCCAAATAAACCAGGCATTCCCGGCACCTCCATACGGACATTACACGAAGGGAACCATCTTCTGCGGTTGGAAGCAGGGATGTTTGAAACACCGGATGAGCAGCACTTCCTGTCAGCCAGAGCGCTTCATCAAAGAGTGCTCTCCGCTGTCTGTCTGCAGCGCTCCTTCCCTTTCTTCTGCGCGCCCCTCTTCTATGAGCTGCACTTTCTGTTTATGGAGAACCTGCCGTACTGTTTGCTGGATTCGTCTCGTTTCGTCCGGCATAATCCCATGGGAGGAAAATAAACGAACCGGACGGTGCCTTCTTATTATGTTTTTTTTTCTAGGCCTGGAGAGAAAGCGCCATTTCAACGCCGCCGTAGCCGCTGCCAATGACCGCAGGCCGCTCTGCAAAACGCATCCGCTCTACCGTATCAGGCACCTCAAGCGCTGGTTTGAGAACGTGAGCTCCAGGACCGGCAGAAGCACCCGCCGTTTTAGCACCGATGTTAATGGAGGCCGCATCAAAATACAGGATATCCCCCCGATCCGTCTGCACCTGTTTTTTGCGGTAATCAATCTTTACCGCAGCGCCTTCCAGGAAAGACCCTCCGTGCCTGCGGCAGAAGGGCCCCAGCTCCACGCGGACATCTTCTTTTTCGTAGAGACCCTCCATTAAACCGGAAAACATCCCGGAATAATAATGATACGGCCCCGGTGAAAGCAGGATCCATTCGGTGTCTTTTTTATCTGCGTCGCTCCAGTCACGTATCATCGTTAAATGAGCGTGGCCGGCCCCAACAAGCAGAAGTCGTTTTGGCATATGACTGACTTCCTTTCTTTTACCGGAACCTCTGCACATATTTCTTAAGCAGCTTTGTTACGCTGCTGTCAAAAAGCTTTTCCCGCCAGTAAAGGTCGGCCGCCTTTTTTATTATTTCTCCTCGTGATGGATATGGATAAACAATGCTTGAAAAGGAACGAAGGGGCTTTTTCCAGGCTTTTGCTGCTACTACTTCGTGCATCCAGTCGGACGCATTTTTCCCAGCCGCATGCGCGCCTAAAATTCTGCCGCGTTTATCGGTGATAATTTTCATCAGCGGCGTTTTGTCCCGTTCTGCAATAAAACGGTCCACTTCTCCACCTGTTACTTTGTAGACGTTGATGCTGTCTCCATGCTGTTCTCTCGCCTGCTGTTCTGTCAGGCCAAGCCGGAACAGCTCCGGCTCTGTAAAAAAACCCACGGAAGCGTGCTGTAGGATACTTTACGGCGCAGACCGAACACGGCATTGGTTACGACAATCTGGCCTTCCATTCCGGCTGCGTGTGTAAACGCGTACGTTCCGGTTACATCTCCTACCGCATAGATATGCGGCGCTTTTGTCTGAAGCGTTGGTTTCACAGGAATACTTCCATCTTTTGCCGGATCAATTCCCGCTTTATCCAGCTGCAGGGAATCTGTGTTGGGACGACGTCCGGCCGCAATCAGCAGGGCGTCTGCTTTTATTTTTTCCCCACTGGATAAAACGGCGTGCGTATGACCGGAAGCATCGTCTTTTTCCAGTGCCTCGACCCGTGTATCCGGAATGAAATCCAGTTCTTCGAGCAGCGCGTTCTGCACCTGCATACCAATCTCTTCTTCTTCATTTGGAAACAGCCGTGGTGCGCTGCCGACAATGGTCACCTTTGCGCCAAGTCTCGCCAGTACCTGAGCCAGCTCAACGCCAACCGGCCCGCCACCCACGCAGACGATATGGCCGGGGAGCTCCTCCGCGTCAAAAATCGTTTCATTCGTAAAATAGGGAAGCGCCTCTATATTATCGATTGGAGGAATAATTGCTTTTGAGCCGGTGGCAATTACAATCCGCTTTCCTTCCAACTCTTCCCCATCCCCAAGCTTTACGGTGTGGGGACCAGTGAATACAGCCTCCTTTAAATAAACATCCACACCCATCTCTTCAAAGCGCGACACGTCATCCATTATTTGAATATCATCTATTGCCTCATGCACTCTTTTGTTCACCCGGGCAAGTGAGACTTCGCCGGATATCATTAGGTTATGCTGTTCGGCGGCCTGTCTTGCCTGATGAATTTCTTTGCCGACTGTAATAAATGCTTTGGATGGGACACACCCGGCGTGAAGACAGTCCCCGCCCAGCTGACTCTTTTTTTCAATTAACGCTACGGAAGCTCCGAACTGCGCAGCACCTGATGCTGCTGTTAAACCGCCGGAACCGCCTCCAATAATGATAAGATCATATGTTTTCATTCTGCCGGCTCCTTTAATATTTTTTTAGCTTCCAGTAAACGCTGGATGCCTGTGAACACTTCTAACAAATAGAAACAACAGCGTGGAATAAAGCAGAATCGAAGGAACAGGATCATGATCGTAATAGGATAAACCTTCTGTTCTCTCTGCCAGACCTGCCTGATAATAAAAGGATTTAATTCCTTTCTGTTCTGAAACGGTCCCAACCGTCAGAAACACGGTCATGGAAAAAATAATCGACACGCTCAAAAGCAGAAACAGCCACATTAAATCCGGAAATAAAAAAGCCAGCCCCAGGAGCACGCTGATTTCAACGAGCCGGTCAAACGCGACATCCATTACGGTGCCAAAGGCTGATGGCTTCGTTTTACGGGCCATCGATCCGTCCACGGCATCAAGAAAACCGGAGATCCAAAGCAGAAGCACGGCCGCAGGTCCAAACCCCAAATATACAAGCGGTCCGGCAGTCACACCGATAATAAAAGAAGCGACGGTTACCTGATTGGCCGTTAGATTTCTGCGCAGAAAAAAATCTGCTGCATGGCCAATAACAGGCTGTACATATTTTCTGGCATGCGTATCAAGCATTAGTTATCATCCTCATCTGCGGATGCTTTATTGATAATATCTCTTCCTACTCTTACCCTTTTTAATAAATAAACAAAAGCGGCAATCGCCAGAAATACACTGGCCGCTATAATAATCTGAGTAAAATCTCCGCTCACCAGTCCCGATCCGAGCAGGCTGTACCCGAGCGCTCCGGGAAAAATTCCAATAAGCGTAGCCGCAGCATATGCCCGGAAGCGAATCGTCGATAGTCCGCATATATAACTGACCAGATCGAAGTTCAACACAGGAATCAGCCTCATAATGAGCGCATACAAAAATCCATTTTCATTCAGCTGGGTCTGAAAAACAGCGGCTTTCCCCTTCCATTTGCTGCCAATCACTTTTCCTCCAAGAAGCCGGGCAATATAAAAGGAAAGAACAGCACCTCCCATTGCACCAATCATAATGTAGAGAACACCTTCCGCCGGCCCGAAGGCCAGCCCTCCGGCCAGTGAAAAGACAGAGGCCGGAAAGAAAACGAGCGAGCGCAGCGTATAAAGAACAATATAAATAACAGGTGCCATCCATCCATAGGCATCTATCGCCTGTTCGATGTCACCGGGCCGAATATTGAACACCTGCAGATTCAAATAGATCAGAACCGCAGCGGCCGCCGCCACTCCTGCAAACAGAAGTATCTTTTTATAGGTCATGTTTCCTCTCCTTCTCCCCCAATTCCCGGCGTATCTTCTGAAAAAAGCAAAGAACGAACGGGAGCATAGAGAGTCACTTCCTCCCCGGGAACGGCTGAATGGTGTTCATTCCGTAAAGCGATCACGACCTTTTCTTCTTTCAAATAATAATTATAAAACCGCAGTCCATAGGCCTGTCTTTCTTCCTGAAGGATAGCGCGGAACGTCCGGCATGCTTCTGCCGGCGCCTCAGTCTTTACAGCAGCAAGCGGCACGAATTCTCCTTTTTGTGTGAAAAAACCTTCCGACGCAAGAGAGGCAGCAATCGGGTGGATCGGCCGCCGGTATAATTCTTCCGGCAGACCGGACTGCAGAATTTTCCCTTCTCCGAGCACGGCCATTTTGTCCCCCATCTGTTCAGCTTCCTCCCGATCGTGTGTCACAAACAGCGCCGTCACACCTTCTTCTTTCAATACTTCTTTTACCCACAGCCTCATCGAGCGCCGGAGCTCGGAATCAAGGTGGGAAAGTGGTTCATCCATTAACAGCAGCCTTGGCTTCACAATCAAAGCCCGGGCAAGCGATATTCGCTGTTGCTCTCCTCCCGAACATTCTGCAGGGAATTTCTTCCCAAATCCGGCAAGCCCTACTTTTTCCAAAAACAGTTCCGCTTCCTGTCTGCGCTGTTTTGCCGGCACTTTTTTTACTTTTAACCCATAAGCGGTATTATCGGCTGCATTCATATGCGGAAAAAGCAGCGGTTTCTGAAACATCATCACAACCGGGCGATTTTCTGCCGGCCTGCCTTTGACGTTCTCTCCGTTAATAAAAATATCTCCCGCATCTTCTTTTAAAATTCCGGCAATGGTCCGAAGCAGAGTTGTTTTCCCTGTGCCTGACCTTCCGAGAATGCTCATCGTTTCGCCTTGTTCAAGCTCAATATCAATCTCATTTAACACAATATCGTTTTGATACTGTTTTGTTAAAGACCGAATCTCTAAATATGCCAAATCGTCACCTGCCTTATCTTCGCTCAGCCGTAGTAAATACTATTCGAAGCAGCGCTTCCGCCAGTAGAATCACTACGAGGGGAAGCAGCGCAAATAGAATGGACAATGCGCTTACGACCGCTTCATTTGCTGAATTGGAGTATGGAAAATATAAAAAGAGACAGCATAGGTACTGTACCTCCTCCGATAATCACCGGCAGAATATACTGACCTGCTGTTATGACAACCGTTAAAAAAACGGCCGAACGCAGGCTTGGCATCATCTGCGGCAGCTGTACAAACAGCAAAGCCTGCATCGAACTGCTTCCAAGCGATTTCGCCTGCTCTTCTGATTCCTGTCCGAGCCTTTCAAATCCGGCACGAACGACACGGATGGTATAGGGAAGCGTTGGAATAAACAGCACCAGAGCTGTGCCAAGCCACGTATCTGCAAGGCCTGCACGGATAAACGTAAAGTGAATCCCCATCGCCACAGCCGTCATCGGAATTAGAATAGGTAAAAACAGAAGATTATCAAGCCACAGCTTTCCTTTAAAGTGCTGATAAGCAAGCAGTTTCGCAGCAGGAATACCTAGAAGCAGATTCCCCGCTGTGACAAACAGCGTTATCATAACCGTTACAATCATTGACTGCCTTAATGCCGGATCACTGAAGGCTGTCTGCCAGGCCTGTATCGACACAGCGGAGGGGAATAATTCTCCCCAGCCCCATCCGGGGGCTATACTCTGTAAAAGCAGCAGCAGCAAAGGCAGAACGCTGAATATGAGCAGAAATACACCTATTATTAATTTATGCTTCATATCAAGCCCCGCCCCCTAAACGACTGCGCAGCTTACGAACATACCATAAGACGAGCCCTGCGGCCGTCAAAATAGTTCCCGTAAGAAGTGTCATCGCAGCCAGTGCTTCCGGCCGCCTGCTCCAATCACCGCTGTAAAACCATTCATAGGTAAGCACAGCGCCCATTTGCGGAGAAGAAGCACCAATCAAATAGGGCACTTCAAACGCGCCAAATACAAAACAAAAAATAATCAGTCCGGTTTCAAGTGCTCCCGGCTTCAGAAACGCCCATTCTATATCTTTAAATCGCTGCAGCGGTCCTGCACCAAGTGCTGCCGCCGCATGAGCGAATTCTTTATTCATTTCCTGATATACCGGGAGCATCATGAGAACAACAAACGGAATTTCCTTCCAAACATACGTAAGAATCAGCCCGATGCCCCGGGAGTCATTGGTCAGAATAGGAAAATCAGCTATTGTCTCAATCCATCCGATCGAAGCTGCTGCTGTGGAAAGCCAGCCGCTCTGCGAAAAAATCAGTATAACGAGATAGGCTCCGACAAAATGAGGAAATACCATCGGAATCCATATAAGGAAACGGCTGTATCGATCCTCCAGGTAGTGATACAGGCCTCTTGCAATAAAAATTCCCAGGATAAGCGAAATAATCGTGGAAATGCCGGCTATATAAACACTGAAAAAGGCAGAGGACCAAAAGCGGCTGTTATCCGCTAACGCTTGATAAACAGACAGGCTCCACTGCCCCCCGTCTCCTTCCAGGCTTCCGACCAGCACCTGCAGCAGGGCATACCAAACCGAACCTACAAGCAGCAGCAGAACCGGCAGAAGCCACAACAGTCCGGCTCTATTATGGCTGAACAACTTCATCGTTCCATTTCTCTTCCAGCCATCCTACATAATCGGCATCCAGCTCTGGAAGATAGGCCTCATCGAGCTCTTCCTGAGAAGGAACGCTGTCTCCTCTGTCCACAGCTTCCATAGCAGTGCGGTCTTCTTCTGTCAGGCGCTGCGGGTCAAGAACAGAACTCTCCCCCACCCGTCAGGATTCATTTTTTCAATCTGCGCTTCCGGAGAAAGCAGAAAGTCCATCACGACCATTGCTCCAGCCGGATTACCTGCGTTAAAAGGCATGGTAAGAAAATGCGTATTGCCGATAGACCCGCTATCGAGCATAAATGTATCGGTCGTTTCCGGGAAAGTCCCATCCCGAATCAAGCTTTCCGCCCTTGCTTCGTTATATCCCATCGTCATACTTACTTCACCGCGGCTGTAAAGCCGATCGAGCTCTTCAACGCTGGCCGGATACGTCTGGCCTTCTCTCCATAGGCTGCTTTCCCATTCATTTAAATAGTCCCACATCGGCCCGGTGTCTGCTTCAAGTGCTTCTTCATTAAAAGCTTCAGAAGCAAACGCTGGATCGTTTTCGTACTGGTCATACAACAGCTGCCTTAGAAAAGCATTTCCCGTAAAATCAGCAGCCTCCGGATACGTGAACTCTCCAGGGTTATCGGCAGCCCATTGGTTCAGCTCTTCCCAGGTAGCTGGAGGCTGATCGACTTTTTCCGTGTCATATATAAAAGTAAACTGCACCTTACCGAGCGGCGATTCCATTCCCTCTGTCGGCGTACCAAAATCAAGCGTCGTTTCCGGAGAATCTGCGTCTATGTAGTCATTGAAATGAGGCAGCTTTTCCGTAAATGATCCGAGCAGCAGTTCATTCTCCTTGGCACTCCGGAAGTTCTCCCCGTTCAACCACAGAATGTCCATCGTGCCCTCCTGCCCGCCGGCATCCTTTTCCGTAAGGAGCCGCTGCAGACTTTCTTCCGTATCAATCGGCACTCTTTCCAGATCAATATTGTGCTCCTCTTGAACAGCAGGGATTACATATTCGTCCATGTATTGATTTAAGCCTTCATCGCCTCCCCACATGAACATCCGTACATCCGTACCGTCCGCTTCTGCGTTTATTGATTCCCAATCCTCTTCAAGCCACGCTTCGGCTTCTTCATTTCCTCCGTTATTGCTGCATGCCGCAAGCAGACTGGTTCCTGCCAGAAAAAAGCTTAATACCGCTCTCTTTCTCATTAATATCTCCTCCTCTGCTTTCTTTAGTTTACACGTTTTATTTCCAATTATCACAAATAAAGCCCCTCCTTCTGACGGGCTATTTGCGGGTATTAAAAAAACC
Organism: Sinobaca sp. H24; assembly: GCF_023845525.1. Taxonomy (NCBI): domain Bacteria; kingdom Bacillati; phylum Bacillota; class Bacilli; order Caryophanales; family Sporolactobacillaceae; genus Sinobaca; species Sinobaca sp. H24. Next base: position 73,513 of record NZ_JALBWT010000001.1, read on the forward strand.
GCCGGAAACATTGTATCCTCCGGCGGCTGTATCATTATATTTAAATTTCTGCCTGCAGGACGACTTCGCCCTCCGGCAGCTCATTATCGGGCTGCGGTTCTCTTGTAACGGCAATAGCGTCCCAGTTCTGGCCGCTTTCCGTTAAAGCAAACACCGATCCGCCTCTGCCTTCCGCATCTGTCGTAAACGACCCGGCTGGTATTGGAGAATCTCCTTCAATCAGCCATACCTGGTATACTTCGTCTCCTTCCAGCCCGTCCAGCTCCTGAGCCTGAACAAGCAGCTCCGATTGATCACCGGCTTCTGCGAGCGTCGCGATACCCGTCCCTGCCGCTTCCTCACCAGGCTCCAGGTTTGCTGTAAGAACCGGACTTGCTGTCTGGCTCTCCTGCTGTTCCTGCATCGCAGTTTCCATTGAAGTCAGCTCTTCTTCGAGCTCCTCATTCTGCGAAGCCACCTGCTGCAGCTGGGTCGCCACAAAAACGTTGGCCCCTACAGATAACAGCAGACCCGCGGCTAGAAGACCTCCGATAAGACCGTATCGTCTATTTTTTGTTCTTCCTGTATATACTGCTTTAGGTGCACGGGTTTCTTTGTTGTCTTCTTCAAAAATCGAGCCAAGCACCCGGTCTTTCATTCCTGCAGGAGGATCGATCGGCTGCAATAACTCCGCAGGTTCTTCCATTAATTCTTCCCATTCCTGCAGTTCTTCTCTTAATTCCTGATTATGCTTCAGCTCGTGTTCAAAGACTTCTCTATCTCTATCAGAGAGCTGATTGTTTAAATAGTCAAGAATTGCATCATGTTTGTTATTCAATTTCGATCCCCCTCTCCACAGCGACCATTTCCTTAAGCTTTTTGAGCGCCAAACGGAGCCTGCCTTTTACTGTTCCAAGCGGAATGCCGCAGGCTTCAGCAATCTGGCTCTGCGACATACCCTGGAAGTAAAACAAACAGATCATCCGCTGCTGCTCATCGGGCAGCTTATGAATAACGGCCTGAAGCTCTGTCCGCTCTTCCTTATTCTCTATTTCTTCTTCTACAGAAGGCATCTGTTCATGGACAGAGTCTCTTTCTTCCCATTCGTACACTTCCATTTTCTGCTTGCGAAGATGATCTATGGAGGCATTTCTGGTGATTGTTAACAACCAGCTCGAGAATTTACCGCGGGACTCTGTGTAGGTTCCCGCACCCTTGCCTCTCCACAGCTTAAAGAATACATCCTGCATCACTTCTTCTGCAGCCTGTTTATCTTTTATCATATTATAAGAAAATGAGTACAATAGGCGTTCATAGCGGGTGTAGAGTGTCTCGAGCGCTTCTTTATCCTGCGCCCTGATTTTTTCGTACAGTTCCGCATCGGTTAATGTCGACATTTCCTGTCCCCCTCTTGATTCATAATCCTTAGCCATCTGATCAGGGGTTTGCTTTTTGTACTTGCCTAGTATACGCATGAAACCCCTGATTGGATGCTTTTTTCTTAGAAAATAGGTCTAATGGATGAAATAATCACCATATTATTTATTTCGGCAGAAACCAGCGTTTATTAAAAATAAGTACGAGAACAATAGTACCTGCTGTATAAAGAACCTGGAGAAGCGTCACCTGCGCCCCTGCGGCTGTCGTCAGGATAACAGCATGCAAAGCCATCACAAGAGCAGCGGCGCCTGCCGGCTCACGCCTTCTTGCCTTTTCTGCTACAGGGTACACTCCAAGCGGAAGCGAGTATTCATATAGTTTCGAAAAAACAGAAAGCTGACGACCGTAAAGATACACAACGGCAGCGGCTGCAATAACTTTTGCTGCTGTACTTTCAGAGTAGAACAGAAGCAGGGAACCAATACCGGTAAAAAGAAACCAGCTCTGCAGATAGCTTCCTCTTCTAATGAAGGAAAGAATACTTATGTAAAGCATTGGTTTTTTCCATGAAACAATCTTTGCGGCGACCCCTGCTTTTTTCCAAAATCGTATTTTTTCGGGCAGAAACGGAACTTCTGCAAACTGGGAAGCCGCTCTGTAGAAACGAAGACTAAGAGTGTGTTCGGCTTCCTGTACTTTCTGCCACTGAAATGGCAGCGGCTTCAACTTCCTTCTTCTATCATAAACAAATATGGCATAAAGAGCCATCATCAATACATACAACCAAAACCAATGAAAGAAAAGACTCAGAAGCGCAGCAACTGTTAAACAGGCTGGTATTGCTTTATCTTTGAATGGGGCCGGCCTGGTATGCGTATAATAATGAAAGTATGTACCTAAAATATGAAGTCCTGCTATTCCGGCAGCAGCCTCATAAAATACAGTGAAAGACTGTCCCTGCAGCGGACCGGCGTAATAATATGTACCGGTATAAACAAGACCAAGCAGAAGAAGCGGCACCTTCCGAAAAAAGGAAAAACGGCGCCCCCACCCCAACAGCTCATCCATTTTATTTTCTGCAGGCAGCAAAAACACCATATCGGCAGGCTTTACAAGCAGACGCTGATTCGTGCGCAGCAGCAGAAAAGACCATATGGCAGCAGCACTAATCTGCCAGATAGGACTATGTTCAGCTCTTTGCAGCCAGGCGCCGTAATAATAAAAGCTGATTAGAATAACAGCAATAGCGGCAACCACAAGGCCGCCGCTCATCATGTATCCTCCATATTTCATGCGTTCCTGCATGTAGGCTTCTATCCGTTTCTGCATTAATTGTGTTAAAAACATAAAAGAAGCCCCTTTTCTTTAATTAAATGACCATCATCAGTACGTAGTGAAGAAAAAACATGGAAGAAATAACGTACATAATCGGCGAAACCGAGCGGGGTTCGCCAAGTGCCAGCTTCAATAGTGGATAGGCAATAAATCCAAATGCGATTCCATCTGCAATAGAATAGGTTAATGGAATCAGTCCAATAATCAAATAGGCTGGAAGCCACTCCGACATTTCCTGAAACCGGATATGACGGATTTCCTGTACCATAAGACCGCCGACAATAATCAGTACCGGCGCCACCGCTCCGTCTGGAATAACTGTAAAACATCGGGCAAAGAAAGCAGACGCTAAAAACAGTATACCTACCGTAATAGCTGTAAGACCGGTTCTGCCCCCTTCAGCAATTCCAGAAGCACTTTCTACTGTTGGAATGGTAGGTGACGTGCCGAAAAGGCCGCTGGTAAAAGCGGACGCGGCAGAGGCCTGATAAGACTTTGGGAATTTCCGTTTATCCGGAAGCATCCCATTAAGAAGTCCCATGCTCTCAAACATCAAAATAATCATTAAAGAGAAGACCGCTGTCCAGAAAGAGAGCTGATACACCCCGCTGAAATCAGATGCACCAAGCATCTGCCCGTACCCTGTAAATTGAATACTATCGCCCTGCGGCGCATTGGTCAAACCAAATAAAAATGCGACACCCGTTGTCAGTAAGATTCCGATCAAAAAACTGCCTTTTACTTTCCTTACAAACAAAGCCATTGTAAGGACAAGACCCAGAATTGTCAGCAGCGCCTGGGGCGAAGAGATAGCCCCCATCGTTACGAACGTTTCCGAATCTGCGGTTATCAGCTGCCCCTTCTGCAGGCCGATAAATGTCAGAAAGATTCCTACTCCGACGGTGATCCCTATTTTCAGCGAGTCCGGGACAGCCCGGACCATGATGCCGGCAAGCGGTGTAATGGTTGCTATAAAAAACAGCAGCCCTGCTGCAATAACAGCAGCAAGTCCCTGCTGCCAGGTGAGACCGAACCCCTGGACTATTGTATACGTGAAAAACGCGTTAATCCCCATTCCCGGAGTAAGAATCATCGGCGCATTTCCCCAGCCGCCGATCATAAAGCATCCGGCTGCCGTTGCCAGTATCGTCGCTGCAAGAGCGTATGAATAAGGAATGCCCGCATCGGCAAGAATCGCCGGGTTAATAATTAAAATATAAGCAATCGTAAAATAGGAGGTCAGGCCGGCAAGCAGCTCCTGCTTTAACGTTGTCTGGTTTTCTTTAAAATGAAATAATCCGTTCATGTGTATCCCCAATTCCTTATAAAAGTTACAGGCGAACGTGTACCTGCAGCTTTTTTTCACAAAAAAAGCTACAGATCTTCTATTTGCTTAGAAGACCCGTAGCTTGGAGAAATGTGGCTCTCCTGTAGAAACCCTGAACCCTTATTGTCCAGATTATACGAGTATTACATCCGTTTTGTACGAGGGTTATTATATATAATCCTGCAGTATATTGCAACTTGTTTCTTCTATTTTATAAGCATCTGGAAAAATCATAAAAAAAGCACCCTCAAAGGGTGCTCAGGTGCTGCGTTCTATTCGACACGTCTTTCATTTGTATCCTGTACTTCTTCTTTTTCGTAACCGAGCTTGCCTTCGCCTTCTGAATCGATATCATCTACATTCATCTGTACTTCCACCACTTCAAGACCAGTCATGTGACGAACATTTTCCGTAATTCTTCTTTTTGCTTCGTCATACACTTTCGGGATGTTTGATCCGTATTTGATAACCACATTTAAATCGATTGCAGCCTGCTTTTCGCCTACTTCAGCAGTTACCCCTTTAGTAAGGTCTTTTCTTCCAAGTCTTTCCGTAAGACCTTCCACTGCTCCTGTACTCATCGATAGAATACCTGGGATTTCCACTACAGATAAAGCGGCGATCTTTTCAATTACACCTGCATTGTATGTCAGGTCTCTTTTGTTTTGTTCCGTTACATTTACTTGTGTTTGTTCTGCCATTGCTCTCATTCTCCTTTGTGTATAAGTTAAGTCTATGTAGATATACCCGGTTATGAATGATCCTTAACATATATTTTGAAAATATTTGTATTTTTTTTATTCCTTTTTATGAAATTTGATTAATTTTGATCTAAATAAGATAAAATCCCCATCTCTGAAAAAGATATTTTAATAAAATTTATTTATATAAATCAAATACATGTTTTTACAATTGGGTAAAAGGGGAATGCAGTAACTATTCCACCAATGAAAGGCGGTGAAGAAATATGAACGAAGATAAAAAACAGCTTCTTGATTATAGAGGAAGAATAGTCAGCATTATTATCGCATTGCTTCTTGTTGTTGTCTTTTTGTTCTGGGGCTTTGGAGAAGCTGTCGTTGTAGCTATCATTTTTGCTGTAGGGTACCTGGTTGGAAGACAGCTTGATGGACACCGGGATATTCAAGTATGGACGCAGAAAACACTGCGTTATTTTACTGAGAGAAGATAATCAGCAGAAGGAGGCGCAATCATGACGGTTGCATTACGATTTTTCTTATTTATATTTGTAGTATTAAACCTTGCGCTTGCGGGTGTTATTATTGCCGGTTTCTTTCAATGGCAGCCGGCCTTACAAATAACAGAAACCTATTGGACACAGGCGTCCTACATGTCCACGGATTGGTGGATCGGATTAGCGGCAGCAGCAGTCTGGGCCCTTATAAGCTTATTATTTCTTCTGCCCGCCTTGAAACCTAAAAAGAAACCTAAGGAGAAATTTGTCAGTTCTTCTTTATCCAGCGGAAAAATAAATATTCCTTTCCATACTATAGAAAATATTGCATACCGAAGCGCGGTCACGCGCCAGGGTGTTACCGATGTTCACGTCACCTGCACCAGACAGCAGGAAAACCAGGTTGCACTTCACCTGAAAGTAACGCCTAATGAAAGAACCCCTGTTCAATCTCTTTCTTCTGATATACAGGAAGTAGTAAAAAAGGATGTAGAACGTATTGCGGAAGTAGATGTTTCCAGCGTGGATGTCTCCCTCAGCAAGCGTACTGCAGGAGAACAGGGACAGCAGGCAAGAGTTCAATAACCAGGGCTCTTATGAGAAAGGAGGGTACACTTTGTCATTTTTCCTACGATTACTACTCATCATTCTAGCCATTGTTAATATGGCTGCCGCCGTCCTTACGATCGGTGCCATATTTGGCCTTGCATCCGGCCAGTGGATTACAAGCTTTGTAGTGGATGCGGATTTCTCTTCTACACCGGGAACAATCGCACTTATTACAGCTGTAGCATGGCTGCTATTTAGTATTATCGCCCTGATTGCGGCGGTTAAATTTAAAAAGAAACGCTCCGGTGAGCGTATTGATATGACGATGCCGACAGGCAAAATCAGTGTGTCAATGAAAACATTCAAGAAAATCGCCTATCATAATGCAATAGCTGAGCCAGGTGTGCTGGACGTTAAAATGACCGGCTACCATTCCCCAACGGATGAAGCTGTTTATATGAAGTTAGATATTATGGTAGACGGCCAGGTTCCTCTTCAGACGCTGTCCAGAAATGTACAGCAGTCCGTAAAAGAAAGTATCGAAAAATTGACTGAAGTACGCGTAAGTGATATCAACATCAGCATCTCGGATCAAATTTCCACCGGGCCGATGGAAGAAGCTCGCGTGCAATAATACAAATTCCATTATGTGAGGAGAAATAAATTATGCAGCAGAACCAGGGCAGTACACGTTCCAACAGCAGTAATTCCAAACAGCGTATCCCCGGAAAACTTAAAATTGATGATAACGTAGTTCAGAAAATCACCGGTCTGGCAGCTGTTCAGACAGACGGCGTTCTTTCCATGAGCGGCGGTCCTATGGAAGGCTTGAAGGAAGCGCTCGGCCGCAAGAGCCTGCGTAAGGGTATCAGCACCGAAGTTGGAGAAAAACAGGCAGCAATTGACCTGAATATTGTTATTGAATACGACAAAAATATTCCGGAAGTTTACAGAAACGTAACGAACAACGTAACAGCTGCCATCGAAAAGATGACAGGGCTCGAAGTCGTTGAATTAAACTTATATGTAGACGATATTGATACAGCCGATGAAGGCAAGCTCGGCGACCGCAGCCAGAATCAGCTGGAGTCCGGTAATACTACACCTCGCGTGCAGTAAACAAAACGTTCTATCCGTACGTTAATTAACTTAAGAAATGAGGTGTAGAACCGTGTCTATATTATTCCGAGCCGCACTATTTCTCTTTGCTGCCGGCAACCTGTTTATTTTATACACCGTTATTGGTACATGGCTTAATTGGGGCACCGCTCCCTGGATTGAAAATTCTATCCTGGGCTCGTCTCCCGGCTCCGAACCCTTCTGGATCGTCTTATTATTATCGGTACTGTGGATTGTGTTAAGTGTCCTTATATTTCTCGGTGCTTTCCGTTATACAAAGAAATATAGATTACCTGATATCCGCTGGAAAAATGATGAAGGTCATGTTGATGTGTCCAAAGATACGATCAAGAACATTGTGTACCGCAACATTAACAACTACGAAGGTCTCGACAGCTCTGAAGTACAAATTCAGCATATCGAGTCTGACAATACGCTAAACGTACGAACTTATATTACTGTAAATGGAAAAGCACCTATCCAGACGCTGTCTGAGAATATTCAGGAATCAGCTAAAGCTGATCTGCAGCGCATCACAGAGATGGAAGTTAGAACATTCGATGTCATTATTAAAGACAACCTTGAACCAAGCCAGTCCATTCCTAAAGGACCAAAAGTTTCCAGGGTGCAGTAATAGTTATACATTCTATAAGGTGGTGTACAAATAATGAACGAAGAAAAAGAACAATACCAGGCGAATACGGAGCATCCTGCCTCGTCTTCCAAACAATGGATTGACTACAGAGGACGAATTGTATGTACAGTATTGGCACTGCTTCTAGGAGTTATTTTCTTATTGTGGGGATTTGGCGAAGCACTTGTTGTAGCCATCTTTTTAGCAGCCGGTTATCTAATCGGCAGACAGCTTGACGGTCATAAAGATTTTCAGATCGCTACCCGGAAAACAATGGAGTTTTTAACCGCACGCAGATAAGCATAAACAGCCAAACGAAAGTCACTATTATTATTTAGGAGGCAATTATTATGGAGAACGGACCGAACGGACCAAACAGTGAAAACAGAAAAAGAAGCGATAAACCGCAAAGAAGAAGCAGTAAACCGGAAGCGACTCCGGCAGAGGAACAAAAAGAGTCAGCAGATCGTATGGGCGGGCCTGGATCCCCGGCTAGAAACATGGAAGGCCGCACTCCGGTTAAAACGTCGGGCGATTCCTCTTCCGAAAAAAAGGAAAACCTTCCTGCTGAAACAAAAGAGACCAGCCCATCTTCTTCATCATCTGTACCTGCAGCGACGACGACAAGCAGCATTTCCACCACCACGCCGAGCAGCCCGCCCTCTTCCACTTCTATTTTAATTGATGAAGAAGTAGTGAAGAAAATTGCGGCTGTTGCATTGATGCGTGTCGATGGTATTGTAGGAATGAGCGGCGGTATTGTAGAAGGTATCACGGATCGGCTTGGCAGCGGTAACCTGACAAAAGGTGTCAGCGCTGAAGTAGGAAAAACTCAGGCTGCCCTCGATGTAAATATTATTGTAGAATATGATAAAAGCATTCCAGCTATTTTTGAGGAAGTACAAACGCATGTTGCTCACGATATCGAGCGGATGACAGGCCTTGAAATCGTTGAAATTAATTTAACAGTAGACGACATTGATAAAGCCGGAGATGAAAAGCTGTCTCCTCCGGAAGAAGAACCAAAAAATACTGCACCACCGCGTGTTCAATAAATCTTGTAAAGCTGCCGGACCCCCGGCAGCTTTTTTTGGCTTTCCGGCGGCTTCATTTCTCATTCGATAACCCGGTAACTATGATAAAATAAGAAGGCAAACGTACGAATAGAGATTTTTCATATAGAACAAATAGAAAGAATGGAGAGAAGCTACATGAAAACAATTGCAATTGATATGGACGGCACTCTTCTACACGAAGACGGCTATGTGACGAAAGAAAACGCGTCTGCTTTAAAAAAGCTTCAGGAAAAAGGAGATAAAGTCGTTATCGCTACGGGAAGAGGTATGCCGGATGTGCAGCGGCTTCTTAACGAAGTAAACGTCAAAAACCGGACGGCATTATTTCTTTAAACGGCGCTATCGTTTCCTGGGGAGAGGATATTATCCGGGACGTTCATATGATCCGCGAAGATGCTGTCGCCTTAATGCATTGGCTTGATGAACAGCAGATTATTATCATGCCTATACGAATAAAGGAATTTATACGCCTCCGCAGTCCAGCGACTACTTCCGCAGTGACCTCGATGCTTTCACCTCCGGCCTCGACAACGGCGATGAAGTCAATGAGAAAATTTGGAAGGTGGCAGAGGGCCACCGTCGGAAATCAAAAATGAAAGAGCTTCCCGAGCCCGAATTTATTGAAGAAAATCAGATTACCGTTTATAAATTTCTTATTTTGTCCATGCTCGGAGACAAACTGCAGAACTGCCGCAGCAACTGGGAAGACGCGGAGAGCATCCACATTACCTCCTCAGGCCGGGATAACCTGGAAATCATGCATCCAAGCACGCAAAAAGGCATTGGACTAATGCATTTAACCGAACACGCCGGCCTTTCTATGGATAAGACCTTTGCAATTGGAGACAATTTTAACGATCTTCCTATGTTTGAAAAAGCAGCTACAAGCATTGCAATGGGAAATGCGGAACCGGAAGTGAAAAAAGCCGCTACATTTGAGACAACTCATCACAACGAAAGTGGTGTAGCGCACGCTATTGAAACATTTGTACTAAATGCTCCAGCCGGCAGCAGCCTGACGTAATAAAAGGTTTGCTTCCCTGCGGCCCCATTGTTATAATGATTTTTGAATAAATCATGAAATGAAGCAGTATGTAAGATAAACAAATGGACTGAAAACCCAATTTCATAGAGAAGCCTCATCGCTGGATGAGGTAGAGGCGCGGATGAAAAGGAGTATGTGCAGATAGGGTGACACCGATAACCTGAACAAAAAGGTTTCTCCGCCGAAATGCCCGGACAGGTCATCTTCCGGACGTTGGGCCTGTATTGAATAAATACAGGACTGCCGCAGCCATATCCTGCGGAGTGCTACCTGTTTTCACCGGATCCGAGGTGTCCGCTGCATGGTGACAGTCTGTCTCCGTGCAGTTTTTTTATTTCCTGCGGCCGGCCTTTTCTTTTTAAAAAATCAGGATACAGGCTTTTTGATATGTGCTGGCATACGTACGCTTCATGACGAATTGGAGGAATCATAATGGAAGAATTATCTGCGTTGTCGCTCTTGCCGCCACTTTTGGCTCTGGCGATGATTATTATTACACGAAAGGTTCTGCCATCCCTTGGGCTGGGTATTTTAATCGGTGCTCTCCTTATTAACGATTGGTCCGTGCTGGCTTCGATCTCATACATATGGTCCATTTTCACCGGTTTTTTCTACACGGATGGGGCCATTAACACGTGGGAGCTCTATATCATCTTCTTTCTGCTTATTCTCGGTGTGATGGCGGCCTTAATCAGCCTTTCCGGCGGGAGCAGAGCTTTTGGGGAATGGGCGCTGCGCCGGGTCAAAACAAGAACCGGTGCGCAGCTGGTAACCTTTTTGTTCGGTATTTTAATATTTATAGACGATTATTTCAACAGCTTGACGGTCGGCCAGGTAAGCCGTCCTTTAACAGATCGACATGGTATTTCCAGAGCAAAGCTCGCCTATATCGTCGACTCTGTTGCAGCGCCTGTTTGTGTCATTGTACCGCTTTCCAGCTGGGGTGCTTACATTATCACGATTATTGCCGGCATCCTTGAGTCCTACCAGGTAAATCAATACAGCGGCCTGCAGGCATTTTTGTATATGATTCCGATGAACTTCTATGCAATAACAGCTCTTCTGCTCGTTCTTCTGATGATTGTATGGAAAACAGATATTGGCCCGATGAAAAAACACGAGCGCCGCGCGCTTGAGGACGGTATTCTTTTTGACAGTTCCAAGCTTGGTGTACCGGGCGAAACGGGCGATCAGCTTGATGAGTTGACCGGCCGTGTTCGTGATCTTGTGCTTCCTATCGTTATTCTTGTCGCTGCAACGATCGTATTTATGGTCATCACTGGTGCCCAAAATGCGGAAACTGTAACGGTGTTAAGCGTTTTTGCCGAAACAGATGTGTCCGCTTCTCTCGTCTACGGCGGACTTATTGGATTAGCCGTCGCTTTTATCCTTACCCTCACTAAAAAGCCTAAGTCTTCTATGGTAGGTAAAGCAGGAGCTGCGGGTATTAAAGCAATGATGCCGGCTATTTATATTCTGATTCTCGCCTGGATCATTGTAGCCGTGATAGACGAGCTGCAGACAGGAGCATATCTTGCTGAATTAATCGATGGCAGTATTCCGTTATTTCTTCTGCCCCTGCTGCTGTTTATTGTTGCCGGCTTTATGGCGTTTTCAACCGGCACGTCCTGGGGAACATTTTCGCTCCTTCTTCCGATTGCCGGAGAAATTGCAGCAACGCTCGATATTACGATGATGCTGCCTTTCTTAGCCTCTGTTCTGGCCGGTTTCTATTTTCGGGGATCACTGTTCCCCTATTTCCGATACGACGATTCTCTCGTCCACGGGAGCCGGAAGCCACCATATTGATCATGTCGTGACACAGCTCCCATATGCCCTCATTGCAGCCGGAGCATCTTCTGCCGGGTATATTGTTCTTGGCCTGTCCGGAAGCATGTGGCTCGGCCTGGTAACGGCTGTCGTGCTGCTTGTAGCTGCTGTCTATCTTATAAAAGTGTTTTTATCCAAATCAGCTCCAGCTTCCGCCTCATAAAAATATAAATACCTAAAAAACCTGCGGATCTGACATCCGCAGGTTTTTTGATTATATTCTATTGGATAGAGCTTGGTACCTGGTTAAAGCAGCGCTTGTAGATCCACTGATAGTCACGCTCTTTAAGATCTCTTGGATTTCCTTCTGTCTGAGGGTCTTTCATGGCTTCTTTAGAAAGACGATCGATCATGTCAGAAGATACGCCCTGTTCTTCGAGATTAGGGATATCCAGATCTTCAGCAAGATCATACATCCACTTCACAGAAGCTTTTGCAGCTTCTTCGGTTGTCATATCTGCTGTATTGATGCCAAAAGCCTGTGCCATACGGGCAAAGCGCTCAGGAGCACCTTTCCAGTTATATTCCATAACAGGTCCCATCATCGTTGCTACACACTGACCGTGCGCAACAGGGATAATACCGCCAAGCGTCTGGCTCATTGCGTGGGCTGCACCCGCGGACTCGCTTCCGTAGGAAAGACCGGCAAGCATAGCAGCCTGCGCCATTCCATAACGGGCTTCCAGATCGGCACCGTCTGCATAGGCACGACGAATGTATTTAGATGCATACTCCATTGCCATTAGGGCTACAGCATCTGTAACAGGCTGAGCAAACTTCATCGTGTAGCACTCTACCGCGTGGGCAATTGCATCGATACCTGTCATTGCTGTTACGTGAGGCGGCATGGACACATGAAGCTGCGGGTCAAGAATCGTAAGGTGAGCCGCGATTAACGGACCGCCTGTATTAAATTTAAATTCGCGCTCTTCGTCCGTGATAACGGCCCACTGCGTTACTTCAGAACCGGTTCCAGCTGTTGTAGGAATCGTTGTAAGCGGCGGGATGCGGTTTTCGAGCGGTTTTTTGCCGTCTGCTGCTTCGTAGTCCAGTACCGAACCTTCATGAACAGCTTCTACACCAATAGCTTTCGCTGTATCCATAGAGCTTCCGCCTCCGACTGCTACAAGACCGTTGCATCCTTCTTCTTTAAAGACTTTTGATCCTTCTGCAATTAAACGTACCGGTGGGTTAGGCTCGACTTTATCGAAAAGCACAACCTCCACGCCTGCTTTTTTTAAATGTTCAATAACTGGATCTACGACGCCGGCTTTATAGATGCCAGGATCTGTAGCAAGAAGAACTTTTGTTGCGCCAAGCGCTTTTACTTCTTCCCCAATGTGCTTAATGGAACCAATTCCGTGTTTGATTGCTGTTGGCAGTTCAAACGTATGATAACTTAACATAGATTCTACTTTCATATTCAAACTCATATACAATTCCTCCTATAGGACCGTTGTTTTTTATATTTGATGTATTGTAAAGTCTCAGGTCTATGCCTGGTGTCCCAGGCACAGGACCTATTACTAAGCGAACCAGTTAATGGCTGCAGGCTTCTTGTTTCGGAAAATGTGCTTCACTTCTGTGTATTCTTCCAGGCCGATATGGCCAAGCTCACGGCCGAAACCGGACTGCTTGTATCCGCCCCACGGTGCCTGCGCAAAGTATGGATGGAAATCATTAATCCAGACAGTACCCATGCGGAGTTTTGCTGCTACACTTTCCGCTTTCGCGATGTCATTAGTAAAGACGGCGCCGGCCAGGCCGTAAATCGTATCGTTGGCCAGCGTTACCGCTTCTTCTTCTGTCTTAAATGTTTCAATGGTAAGAACCGGACCGAATACTTCCTCCTGAACGATTCTCATATCCGCTTTGCATTCTGTAAAGATAGTAGGCAGGTAGAACGAACCGTTCTGCAGCTCCTCCTGTTCTGGACGGGAACCGCCGAGAGCAAGCTTTGCTCCTTCCTGCTTTCCAATCTCTACATATTTTTCTACCTTGGCACGGTGTTCATTGGAGATAAGCGGCCCGGACTGGGTGCTTTCGTCAAATCCATTGCCAAGTTTAATATTTTTAGAGCGTTTCACGAGCTCTTCTACAAATTCATCATGAATGCTTTCTTCTATAATAAGACGGGACCCGGCAGAGCATACCTGACCGCCGTGGAAAAATACCGCATTCATGGCCTGGTCGACCGCTGTATCAAAATCTGCGTCGGCGAACACGATATTCGGATTCTTTCCACCAAGCTCAAGCGCAATTTTCTTTACGTTTACGCTGGCGGCCTGCATGATTTTCTTGCCTGTTTCGATGCCTCCGGTAAAAGAGATCAGATCAACGTCCACATTTTCGGAAAGTTCGGCTCCAACAGTAGCACCAGGGCCCAATACAAGGTTGGCTACGCCTTTAGGAAAACCAGCTTCTTCCATTAACTCAAATACCTTTACTGTCGTAAGCGGCGTGATTTCACTTGGCTTTACTACAATGGTATTTCCGGCAGCCAGTGCCGGCGCAATTTTCCACGCTGCCTGAAGCAGTGGATAATTCCATGGAGTAATCTGTCCGCAGACACCGACCGGCTCTCTTACCACGCGGCTCTCTGAATCCGGCAGAGGAGAAGCAATGACTTCTCCCCCATTCTTATCAGCAAGTCCTGCGAAATATTGGAACACACCGGCAATATCATCCATATCTGCACGGCTCTCCACCATTGTTTTTCCGGTATCAAGCGTTTCAAGCTCAGCCATCTCTTCATTATCACGTTTGATAAAGTCAGCTATTTTCTGAACGAGCATTCCTCTTTCTGCTGCCGGGGTATTGGCCCATTCTCCGTGATCAAATGCTTCGCGCGCTGCCTGAACAGCTGCCTGGGAATCTTCCCTTGCACCTTCGGCGGCGGTTGCAATGGTCTCCTGATTAAACGGATTTAAAATGCTGCGGGTGTTTCCTGATTTGGCTTCTACCCATTCTCCGTTGATATACATTCTCTTATCGGACAAGTAAAACGCCTCCTTCTATTTTTTTGATCTGTTTACTTTTTGTTTAGTTTGTTTTAAAAAAATTTAACGTTTCGAACAATTTAAATTTAACACGGGGAAAATTATCTGTCAAAAAAATTTTTATGTTTTTAAATTTCTACCATATATAGAATTTTCAGCGTCACCTATTTTCAAGGCACTCCTTTTATTAAACCTTTGACAAACTTCTTTATTGCGTTATCATTAAAAAAGTAAAGAAATTATTTAACAAATTTAATTTATTATATTCAGAGGAGGGGTTTAATGTCTAACTCCCATGATGAACAAGCTAGAGAGTCGCTCGAAAATGCAAAAGATCTTGTAGTTGATTCGATAGCAGAAACAATGGATTTATACGGAGTGACCCGAAGTGTCGGTACTTTATATGGAACGATGTATCTCGAAGGAGATATGACATTAGATGAGATGCGGGAGCGTCTCGGTATGAGCAAGCCAAGTATGAGTACCGGAGTTAAAAAACTTCAGGAATTTAACATCGTTAAAAAAACATTCCGTAAAGGCAAGCGTAAGCAGACTTATATCGCGGAGAAAGACTTCTTTCACTTTTTCAGTAACTTCTTCAGCAAGAACTGGGAAAGGGAAGTGAAAATCAACCTGGAAGCTATTGCAGACGCGCAAAACCAGCTGCAAACCATTCTGGATGCACCTGAGTACTCTGAAGAGATTAAAGAAGAGGCCCGGGATCTCGTTGAATTTCTCGAACGTTCCAAAGCCTACTACCGCTGGCTTGACCGGCTTGTTGAATCGATACAGAGCGGTGAGATTTTCAACTTAATCCCACTGGAGGACTCAGACAAAAGCGAATAAAATCTACAAGCATGTATCCGGAGCAGAATGATGTTCTGCGGAAAGGGATACGTGTGCCCAAAAATATTTTCATAATATTCCGACTAATTAAAGGAGTTATTTTAGATGAAAGAAACAACAATGAATTTGCTTAAATCATTCGGCTTTATCCTGCTTATGATGGGAGTCGTCGTGTACGTTGCTTTCACAGATGCAGATATTGTCTGGAGTGGATTTATCTCCATGCTTTTGTTTTATGCGCTTATCTATTACATAGGAGCATTTATGGCTTCGAAGAAAACCGGTTCACTCGATGACATGATGGTAGCCCGCCGCAGCATGCCGCTCGGGGTCGCTATGTTTACGATGTCGGCCACCTGGGTCGGCGGAGGCTTTATTAATGGAACAGCTGAATCTACATATGCCGACGGCCTGGTCTGGGCCCAGGCTCCCTGGGGCTACGCGCTCAGTCTTATTATCGGCGGTATTTTCTACGCCAGAAAAATGCGGCGCTATGAATTTATGACGATTATTGACCCGCTTGAGCAGCGCTTTGGTAAAAAAATGGCCGGTATTCTTTATATCCCCGCCCTGCTCGGAGAGCTTTTCTGGAGCGGCGCTATTCTGACTGCACTCGGTACGACGTTTGGAACCATTCTTGGACTTGATTTCACCACGTCGATTATTATTTCTGCGATTATTGCTGTAGCCTATACGGTATTCGGCGGCATGTGGGCCGTTGCTTACACCGATGTGTTTCAAATGGGCGTATTGATCATCGGTCTGTTTCTTATTCTTCCCTTTGCTTTTGGCAGCACAGACAGCATTGGCGTAAACTGGGCGAACTACCAGGCCGATTTCGGCTCCTATGCCAGCCTGTTCCCTCCATTGGATGGATGGAACCATCCGGACTGGGGCAATTGGTACTGGCACTGGTGGGATTATGCACTGCTTCTTATTTTCGGAGGAATTGCCTGGCAGGTGTATTTTCAACGAGTCCTTTCTGCTAAAGATGAGAAAACAGCGATGTGGCTTTCCATTTTTGCAGGTTTCATCTGTATGCTGGCTGCCCTTCCCGCAGTCTTGATTGGAATTATCGGCTACAATGCAGATTGGAGCGCATTTGGCACAACCGACCCTGAATCAGCGGCCATGGTGCTGCCGCACGTGCTTCGTTTCCTCACGCCCGAGATCGTTGCCGCACTTGGTCTGGGCGCATTGGCGGCTGCCGTCATGTCATCAATGGATTCTTCTATTTTGTCTGCATCCTCGATGGCTTCCTGGAACATATACAGACCATTGTTTCGTCCGAAAGCTTCCCAGGACGAACTAAAAAAAGTAATTAAACGCTCCATCGTACTGATGGGTATGGCTGCTACTATTATTGCCTTAAACGTTGGCAGCGTTTATACGCTTTGGTATCTGGCGTCGGACTTAGTCTACTGCATCTTATTTCCACAGCTGACGATGGCGCTGTTTTATAAAAATGCCAATGTGTACGGCTCTATTGCCGGTTTCTGTACGGCTTTGTTTCTAAGACTTGGCGGCGGTGAGCCGGCGATGGGACTGCCGCACTTTCTTCCCTATCCGATGATAGAAGACGGCCTCGTACTTTTTCCATTCCGGACGCTTGCGGCGGTTTCTGCTTTCGTAATGATCTTTGTTGTATCGGAAGCAACGAAAAAGAAAAGCCGGCCAAAACCGTTGTTAATGCCTCATGAACGCAATAATAATGAAGCACTGTAAGCTTCAAATCAAAAAACGACTCAGGCAGCTGCCTGAGTCGTTTTCGTGCCTTATTTTACAATTAATACCGGACACTGGACCCGCTTCGCCACTTTATGGCTGACGCTTCCGAGCACCATCGTCTGAACCTGATTCAAGCCGCGGCTTCCGATAATGACGCACTGATAAGAGCCTTCGTTGGCAAACTTTACAATCGTCGGACCGGGGTCCCCGTGCTTAATATGAATATCATAGGAGATATTTTTTTCTTTCAGCTTTGTTTCAATAGGAGCAAGCTTTGCTTTTCTTTTACTGTTAATGACGTTCGTATCACCATATTTTAGAACATCCGACTTTGATTTATCTCCATCTACTGCGAAAATGATGTCCATATGGGAATCCTGTTCGTGTTCTATCATTGCCATTGCGTGTTCGGCCGCACGCACGGAATTCTCTGAACCATC
Source organism: Sinobaca sp. H24 (assembly GCF_023845525.1). Taxonomy (NCBI): domain Bacteria; kingdom Bacillati; phylum Bacillota; class Bacilli; order Caryophanales; family Sporolactobacillaceae; genus Sinobaca; species Sinobaca sp. H24. The sequence continues at coordinate 90,995 of NZ_JALBWT010000001.1, forward strand.
CGCTGCAAGTAATACATTTTTATACATCGCCATCTCTCCCTTACTGTTTATATACGACAATGAAGAAAGAAATTCCTTCTACTTCCTATCTGTTCCCGGGATAAAAAGTAAAAGAAACACCTCTTTTATCGTTGGGAATAAACCTGCTTATTAATGACCGGAAATCATGCCGTCGAGCTTTTCAATCAAAAGGGAGCTTTCTTTATTGACGCCGATAAAGCTCGTGGTAATATCTTTCTGCTTGTACTTGCTTTTGACTCTATCGAGCGCTTCTACAGCCGAGTCATCCCAGACGTGCGATTCAGAAAGATCAATATCCACGTGCTTAATACCCTCTTCCGCATCTTTATCGTAGTCGAAACTCTTCGTAAATTCCGATACAGAAGCGAAGAAGAGCTGCGCCTGAACAAGATACGTCTTTGTCGTATCGTCACTGCTTTTCTTTTCAGTGATCCTGACACGCGATATCTTCGCGGCGAAAAATACCATGCTGAGAAGAACACCGGCAAACACGCCAATGGCAAGATTGTGAGTGTACACAACAACAATAACCGTGAGTACCATAACGATCGTATCTGATTTTGGGATCTTCGGCATCGCGCGGATAGATCCCCAGTCAAAGGTACTGATCGATACCATAATCATTACGCCGGCAAGAGCCGCCATTGGAATCTGTACAACCAGTCCGCCGAGAATAATAATAAGAAACATTAAAAAGACACCAGCCACCAGGGCAGACAAGCGTCCGCTTCCTCCGGACTTCACGTTAATCACAGACTGGCCGATCATAGCGCACCCTGCCATTCCTCCGAAAAAGCCGGTCACTACGTTGGCATAGCCCTGCCCTTTTGATTCCTGATTTTTATTGCTTTCCGTATCGGTCATATCATCTACAATGTTTGCTGTCAGCAGGGACTCCAGCAGTCCTACTACTGTAAGCGATAATGCATATGGAAAAATAATCGCGAGCGTTTCAAAGTTTAATGGAATATCCGGAATTAAAAATACCGGGAGGGTGCTTGGAAGTGCCCCCATGTCTCCTACATCGCGCACATTAAAGCCCATGTAAATGGCAAATGCACTGACAACGACAATCGCAATCATCGTAGAAGGAATGGTCTTTGAAATAAGCGGAAACGTATAGATAATTAAGAGCGTAAGCGCGACGAGCGCATACATCACCCATGATTCCCCTTCAAAATGCTCGATCTGGGCCATAAATATAAGAATAGCCAGGGAATTTACGAATCCGACCATGACGGACCGCGGAATAAATTTCATCAGCCGGGACAACCCGCTGAATCCAAAAATGATCTGCAGAATTCCAGTTAGAACCGTCGCTGCGAGCAGGTATTCCAACCCATGGTTTGCTACGAGTGTCACCATTAACAGCGCCATCGCACCGGTAGCCGCCGAAATCATGCCCGGCCGTCCTCCGACAAAGGCAATAACGACTGCAATACAAAAAGAAGCGTATAGTCCTACCTGCGGGTCAACACCGGCAATGATAGAAAAGGCAATCGCTTCCGGAATAAGAGCAAGTGCCACAACCATGCCGGCCATCACGTCTCCTCTTATGTTTCCAAACCATTCTTTTTTCAGTTTTTGAACATTCACTTTCTCAAAAAACCTTCTTTCCGTTTATATTGTGTACAGTGATCTGCCGAATAATTCGATCACTAAAGAATAAAGCTTTAGCCGCTGTCTCTTTACAGCAGCCCCGTTGGGAACATAGAAATTTTACCACAATCCTTTATTTTTGCAACCTCTATTGTCTTCCATTTTGATTAACTATCGGCTTTTACGGGAATAGAGGCAATGGATTACTTTTCATAAGGAGAGATAAACTATGTATAAAGCATTTTTATTTGATATTGATGGAACACTGTTAAATACAGAAGAAACGATTTTAAAATCGCTGCGTCGTGCTATAGAGGAAGAAACGGGCGAAGTTATAGAAGACCGCAATCTCACGCATGCACTTGATGCCCCGGGAGACAAGGCGCTGACCCAGCTCGGTATTCAGGATCAGGAAGCCATTCAGAAGAAATGGGCGGCCTATGCATCGGAAAACCGCAATCTGATCCACGTCTTTCCCGGAGTGATAGAAGTGCTTGAGGGCTTAAAGCAGCAGGGCTTTCATGTCGGCATCGTCACCTCCAAAACGAAGCAGGAATTCGAAGATAAAGCGGCTCCGTTTGAACTGCAGACCTATGTGGATGATATCGTATATGCAGAAGAGACAGAGAATCATAAACCTTCCGGTGATCCCATTCTTGCTTACCTCAACAAAGCAGATCTTACCGCTGAAGAGACAATCTATATTGGCGATACCCTTCAGGATGAAAAAAGTGCACGTGCTGCAGAAACAGCTTTTGGACTAGCGGCCTGGAGCGCTACCCCGCACGAAGATGCACAGCCCGATCAGCTCTTTAAAGAACCGGCTCATATTCTTCAGTATATTCATGACAATAAATAAAAACAGGCAGGGACACATGTCCCTGCCTGTTTTTTTTATTTACAGCTTTTGTTCCCACTCGCTGTAGAATTGTTCAAGATAAGAAACCATAAAGCGCTGCCGATGATGGGCCAGCTTTTTTGCCTCCTCTGTGTTCATCAGGCTTTTAAGCCGAAGCAGCTTATCAAAAAAGTGCTGAATGGCTGTATCTCTATCCTTCCGGTCCGCCGAAGCCGGTTCATGAAGAGGCTTTCCGTGGGTTCCGGAATAGGCAAATGCCCGTGCAATGCCGATCGCCCCCATCGCATCAAGACGATCGGCGTCCTGTACTACTTTTCCTTCTATTGTTTTCATTTCCGCTTTATTTGTCCCGTTTCGAAAAGACATCGTCTCGATAATGTCCATCACCTGCCCTGCGATATCCGATTCTACGCCATGACTGCTCAGCCAGTGCCTAACATTATTCAGCCCTTCTTCTTCCGTGCTGTTTAATTTTTTATCGGCGATATCATGAAGCCAGGCGGTCAGTTCTACAACATAGAGGTTGGCGTCTGTCTCTTTTCCAAGCGCAACTGCCTGTTTAGCCACCCGTTCTGTGTGCCAGAAATCGTGGGCTGGATCAGCATGCTTGAAAAAAGCTGCCGCCTCCTGCTTTGCCTCGTTAATGACTGCTTTCTGTTGTTCATTCATAAGTTAGTCCCCCGTTTCCCCCAATTTCACGTTGCTTTCTTCCATTATACCCTTTTACAGCCTGCTAGAAGAGACCCTGTTTTTGTTTATTTCTACAGATATTGACGTACTCCTTTTCCCCTTTCATTTGATTTTCAGGAAAATGTGATAAAATAAACGTTTAAGCAGTGATAAAAGGAGAGATGAGGCATTGCCTTACATACCTAAAAAAAAACAGATTCGGCGTTTTAGCCGCCCAACCGTTTACGCCAGAGGACTTGATTACTATGAACGAGGATATATAAAAGGCATTCAGCATGAGCAGAACGGCACGATCAGTAAAGTAAAAGCAAGCGTGCAGGGACAGGACATGTACAAAGTAGAACTCTTTTTCCTGGAAAGCGGAGAATGGGAGGATGGCTCCTGCACCTGTCCGGCCCAGCGTGACGGCATGCATGTATGTAAGCATATGGCTGCTGTTATGATTGAGCTTGCCAGCCTGCAGAGACCGGAAGTTTCTTCTTTTTTCTCCGACCCGGCACAGAAAAAGCAGATAAGTGAAAAAGAGGCTACCTCCTCCCTCCGTCAGTTTTTTATGGATCACTTCTCCGGCAGGCTGACAACAGTAGAATCAGTCGGGGAACCGATGCGCGCTGAATTCGTGCTGCAGTTTCTTTCCGATTATACATTTGCCCAGGAAAAGTATTTCTCCGTGCAGCTGCGGATCGGCGTAGACAAGCTCTACGTCGTCAAAAATATGGAGGAGCTGTTTGCATCCATCCGCCAGCGCTCTCTGCTTCCTATTACGAAAAACTTCACCTTTGATTCCAACCTATCATTATTTTAAAGAAGAAGATCTGCAGTCATTAAAGATGCTTGAATATATCGTCCGTAATCAAAAATGGCAGAAAGACGGGCGGACCGCATCATTTGGCTATTCTGAAACATCTCCCCGCTCTATTCAGGTACCGCCTGTTGCAGCGGAGCAGATGCTTGGACGACTGACTGCCTGCCGGCAGGTCTTTATCCAATCCTCCACCCGGAACCAGCTGGTGCCATTTATGGTCAAAGAAGAGTTCCCCGGCACATTTGATATGCAGCAGACAGACAACGATTATATTATTTCCTATTCAGCGGTTTCCTATCCACCTAAACGGATCAGCCTGACCTCCTATTATATTTGGAATGACCGGCTGTATAAAATTGACCCGGAAGCGGACCGCGATATCGTCCTGCTGTTTCACATGCTGATGGACACCCCGCAGGGAAGGCTCCCGCTGTCTTCAGAAGAAGTCGGCCAGGTCTACAAGCAGATCGTGGCTCCGCTCGAGCAGACCGAGAAGCTGGAAATGACAGAATCGATCCGCGCCTCTATCGAAGAACAGCCGCTTCAAGCTAAGATCTATCTAGATAAAAAGGAAAACGGCCTGACAGCCGATCCCCTGTTTTCCTACGGCCCTTATTCAATACATGCCGTCACAGAGCAGCAGACACCGGAAGACAAGGCTATTCTTGTGCGTGATACGAAGCAGGAAAAAGAAATTCTTCAATTTATTGAAGAAGCCGGCTTTCACTGGAACGGCGAGCGTTTGATTCTTTCGAGGGAAGAAGACATTGCTTTATTCTTCCTGGATATTCTGCCGGAGCTGAAAAAGCAGGCTGATGTATTTATGAGCCGTGCAGCGGAAAGCACCTTTATTCCACCGGAAACGCTGCAGGTCGAAGCTGCTCTTGACCCTTCTATGGGATGGCTCGATATTTCCTTTGAAACATCCGACTTGAACGAGGAAGACGTGTTTCACCTGATGAAAGCACTAAAGGAAAAAAAGCGGTATTACAAAACAATAGAAGGCGGCTACGTTTCTTTAACAAGCAGCTGGATGAAAAACCTTCAGGATCTGCTCCAGGACACGCCTGTCACCGAAGAAAATACAGAAAACAAAAGAATGCGCATGCCTTCCTATAAAACGCTCCTTCTCGATGACAAAACACGGGAAAGCACAGGCTGGAATGCTTCGGCTACAATGGAAGATCTGATCCGCCACATCCGCGATCCCCAATCATTTGAAGTGGAGCTTCCCGAGAGACTCAATGCTGATCTGCGCGACTATCAAAAGCTCGGTTTTCAATGGATGAAAGCACTGACAGCTTACGGCTTCGGGGGTATTTTAGCCGATGATATGGGACTGGGAAAAACGCTTCAGACGCTGACTTATATTCTATCCGAACGCCAGAAAAATCCTGAAGCGCCGCCTTTTCTCATCGTAGCTCCCTCCTCTTTAATTTATAATTGGGAAAAGGAAGCCCATCGGTTCACCCCTGACCTTAAGATTGAAGTAATTCATGGGACCAAACCGCAGCGGAAAAAAGCAATGGGACTCCTATGAAAAAGCCGACGTATGGATTACATCTTATCCGCTTCTGCGCCGGGACGAAGAGCTGTACCGGGGGCGTGTATTCTATGGCCTTATTCTTGATGAAGCCCAGAACATTAAAAATCATTTGTCCAAATCGTTCCGGGCAGTAAGACGAATGGATGCCGGCCGAATTTTCGCTTTAAGCGGCACGCCCATTGAGAACAAGCTGGAAGAGCTTTGGTCGATGTTTGCCGTTATCATGCCCGGCCTCTTCCCTGAAGTATCCAAGTTTAAGCAGCTGTCCCCGGACCAAATTAAGCAGCGCATTGCTCCATTTATTATGAGACGTACGAAAAAGGAAGTGTTACAGGAACTTCCGGATAAAATTGAAAGCTCTCTATACTGTGAACTGAGCAAGCAGCAGCGTGAAACTTACATGGCTTATTTGGAGCGCATTAAAGCTGAAACAAGCCAGCAGCTCAAAGAAGGTTTATCTTCTAATAGAATGAACATTCTCGCCAACCTTACCCGGCTGCGCCAGCTCTGCTGTCATCCGGGAATGTTTCTTGAAAATTACACAGGAAGCTCCGGAAAGCTGGATGAACTGATGGCCTTTATGAAAGAGAGCAAAGAAAACGGCCGCAGGGTATTGGTATTCTCCCAGTTTACGAGCATGCTTTCTATTATTTCCAAAGCATTCGATGAAGCCGGTCTATCCTACTTTTATCTGGACGGCAAAACGCCGTCCGATCAGCGAATGGCGCTGACGGAGAAATTTAATGAGGGCTCGGCCGACTCCTTTTTAATTTCGTTAAAGGCCGGAGGAACAGGCCTTAACCTTACAGGTGCCGATACCGTTGTACTGTTTGACCTCTGGTGGAATCCAGCCGTTGAAAGCCAGGCTGCCGACCGTGCCCACCGTATCGGACAAAAACGCGTAGTCCAGGTGGTAAAGCTGATTTCGCAGGGTACGATCGAAGAAAAGATCCTTTCGCTTCAGGACAAAAAGAAAGCATTGTTTGACCAGGTGATTCAAACTGGGGAAAGCAGCCTTTCTTCTTTATCGGAAGACGATATCCGTGAGCTTCTCGATTTATAAAAAAAGGGCTGGCACAAAAGTATTTTTATCATGCTGGAAGAAAATAAATGAAGAACCTCACATCCTTTTTACAAAGGATATGAGGTTCTTTTCACATTGTTGAGCTATTGATTTTTTCAGCTGATTCTTATAAAAAAACACAAAAATAACCAGGTGCCGACTCGGGCAGAACATCCATAGCTGAAGATAAAGAAAGGTTTTCTCTTTAGATGAGGCATGGCCTGCCGAAAGCGTGCACCTGGTTTGGCTGGCAGCATTTTGCTGGGCAGGGGTTTCCTTTCGGGACAACCCTTTTACTATTTCTGCGCGGTAAACAACAGGCGTTCTTCCTGCTTTTTATCTACGACAATCCGCCAGCTGATAAAGACCCGCCGCAGTATATCCTGCCACTTCTCCGGAGCATCCGTTTCGAGAACAAAGCAGATTGAGCGTTTTGATCTCACGGCCTGTTCGATCTGACCGAGCGCTTCCAGCAGCACTTCTTCATTGTAGGATGCTGTATGGACAAGCAGAAATACCCAGTCCAAAGAGGTCTGTTTCCATTCCAGGTCACTTAAACTTGATACGCTGATAAGCTGGTTTGGTTTTAGTTTCTTGGCAGCTTTCTCTCCTTCTGCTTCAACGATCGTTAAGGTGCCTCTTGCCTGACGGACAGCTTCTGCAGTTGCTGCTGTCTGTTCTTCAGACAAAGCGCCGATCTGCAGAACTTCTGCTTTCGGTATTTTTTTAATCACAGGAAGGTAGCGTGAGATATAATGAAACGGATCTGTCACGATAGCCAGCCTCCTTTTTTACATCTTTTTTTCAGTATAACAAAAGGTCTCCCTGATTGTCCGGGAGACCTTTCCTATTATGCCTGATCAAATACCAATCTTGTCAGCGGGTGTGATGCGTCCAGGCCGCTGTAGTAACAGAAGGCTTCTTCCCTTCCGTTTTCTTTGATTCGTGCCTGCAGTTCCTTTGCCTCTTCGTCATCCGGATGTTCAAAGGTGAGAAGTGCACGAAGCGTTTCTGCAATGTACTCCGGCTTCACATCATAGTCGAGCAGTCCCAATGCTGGATGCACGAGGCGCTCCTGTTTTCCAAGCTTGCGGATGGGCCCGCGCCCGACGCGTTTTACCGAATCAGATAAATAAGGATTTCGGAACCGTGCATCAATTTTTTCGCGGTACGCCATCATATCTGCTTTATCAAAGCCGTGCTTGCGGCTGAGCAGCTCGGACGTTTCATCAAGAAGACCAAAGTACGCTTTTCTTACTGCTTCATTATCATACGACTCTTTTATCGTCTCACATCCGCCCGCGGCACCGTTATATGCAAGGGCAGCGTGTCCTGCGTTAACAGTAAACAGCTTTCTTTCAATATAAGGCGGCAGGGAATCTACATATGTCACACCTGGTATTTTTTCCGTACCCGGTTTAAGGGACGGCTCCTCTATGACCCATTCAAAAAAGGGCTCTACGACAACGTGAAGGCCGTCTTCTGACGTTTGTTCAGGAACAATACGGTCTACGGCTGCATTAGCAAACCCGGTAAACTGTTCTATTTCTGCCTGCTCTTCATTGGACAAATGCTCGTAAATTGCTGCCTGTAGATGGCTTGTACCTTCTGCCATGTTTTCGCAGGCAATAATATTTACGTTGGAAGCTGTGCCCTTTGCGGCCCGGCGCTTAAGACCTTCCGCGATATCCGGGGCAATCCGCTTTAAAATCGGCGGGCCGACGGCTGTGGTAATCAGATCTGCCCGTTCCATCAGCTCCAGCAGATCTTCTTTTTCTGTCATGCTGTTTACCGCACGGACACCGCTTACCCGGCTTGTTTGATGCGTTTCATCGGCCAGTTCGACGGTATATTCGCCCCGCTCTTGAAGTTTGGTGATTAGTTCTTCATTCACATCTGCAAAGTATAGTTCAAATCCAGCTTCGGACAAAAGCTGTCCAATAAAACCTCTGCCAATGTTTCCTGCCCCAATCTGTAGAGCCAGCATTTATTGCACCTCTTCAAATTGAGAAAGCAGTTCTTGTTTTGTTGTAGCTTGAAGCATTTTCTCCACGTTATCGGCATCCGAGCACACAAGGGCAATTTTTGACAGGATTTCTAAATGCTCGTCTCCCTTGCCGGCGATACCAATCAATAGCTTCACCTTGTTTCCATCACCATAATCAACACCGTCCGGTACCTGTACAATAGATAAACCGGAGGATTTAATCTGACTTTTGGAATCTTCCGTTCCGTGTGGTATCGCAATATAATTCCCCATGTATGTGGAGGTTAACTCTTCTCTTTCCATCATTGAAGCAATATAGTCGGTTTCGACATATCCCTGATCTACGAGAATGTTTCCTACAGCGCGGATTGCTTCCTCTTTTGAACTTAAAGCTGCTCCTATTACGACGTTCTCTTCTTTTAGTATTTGGCTGCTCATTATAATCGTCTCCTGTCTTATTTTAGTTTATCTTTAAGCCATTCATGAAATGCCGCACCCATATGGCGGGTCAGCCGCTGTTTATCCGCCGAACGGAATCGCACCATTGATTCGGAGCTCCCAATAATCTGCTCACTGACGGCGCTGAGCACTTCGTATATTTCTTTTTCACCGTATTCAGGCGCCAGCAGAAGCAGAATGCGGTGCGTGGACTCCACTGACCCATCCATCGCCTGGATATCTCGGGGCTCCGGCAGATCCCATACGGTAAAGGAAGGCCGGGTGATATGAATACTCCTGGCATGGAACAGCGCCAGCCCCGAATGAGGAATAGCAACCCCTCCAATAGCATAACGCTCCAGCAGTTTATTACGGACGGCATCTTCATTCTGGATGATCCCGTTCTCAGCAGCGCGGCGGCACATTACCTCCAGCTGCCTGGAAAGATCTCCGCTTTCTGCTATTTCTTCCACTTCGAGTCCGTCCAGAAGCATCAGAATTGTGTTCGTGTAAGTCTGAAACTGCACCAGCTTTTCCAACGGTTCTTCTGCAGCTGACGTTCCCGGTGGCGCCGGCTGTCTTTTTTGCAGCAGGCTGCCTTTATTCTGTTCCCTAATAAAGGTCTGGACACTCTTAATATCTTTATCTGTTAAAAAAGGATTGACGACAATGTGCGGGAGATCACTGTCCGGCAGGCTTAATGTAGAAATAATAACATCATAGCCCTCTTTTTTGGAAGCATCCTCCAGGTCCATCAGCGAAATATTTTTCAGCTTCTGCAGTTCAGGAATTTCTTTCTGCAGTCGTGTGACGAGCATCTTCGAAGAACCGATGCCGCTCGAACAGACAACCAGCGCATGCATGGGCTCCAGCGTATTCGCCCTTTCAATCGCCGAGCCGAAATGAAGAACAAGAAAACCGATTTCCGCGTCCGGCAGCTCAAATCGTGAAAAAGTGGCGTCCGCTGCTTCCTTAATCAAGGAGAACAATTCCGGATAATCACCTTTAATATCTTTTAGCAGCGGGTTATGAATTTTCATGCGTTCCTTAATTCTGTAAAGCGTTGGCTCCAGATGGGCAACAAGCCCCTGAAAGAGCGATTCGTCACCGGTCAAATTTTTCCCGACTTTTTCTTCCACAAACCGGATCAGGGATTTCGCCTGCACCGCGGAAGGAAGACTGTCCAAGTCAATCGTATATTCCTGGTCGTTTCGAAGCTTCGCCCCGCGGAGATGCATCGTAATGTAGCCTATTTCCGCTTTCGGAATAGAGCGCTGAAATACCTGCTCGAGCCGTAATATAAGCTGCTCGGCAACAGCAAACTCTTTCGTTTCCTGCAGCGATTGGAAATAGGCTTCATTGATTTCAATGTTTTCACCTTTAATGATGCGCTCTATCGCAAGCGTTAAATGCACCGCCAGGCCGATATAGGCACTATCGGCAAAGGAATATGGCAGCTCGCTTTTAAAGTCCTGAAGCACGCCCTCCACGAGCATCCAGCGCTCTTTCTCCACCATGCCCAGCAGCCGGTTTGATATATCACCGCCGGATGACGGCTTCTGCTTCATGGTTTCCCTCATAAGGTCAAAGAATTCATTTTCCCCAAATGTCTCTACCATTAAACTGCTCATCGCGCGTCTTCTTGATTTTTCGGTCCCGATCACTTCTACGCCGTATCCTCTTCTGCGAATAAGCTGTAAATCGAAAAAAGACAGCCACTCCTCTGCTTTATCGAGATCGTGGCTGACTGTAGCTGTAGTCACATTAAGCTCAACCGCCAGAGAAGTAAGCTTGACCGGCTCATTTGTCTCCAGAAGCGCGCTGAGAAGCAGGGTTTTTCTTTCTTCCGGCGTGTAGTCGGAAAAAGCAGAATGACGAAGAAGAGACAGCACTTCCTGTCTGCTGCTCTCCTCGCCAATGACTTCAATCCCCCGGCCTGTCTGTCTTCTTAAGGTTAAATGGTACGGCTCTATTCTTTTTTCAAGGCCTTCCAGATCACGGTGAATGGTCCGGGCGCTTACATTAAGCTCCCGGGCCGCTTCCGAGATAGGCACCATGCCCTGCTGGGAAAGCAGATACTGCATGAGTTCACGTTCACGGGCTGTAATATAGTCCATATCGTTCACCCTTTTCGTGAAGCTTAGCTGATTTTATTTTCCTTGAGTCCTTCAACAAGCTCATCATACTTCGGACTGCCGAGGAAATTATCAACGGAAATGTGTGCTGCATCCGGGCGTTTTGCTTTTGCACGCTCGGTTAAATCTTTATGGGTAATAATAATATCTGCATCCTCCGGAATCTGATTAATCGCTGAATTGGTTACATAGATATCCAGTCCGGCTTTTTTTATTTTGTCTTTCATGACAGATGCTCCCATCGCACTTGATCCCATTCCGGCATCACAGGCGAAGATGATCTTCTGTACATTCTGCGGGTTAAAGTCAGAAAGCGGTTTTTCCTGAGGCTGCTCTCCTCCACCTTCTCTTCCCTTTAAATCTTCAACTAACTCATCATATTTTGGGCTGCCGAGGAAGTTATCAACGGAAATGTGCTCCGCGTCCTGCCGTTTTGCCTTCGCACGCTCGGTTAAGTCTTTGTGGGTAATAATAATATCTGCACTGTCCGGAATCTGGTTGATCGCTGAATTCGTAACATGTATATCGAGTCCTGCTTTTTTCACTTTATCTTTCATGACAGATGCACCCATTGCGCTTGATCCCATTCCGGCATCGCAGGCGAAGATAATACTGTTTACCTGAGCCTTAGCAGAAGATGCTACCGGCTGGCTGCCTCCAAGCTGGGAAGCGGCCTGGCTTTTCTTGCCTTTCATGCTTTCCATCTTCGCTGCAGCACCGCTTAGATCTTCTTCTTCCTGCTTAGAGAAGCGGAGAATTGATCCTGCGATGACGAACGATACGGCTGTTGCTGCCAGAATACCGGCTGCAAGGCCAAGGTAGTTGCTTGGGTTGGCCAGAACAAAGTAGGCAATGACACTCCCTGGTGATGGTGTAGCACCAAGTCCTGCACCGAAAAGCTGGAAGGTAAAGATACCGGCCATACCGCCGCCAATTGCTGCAAGAATTAGAATCGGCTTCATCAGAACATACGGGAAGTAGATCTCGTGAATGCCTCCGAAGAAGTGAATGATGGATGCACCAGCTGCTGAGCTTCTGGCCATTCCTTTACCAAAGACGATGTAGGCTAAAAGAATTCCCATACCTGGTCCCGGGTTGGATTCCAAAAGGAACAGTACGGACTGCCCTGTCTGGCTTACCTGCTCTAAACCAAGCGGTGTAAGAATACCGTGGTTAATCGCGTTATTTAAAAACAATACTTTCGCCGGCTCAATGAAAATGCTGACGAGCGGCAGCAGGCCAAGACCGACAATCCAGTCTACACCGCTTCCGAGTGCACCGGTAAGCCCGCTAACAAGCGGCCCAATTGCATATAGACCAAAGATGGCGAGAGCACCTCCGATAATACCGGAGGAGAAGTTGTTCACAAGCATTTCAAAGCCCTGCTTAATCTTTCCGTCCACCGCCTGGTCAAATTTCTTAATGGCCAAGCCGCCTAACGGCCCCATCATCATGGCGCCGAGGAACATCGGAATCTCTGCTCCTGCGATAACTCCCATCGTAGCAATCGCACCGACGACCCCGCCGCGCATATCGCCGTGCACCATCCGTCCGCCGGTATAACCGATCAACAGCGGTAGCAGATAGGTCAGCATCGGGCCGACTATACTCTCTTCAATATTGGCAACCGGAATCGGTCCGTCTGCAATGAAAAGGGCTGTAATAAGACCCCAGGCAATAAATGCCCCAATGTTTGGCATAATCATGCCGCTTAAATAACTGCCGAACCGCTGCACCTTTGCACGGATGCTGCCTTTGCTCTGTGCTTCTCCTTGAGCTGTACTCATAGTAAAACCCTCCTTGTTTATTAAAAGATATGCTGTCATGATTTAATTACTTTTTACATGAACAGCGGTTATCTGGATGATAAGTAGTAATCATTGCTGTATCTTTATAATAAAGCGTTATCAGAGCGTCTACAACGAAAGGAAAACACTAATTCGACAGGAGCATTGTTGACAACATTTAATAAGCCTGTCTCCAATGGAGACAGGCTTATTATTCGGCTTATTCTGATTTAGCAGGCGGTGCCATAAATTCCGGGCCGATTGGTTCTTTAATATGCTTATCGACGATTTCATTTACTGCCTGATGATCGGTATCATCGAGCTTCCATCCCATGGACTCTTCTACCGGATCAAGCTGGTCCGGCCGTCTCGATCCCCAAAGGGCAATATCGGAGCCGGGCTGATCAAGCACCCAGCGGATCGCAAGATGAATCACTCGCTTGTTATACTTGTTCTGCACATATTGATCGAGTTCATTCACTGCAGCAATGTAGTTTGGCAGGGTATCTTCCTGAAACTTAGGATCGTTGTTGCGCAGGTCATCTCCCTTGAACGTGCGGTCTGATGACATTTTTCCGCTCAACAGACCGCGGCATAAGCTTCCATACGATAAATTGGTTATATCGTGCTTTCTCGTATAAGGAAGAACTTCTTCTTCAATGCCTCTTTCAAAAATATTATACGGCGGCTGCAGAATATGAACCGGTGCCGTTTCCTGAAAGACATCTATCTGCTCCGGTGTAAAGTTGCTGAGCCCGATTGCTCTTATCTTTCCCTCATCGAATAACTTTTTCATAGCTGCTGCTGTTTCTTCGATATCTATTTCCGGATCCGGCCAGTGTACATGGTACACGTCAATATGATCACTGCGGAGCCGGCGGAGGGAGTCCTCTACTTCTTTTTTAATACGGGCTTCTGATGCATCTCTGTACATGCCGCCCTCTTCCGTCCAGTTTAATCCTGCTTTGGTGGACAGAACAATATTGTTTCTGCCGCCGTACTGTTCTACTGCTTTTCCGACAAGCTCTTCTGATTCTCCCAATCCATAGGCAGGTGCTGTGTCGATAAGAGAAATCCCTTTGTCTAAAGCAGCATGAATGGTTTTAATGGAATCTTCTTCATTCGTGCCTCCCCACATTTTACCGCCTATCGCCCATGTGCCAAGGCCGATGCGGGAAGCTTCTATCCCGGTATTCGCAATTTTAGTCGTTTCCATTTTATAGAACCTCCAAATTGAATCAAGTATCCTATTCTCATTACCGTTTTATCTTTCTTTTAAACAAGCCTCATACAAAGAAAGAGCATGCCTTCCGGCACGCTCTTTTCAATCGGGGACGATGGCTTCTGCTATCGTTCGAATATCAGCGATTGAATGAATATCTTCTTCCAGCAGAGGCAGGTACGTCTGCTGCTGCCCGGGAAATGCTTCTTTAATCTGCTTGATATAATCTGCTTCCTGCGCCCGTCTTTTTTGAATAAACGGACTGCTGCCCGCGGATTCAGGCATACACTTGTTAATTAAAATAGCAGGTACCGGCATATTAACCTGCTCAAGCAGCTGCAGGGCCCGTTTGGTTTCAGCAATAGGCAGCTTTTCCGGCACAAGCACGTACACACAGGCGGTTCGTTTTGGATCCATTAAAATACGGCGCACACGCGAAAACCGGTCTTTTCGCTCCATTAAAATCTGATAGATCGGATCCTCCACCGGCTCGCCGTCATTCATCCACTGCGAGTAGTTATCGTTCACTTTGCTTCTGCGTTTGAGCATGCCTTCCATCCAGGCTTCCATCATTTCCGGCAGGGAAAGAAGCCGGACCGTGTGCCCGGTCGGCGCAGTATCAAATACGATCGTGTCCACCGCTTCCTTTTCCTCCAGGATAATATGAATCAGCCTGTCGAATAAAGCCGATTCGTCCGAACCCGGTGACACAGCCGCCATATCAATCTGCCGGTTTACTTCATCTGCCATGGAGGAACGAACCACACCTTTAAGGTTCTGCTTAACCCTCTCAATATAGCGGCGGGCTTCTTGTTGGGGATCAATTTCCATCCCCCACAGGTTATCAGCCAAAGCGGTTTTCTCATCACCGATTGTCTGGTCAAACAGGTCGCTTAGATTATGGGCCGGATCTGTTGAAACGAGCAGCGTCCGATAGCCTGCTTCTGCAGAGGCAAGGGCAAAAGCAGAAGCGGAGGTTGATTTCCCAACGCCTCCCTTTCCTCCAAAAAACAAAATTTCTTTTTTAAATAAGGTTTTCATTCCGTCCCCTTCTTATCGTTGGATTCATTTATTAACAGCAGCGGATACCGGTAAGCGGTGATTTTTCCATTCCCATCCGCTTATGCCAGTCGTGAAAATGTTCCAGCATCTCCGGGTACAGTTCCAGCGTATAGTAAGATACCGGGTTGGGGAGACCGAGCAGCTCCGAAAAACAGAGCAGCATAAACAGGTCTTCCTCATCCCGAAGCTCTCTTTTACGCTCTGCCTGATGGGGCAGGCTGATCACTTCTTCGTAGTAAGCCAGCCACTGCTTGACCGTTTCCTGAAATCCCATTTTCACGCGCCTCCTTTACTCTTGATCAGGTTCTGTGTTCGGCGGTTCCCTGCGGAACAGCATGACTGCTTCAAGCAGAATCCATATAGTGAATCCTAATATAATTGATCCCATCACAAATAATAAAATCTGCGCTTCCCCGCCGCCTAATCCTGACCATTGGAACACAACCTGATTAATCATTGCCCAAAGAGTCATAAATAACAGGAAGAGCATCGGTACGAAGGTAAATAGGAAGTTTCGTCCTTTCCGGCGCAGCCAGATGCTGATTAATAACAGGCTGATACCGGCGAGCAGCTGGTTCGATGTACCAAACAGCGGCCAGAGCAGGTAGCCGCCGGAACCAAATCCGCGGTCGCCTCCAGGCAGAAGAACGAGTGCCATACTGCCACCGACAGCAATAGAAGTAGCTACGTGCTTTTTTGTAAGCGGCTTGACGTTATATTCCTGACCAAGCTCGGAAATAATGTAGCGCATCAGGCGCACAGATGTATCAAGCGTCGTTGCCGCAAAGCTTACAACGATAACCGCAACAATCGTTTCCGCGGTTCCCGGCGGAAGACCGATACCGGCCGCAAGCTGTCCGGCTCCACCAATAAAGTACGTCAGCCCATCCGCATTTGCTACATTATAGCTTTCATACGCATTTAAGAAATCTGTCTGCGTGGCAAAAAATGTACTTACAGCAAGAATGGTGATAAGAGCCAAAACCCCTTCTCCTACGGCTCCAAAGTAGCCGACAAAACGGGCATCTGTTTCTTTATTCAGTTGTTTTGACGTTGTACCTGAGGAAACCAGGCCATGGAAACCCGAAATAGCGCCGCAGGCTATCGTAATAAACAGCAGCGGAAACCAGGAAACATCAAGAACGCTACGTGTAACCGGCGCTGTCATTTCTGCGGCCGGCCAGGTAAAGAAAAGACCCAAATACAAAATAGCCAGTCCGATTACCAGCTGATGGGAATTAATAAAATCTCTCGGCTGAAGCAGCTTCCATACAGGAAGAACAGAAGCTATGTATACATAAATCATTAATACGGCAATCCATATCATAAAGGAAACGGAAACGGCATCAAGCCCGGCAAATACGGTGCTGCCTTCTCCTCCAAAGTAGCTTACCAGATCAATCTGAAGCGCAGGAATATAGCTTGCTGCAATTGCAGCGCTGTACATGACAGCCAGCCCTATTAAGGAAGGAATCAGCATACTTTTTCCTTTACGGTTGATCGTATAACCAATCCAGATCGCAAGCGGAATTTGAATAAATACAGAAATAACGCTGGCAGGAAAAGTAATAAAAAGATTGGCAATAACCCAGGCAAACACCGCATTTACCATCAATACAAGAATAAGAATAATGAATAAAAACAACAGCTTGGCCCGGCGGCCGATAATTTTCTCCGCCAGCGTTCCGATCGACTGCCCCTTGTTGCGGACAGACAGCACGAGCGTTCCAAAATCATGTACGCCGGCTGCAAACACCGTACCGAGAATCACCCATAAAAATGCCGGAAGCCATCCCCAGTAGACAGCAATAGCCGGACCTACGATAGGCGCTGCTCCGGCTACAGACGTAAAATGGTGACCCCAGAGAACAAATTTATTCGTAGGAACAAAATCGACACCGTCCCTGAATTCATGGGCCGGCGTTCGGAAATTGGGATCGAGCCGGTAAATCCGTTCTGCAATAAATTTTGAATAATACCGGTAGCCCAATGCAAATACGATAAAACCGACAAGAGCTAACACTATAGCTGGCATCATACTCCCCCTTTTCTCTTTTCACCCTTAAAAAGAAAGCGCTTTATTTATGCGCCGTAAGGAAAGTATATAAGAAAAGTCAGAGAATTACGATAGTTAATAGCTATTCCATAATTTATCAGCTGCCAAGAGTACCTATAAACTGAACGGAAAGAAAAATAAGCAGCAGAAAAAGCGGTCCCAGAGCCGCCAGTAAATAAGAGGCGCCTTTCGATTTAACAACCTGGCTGCAGAAAAACGAGATCGAAGAAGCCATCGTTACACCGATAAAGTAGCCTTCAAGGTTATACGTATAAATAATAAACAGGCCGTACAGCAGCCCACCGTTCCAAAAATAACAATCCCAGAATAGGATAGACAATTCCATTTTCCAAAGGGCGCAGAAACCGCAGCAGAAACATACCGGCAAGCGACCCAATATATGTATGGAAAACGAGAACGGCGGCAAGCAGTTCAAAATCACTGATTTCTCCTAAGCTTACAATATAAAAAATCAGCATGAGCAGCGTTACTGTCGTCGACAGCCCGCTTCCTTTTAAATAGGCCAAAAGTAAATTGCCTGGTATGTTCATTCGATTATTCCAGCCTTTCTCTCATTCTTCTTCTGTTCCTTACCCTTCTTTATTTGGATTTATGCTTCTCTCTTGATTTTACCGGCAGAAACCGTATGATGAGAGAGGAAACAAATATAAACCACTAGAGGTGTCGTTGGACTGAGAGAGGCAGAGCCTCAACTCTTGGAACCTGAACTGGGTGATGCCAGCGTAGGGAAGTGGCGAACGCTCTATACATATAGAAGCCTCGTCTTTCCTGTCTCTGTAGTTGGGAAAGGAGCAGTATATTGAAACATCAAAGACTCGTCATTATGATTGAAATCTCGCTCATGGCCGCATTGTCGATTATTTTGAGCTATGTGCAGTTCGGTGCTTTATGGGCAATGGGAGGGTCCATTTCTCTCATTATGATTCCTATATTTATTATCGCTTTCCGGCGCGGCTGGAAGGCGGGAGCGCTCACCGGGTTCATTGTCGGCATCCTGCAGCTTTTTACCGGGGCAACGATTGTTCATCCGGTACAGCTTGTGCTCGAATACCCAGTAGCTTATACGGTTCTTGGCGCCGCCGGTTTGTTTATTACTTCCCGATCGTTCACAAATGGAGTTCCTTATGCATCTATCGTGATCGGAGTGGCCTTTGCTGCCCTGCTGCGATTTATTGATCACTTTGCCTCCGGCGTGATCTGGTTCGGCGCTTATGCCGGCGACATGCCTGTCGTTTTGTACTCAGCCGTGTATAACGCTTCCTACCTTATTCCGGAAGCACTCATTACTATTGTTATTATTGTGCTGCTGGCTAAATATTCCCCAGCCTTCTTTCGTGCCCCAAAAACACTTTAACTTTACCATTGAAAGAAATATTTCAACAATGTCGCTATAATCGCGTACCCTCCTGCAGAAATAAGAAACGTAGGAAGGTGCGCATTTTCTTCGTTTGGCATCTCTTTATTTAATACATTCATCAGCATTGCGCCTGAGATAAATGCAAATACAACAGCCAGTCCAAGCGAAGAATACGGTACGAACAGACCCACCAGCCATCCGCCGAGAATACCGGCAGCCAGAACATAACGGGCCACTTTCTCATAGCGCTCTTTATCTTCACGCCATAAATCGTGTGATACGGACATAAAGTGAAGGCCTACCGCCAGTGCATAGAACACGCCCTGCACGGTTTCTACATCAGAGGCAAACACAATATAGGAAATCAGCATATTATACAGCGTAAAGAAGCCAACCTGTATGTAAAAAAAAATGCATCCCCATCCCGTTTTCCTTTTTTCTGCTGGGCATCAGCTGTTTTAAACACTGTATAAAATACCATCAGGCCTACTAAGCCCAGTATGTACAGCTCGGATTCCATTGTAAGCTCGCCGCTGAAGGCTTCCTGTTCTTCATGCAGAGCGGGCAGAACATAAACAAATATATAAGCTACGGCAATTCCTCCCGAAAAAGAGAGCCAGCGAAAGCTTCTGATCCTTGGGCCTTTTACAAAGATATTCGCAAATACCTGTATAAAAATAAAAAACAGCCCTATCATCAATACATCAAACGTCATCGCTATTCTTTCCTTTCCGACTTGATATAGACAAAAAAATCCCTTATCGCAACTATATCAGTTGAGATAAGGGATTTGCTATCGTCAGCGCTTTTTATATTTGTATATAGACACTGTTCCCTTCCACCTGCACCGAATAGGAATGAGTGCAGCCGACATCGGGAGCCTGGGCTTTCCCGTCCACCGTGCTTATTTTCCAGTCATGCAGCGGACAGAATACATAATCTCCGCTGACAATCCCCTGGGAAAGAGGACCTCCTTTGTGCGGGCAGCTGTTTCGGATCGCCCTGATTTTATCCGAATTCGTTTTGAAAAAAGCGATGGATTCTCCATTAACAAATATTTCTTTCGGAATGCCCTTTTTAAATTCTTCTACGTCCGCTACATATACTGCGGTTGTTTCCGTTATTTCAGCCATGGCCCCGCTCCTTTTTGTTTATTGAAGAACTTCTACTTTTTTCTGCCCAAACAGCTCTTCCCGCTTTTTCTCATTGCTCGTAATGGACTTCCAAGGATCGCCTGGAAGAGCTTCGAGGGCTGTATCCATTCGTGCAATTAGTGCTTTACGCTCTTCTTCATTATCCAGAATAACGGATTTCACATGATCCAGCCCTACACGTCCAATCCAGTGCGAGGTTCTTTCTAAATATCTGGCGTTTTCGCGGTAGTACTGAAGATAAGCACTGATCGTATCAATAACTTCTTCGGTTGTTTGGACTTTTGTAAGCAGTTCGCCGCCTTTTAAATCAACACCGCCATTTCCTCCGGCGTAAAGTTCCCAGGCGCCTTCCACCCCGACAATTCCCAAATCTTTTATACCGGACTCCGCGCAGTTTCTCGGACAGGCTGATACTGCCATTTTTACTTTATGTGGAGTGTTAAGCCGGTCGTATTTCTTTTCAATAGCGATCCCGAGACTAATGGAGTCCTGAGTGCCGAATCGGCAGAAATCCTTTCCTACGCATGTCTTCACAGTACGAAGCGATTTTGCGTATGCGTAACCGGAAGGCATGTTCAAATCCTCCCAGACAGACGGCAGGTCAGCCTTCGGAATACCAAGCATATCAATCCGCTGCCCTCCTGTTAATTTAAGCAGGGGAACATTGTATTTATCCGCCACTTCTGCAATTTTCCGAAGCTGATCCGGGTTGGTTACTCCGCCGTACATTCTCGGCACGACCGAATAGGTACCGTCATTTTGAATATTGCCATGCATTCTTTCGTTTACAAAACGGGATGACGGGTCATCTTCGTACTCTTTCGGATAAGCTACGCCTAAATAGTAATTAATCGCCGGACGGCATTTGGAACATCCTTCTGACGTTTTCCAGTGAAGTACATTCATGACTTCTCTAGTCAGCGTCAGCTGTTTTGTCCTGATTTCTTCCCCGACTTTTTCATGCGTCAAATCGGTACAGCCGCACATCGGTTCTTCCTGCAGGCCTTCTCCTGACTCATCTCCAAGTGTATGAGCGAGCAGGTCCGCTACGAGCGGCTTGCACCCTCCACATGAACGTGCGGCATTTGTATGTTTTTTTACTTCTTCCACCGATGTTAATCCATCTTTTTGGATGGCTTCTACAATATCGCCTTTACAGACACCATTACACCCGCAGATCGTTTCAAACGGCTCCATAGCAGCGGTCAGACTCTCCGCTTCTCCACCTTCCTGTTCGGACGGAAGAATAATTGTTTTCCCCAGACCGGTAATATCCTGGTTCTTTTTCATCATTTCAAGCAGCCTTGGAGAATCTGCTGTTTCTCCGTAAAGCACCGCTCCTACTACCCGATTATCGCGGACAACTACTTTTTTATAGATGCCTTCGAATTCGTCATGAACCCGGATCGCTTTTGTATCTTCTTCATCCTGGAAGGTTCCGGCGGAAAACACGTCAACACCTGATACTTTCAGTTGTGTATAAGTAAGAGATCCCGATAGCCTGCGCCTGTGCGTGCTTTGGCGCAGATTCGCTCTGCGAGCACCTTTCCCTGTTCGTAAAGAGGAGCTACCAGACCGTAGGCGATACCATTATGTTCGGCGCACTCACCTACAGCATAGATGTCTTTCACACTCGTTTCCATATGGTCGTTAACGAGAATAGCACGGTTCGTGTCGATCCCGGAAGCGCCGGCTAATACCGCGTTAGGACGGATGCCGACTGCCATGACAACCAGGTCGGCTTCAAGCGTGGAACCATCCTTAAATTTAAGACCTTCCACCCGTTTTTTACCGAGCACCTTTTCTGTGTCTTTTGCCATATGAAACCGCATGCCCTGCGCTTCCAAATCACTTTTCAGCATTCGTGACGCCGTCTCATCCAGCTGGCGTTCCATCAAGTAGCTGCTGTTATGTACAACTTCAGTTTCCATATTCAAATTCAGCAGACCGCGCGCAGCTTCCAGGCCGAGCAGGCCGCCTCCAATGACGACTGCTTTCTTATATTTCTTCGAAGCGCTGATCATTTCTTCGGTATCTTTTATGTCGCGGAATGCGATAACGCCTTCTTTATCCGCTCCAGGAAGAGGCAGCATAAATGCATTGGAGCCCGTTGCAATAATCAGATGATCATACGGGCACTCGCGTCCCTGCCTGCTGCGTACTATTTTTTTCTTTTTATCAATTTCCTCCGCTTCGTCTCCCGAGTAAAGCGTAATATTTTTTTCTTCATACCAGTCATAGTCATTTAAAATAATTTCGCTGATATCGCTGTCGCCCTGCAGCACTTTAGAAAGCAGAATACGATTATAGTTGGGATAAGGCTCTTTACCGAAGATAGTAATGTCAAAACGGTCGGGTTCTTTTTTTAAAATTTCTTCAATCGTTCGAATACCAGCCATTCCATTTCCTATTAGTACAATATTCTCTTTACGCATGCTGTAGACACTCCTTTAATTGATAATACTTAGACGATTTCGGCCAGTTCAGGTTTATCCATAGTCAAGAGACGCCATTTTCCAAAGCTTCCGGATTCCGGAAGACCGTTTACTTTTTCCGCTCCGCCCTGTTTTAACAGGTCAGCAGCTCTGTTTGTACAGCAGTAAAAGGTTAATTTATCTTTTATTAGGTCTGCTGGAAGATACTCCAGGCATTCAGCAGCCGATGCTTTATCCGGCACTACTATATGAGCAGCGTGCCCAACCATGCTCAAGTGACTGAAAGCCGTTTGTTCCCGGTTTCCCCATCTGCTGCTTCCCACATATACTTCCGCCCCCAGCTTCTCCCACTCGTCCTTCAACCGTTCTGTCAGCCGTGTCGCATGATGAATAATACAGCCCTGCCCGGTTAGAGGGCCTTTTTCCAGCCACTGCAGGTCATCATGCAGCGCAGCTACCTCTCCAACGATGATGATCGACGGATTTTCTATATGCTCCTCTGCTGCTTTTTGTTCTATATCTGCAAGGGTCCCGATCACTTCCCTCTGTCTGCCGCACGTTCCCCATTCAACAATAAGCACCGGCGTCGCTTCTCTCTTTCCGTGACTAGTCAATTCTGCAGTGATAAACGGAAGGTTTTTCACCCCCATATAAAAAACGACCGTTTCCATTCCTTCAGCGAGGCTTGCCCAGTCTGCGTCGGGCTTGCCTGATTTATCTTTACTATGTCCTGTCACGATGGCCAGGGAGCGGGAATGGTCCCGGTGCGTGAGCGGGACTCCTGCATAAAGCGCAGCCGCATTGGCAGCCGTTACCCCCGGGATCATTTCATAGGCTACTTTATGACGGCGCAGCATTTCCGCTTCTTCTCCTACTCTTCCAAAAATGCCTGGATCGCCGCCTTTAAGACGAACAACTGATTTTCCTTTCTTTGCCTGTATCATCAGTTCTTTTTGAATATCCTGCTGGCGCAGTGTATGTTCACATGGTTTTTTTCCACAGTATATAAACTTTGTTTCTGAACCGGCTTCTAAAAGCAGTGCTGGATGCACCAGCCTGTCAAATACAACAACGTCCGCCTGCTGAAGAGCTTTCAGCCCTTTTATCGTTAAAAGCTCCGGATCACCCGGGCCGGCTCCTACAAAGTAAACCATGCCTTTTTTCATTTATTTTCACTCCTGCTTTTCTTTATAATTATGTATTCTATAGAAAGAGGCTGGGGATTTCTGCAATGACGAAAGATAATCTGACACATTTTATTATGTATATGAAATACATATTAAAATCATTAAAAAACCCGCTCCTGAAAGAAGCGGGTCGAATCTATCTTATTTATGGATCAACTGCCGGAGACTTCGTGCAGCTTTTTCCGGTTCGGGTGCCCGGCTGATAGCAGAGATTAGTGATACGCCGTCTGCTCCGGCTTTCAGCACGCGCGCTGCATTGGCTTCCGTAATGCCTCCAATTCCTACAATCGGAATAGTAATCCCGAATTTGCGTAAATCCTGAATACCTTCCGGGCCGATCGGGTCATCTGCGTCTTCCTTAGATGTAGTGGCGTACATCGGACCTGTACCGATATAATCAGCTTTATCCTGAACAGCCCGCTCCGCCTCTGCCAGCGTCTTTGCAGAAACCCCAACAACCATATGCGGTGGAATTTTCTTTTTCACTTCGGAGGCCGGCTCATCTCCCTGGCCGATATGAATGCCGTCCGCCCCTATCTTTACGGCGAGCTCTACGTCGTCATTTACTATAAACGGAATGCTGTGGGTCCGGCATATAGAAAGCAGCTCGCGCGCGAGCTCTTCCATTTGCAGCGCCTGTGTGGCAGCCGGTCCTTTTTCACGGAACTGAAAGCAGGTAATTCCGCCTGCAATCGCCTGTTTGAGAACCTCAGCCGGGTTTTGTTCTGTGTCCTGACTCCCCATAATAAAATAAAGCAGCAGTAACTCTTTATTCATAGGTGCCTTTCAGTGCTTCTTTTTTCAGCGTCAGCTGCTGACGGATATCCATATCTCCCACATGATACAATGCGTTTAACAATTCTGCCTGAAAGGTGCCGGGACCTCTCATAGAAGCAAATCCGCCGGCTTTTTCCGCTGCTATCCCATAATAGCCGAGTGCCGCTGCCGCACCGTATGCCGTGTCATCTGTAATAGCCAGGAAAGAACCAATCAGCGAACTGAGCAGGCAGCCGGATCCGGTCACTCTTGTCATCATCGAATGACCATTGTGAACACGATACATATCATTCCCATCCGTCACTGCATCCACCGCACCAGTTACCACAACGGGAAGCTTGAGTACCTGATAAGCGCGTTCTGCCGTTTCAGCTGTCGTTACCTGCGAAGAGCCTGAATCCACGCCCCGGGTATTGCTTTCAAGACCTGCAACGGCAGAAATTTCCCCTGCGTTGCCGCGAATGAGTGAAATATCTATTTCTTTAAGCAGCTGCCGGGCTGTATCGGTTCGATAGGCGGTAGCACCGGCCCCGACTGGATCCAGTACAACGGGAATTCCCTTTTTATTCGCCGCCGCTCCGGCAAGCAGCATTGATTCCACCTGCATCGGGTTAAGCGTTCCGATATTAAGTACCAGCGCATCAGCAGCAGACGCCATGTCAGCCGCTTCTTCTTTCGCGTTAGCCATTACAGGAGAAGCTCCTGCAGATAAAAGGCCATTTGCCGTGAAGTTCGCTACTACTACATTTGTAATATTGTGAACCAAAGGCTTTGTTGTCCGCATTTCATGCAGCAATTTGTAAACTTTTTTTCCTTCTGAATGCATCATATCTTTTTCCCTCCAGGGTTATTCATTTCTCTAAGGAACGGCCCCAGTGATTGACAGGCCCGTTTCCGCGCCCTATATTCAGCGGATGGCTGATCGCTTTTGTGATAAATTCTTTAGCCAGCTCACAAGATTTGATCACAGGAATACCCTTTGCCCGATTTGCAGCAATTGCCGCAGAGAACGTGCATCCTGTGCCATGCGTATGCTTTGTATCGAACCGTTCCGCCTTCAGGTGCACAAATTCTTTCTTATAATATAACACATCAACCGCCGTGTCTTTAGCGTGGCCGCCTTTAACAACCGCCGCTTCTGCCCCCATATCATCGACCAGCACACGGGCTGCTTTTTCCGCCTCTTCTATTGTAGAGACATTCACTCCGGTAAGCTTTTCGGCTTCTTCCATATTTGGTGTAACAATTTCCGTAATGGGAAGCAGCCGGTTGATCATTAGTTCCGTCGTTTCTTTATCCATTAACGAGTCGCCGCTCGTCGCGACCATTACCGGGTCTACAATAATCGGCAGTTTTTCACGCTCCAGCCGGGCTGTAACACTCTCAATCATGGACGGCAGAGCGATCATACCCGTTTTCACTGCCTGCGGTCTGATATCTTCAAACACGGCTTCCAGCTGTTTCAAAATCGTTTCATCTTCCATATGCCAAACGTCCTTTACCCCCATTGTATTTTGAGCAACGACGCTTGTTATAACAGCCATTCCGTAGGCGCCTACCTCCTGGAATGTTTTTAAATCGGCATGGATGCCTGCTCCTCCGGTAGGATCTGTTCCTGCTATGGATAGTACTTTTGGTATTTCTCCCATTATTGGTTCCTCCGTTTTTATGTGTACTCACCACATCCGGACGGCTTGTTTGTGTCCATACAAAAAAGCCGCCCCTTGAAAGGAGCGGCTTTTTCTGACTATACAAGCCAAATAAAAACGCACGCTCCACTTTCCTACGCTGGCTTTACCCAGATCAGGTTCAGAGGGACAAAGGAATTTCCTTATCTCAGCATATGCGCCCCTAGTGGTTGTCTTTATTTCATGTTACGGGAGAAGAAGCTTTATTGTCAATTATTCATTTGTTCTTTCCTGTTTCTGACCCTTTTTTTCGCGCTTTCGTTCCTTTTTTGCTTTCTTTTCTTCTTTTCTCATCTTTCGGAAATTCTTATCTAAAAAGCTGTACAGCACCGGTATAACAAACAGCGTCAAGAAAGTACTGC
This sequence comes from Sinobaca sp. H24, assembly GCF_023845525.1. Lineage (NCBI taxonomy): Bacteria > Bacillati > Bacillota > Bacilli > Caryophanales > Sporolactobacillaceae > Sinobaca > Sinobaca sp. H24. The sequence goes on from NZ_JALBWT010000001.1 coordinate 117,246, forward strand.
TGACTAGTCCGCCGATGACGGCAATACCCATCGGCTGCTGAATTTCCGCACCTTCCCCAATCCCAAGGGATAAAGGAACCACTCCAAGAATCGTTGTTACTGCGGTCATCAGGATTGGACGGGTTCTCTGTTTAACAGATTCTACAATAGCTTCTTTGGAAGCCATTCCCTTTTCTTTCTGCTGATTGATATAATCCACCAGCACAATCGCATTGTTTACGACAATGCCGGCAAGGACAATGAGGCCGATAAAGACCGTCACACTGAGCGGTGTCTGCGTGACAGCGAGGGCTATACTTACTCCGATAACCACAAGCGGCACGCTGAACATAACAATAAATGGATATTTAAAGGACTCAAATTGTCCTGCCATTACAAGATAAATAAACAGCAGGCCAAGAATAAAGGCAAATATCATACTGTCTAGCGCATCGTCGAGCAGCTCCTGTTCTCCCGAATAAGAAAGAGAAGTGCTGTCTGCCACATTGCTGCTTTCATATATTTCCGTTACTGTGTTAGAGGCCTGATTTAATGTAGTATCTGAGCTGTAGGCAGCCGTGATTTCCACGCTGCGCTGCTGGTCATCACGATTAATAACGGCCGGCCCGCTGCCTTCTTCAATATCGGCTACTTCTCCGAGTTCAATATACTCGCCTTCCTGATTGGCAATCAACAGCGTTTCTAAATCCTCCGCTGTTTCCACTTCTCCGGTTTCATACTGCACAATTACATCATAGGTCGTATTATCTGCGGTTTGTACAGTAGTAGCGGTCTGCCCGCGTGTTGCGTTATCTACGCTTTCAGCAATCTGAACAGCGGCCAGGCCGTTGTCCCTGGCATTCTCTTCATTCACAGCAATTTGTATTTCCGGGGCGACATCTTCATCTGATGTAGTTACTTCCCTTATACCTTCGGCGTCTCTAAGCTCAGAAACCATATACTGTGTGGACTCGTTTAACGTATCTACGTTCTGATCACTGATCGTAAAGACGACGGTATTCGCCTCTCCTCCGCCTATAGCTGTCTGGCTGGAAAGGGAAATATCAGCATCGGAATCTACGTTGATTACGTCATCTTCTATTTGTTCGATAAAATCGATCGTGCTTTCTTCCCGGTCTTCCATCGGTTCCATCGTGACCATAACCTGGGCTTCATTTGAACCCGAAGGCCCTCCTGTTGCAGAGCCGCCGTCACCGGAGGAGCCGATCATTGTTAAGTAGCTGTCGACTGCTCCCTCCTCATCCAAAATAGCTTCTATATCTTCTGTAACAGCTGTCGTAGTTTCCAAATTGGTGCCATAATCTGTTTCTACATCAATGGAGAAAAAGCCCTGGTCGCTTGCCGGCAGAAAGTTAACACCTGTTGTGGCAAGACCCGCACCACCGGCAATAAGGAATAAAAGCGTAATAAACAGTGTGAGAAACCGGTGTTTCAACGACCATTTACTCGCCTTTTCCAAACGTTTCATGTAGCGGGAATTCTGTCTTTTTTCTTCAATGTTTTCTTTAGGTGCTTTCAGGATGCGGCTTGCCATCATAGGTACGACGGTAACAGCCACAAACAAAGAAGCGATTAAACTAAAGGATACAGCAAGTGCAAATTCAGTAAAAATATTCCCAACAATACCAGACACAAAGATTATCGGCAGGAAGACGGAAACAGTCGTCAAGGTCGATGCCGTAATGGCCCCACCCACTTCTTTTGTTCCTTCCGACGCTGCTTTTTTAGGAGTTTTGCCCATCGACAAATGCCGGTAAATATTCTCAATAACCACAATCGCATTATCGACGAGCATTCCAATACCAAGCGCCAATCCTCCAAGAGTCATTAAATTGAGTCCGACATCCGTAAAATATAAAAAACCAAATGTAACGATTACGGAAAATGGTATCGCCACCCCAATAATAAGTGGGGTCTTTAAGTTGCGAAGGAAGAAAAACAGTACGAGCATCGCAAACACCCCGCCGGTGATAAGGGCGGTCGTCACACTATTGATGGACTGCTGGATATAATCTCCTTCGTCATAGAAAGTTGTAAATTCCAGGCTGCTGTATTGATCTTCCTCAAGCAGCGTATCGAGCTCACTATTAAAGGACGACGAAACGGTAGCAGCGTTAGCATCCGTCTCCTTCATTAGATTGAGCTGCATAGCCGGCTGCTGATTTGTTCGTGTAATAGCGTTCTGCTCTTCAGGGGAGAGACTTATGTCTGCTACATCCGATAAAAATAACTCGTCTCCCGTTTCTGGATCAATCGTCACAAACAGATCTTCTAAATCTTCCTGAACTTCTATTTCTTTTAGTACTCTTGTCGTAAGGGTTCTTTCTCCTGATTCTACCGTGCCGCCGGGAAGAGATACATTGTTCGACTGAATGACGTTAACAACATCTTCCTGGGTAACCTGATATTGCTCAAGCTGTTCTTGATTCAGGTTAATCTCATAACGCTCGGTCACTCTTCCGGATTCATCTACATTGGCTACGCCTTCCACACGTTCAAGCTCTGTACGAATAGACGTTAAATCATCCTGAAAGTCAACGACATCCATATCATCTGAGGTAACGGCAATCTGTGCCATGCCAAACATAGAGGGATCAAATTTCAGGAAAGAAGGATCAGCCGCATCATCAGGAAGCGGTGCATCCCCCATGGCGCTGATAACATCCTGCTCAACATCATCTATGGAAGTATCCCAGGAAAATTCCAGAAGAATTAAAGCCGAGCCCTCTTCAGAAGTGGATGTAATATTATTCAATCCCGGCATTGTCGATAACTGCTCTTCGAGAGGTATGGTCACACTCTCTTCGACTTCTTCCGGACTCGCGCCGGGGTAGCTTGTAACAACTGCTGCAACAGGAGGATCAATTTCCGGAAAAAGCTGGAGGGGCAGATTCGTTAATGACACCCCTCCAAGTAAAATAAACAGGATCATTCCTACAATAGTCAATTTCGGTCTTCGGATAGATAAGTCAGTAATTTTCACCTGGCACCGTTCCTCCTCTTACGTTTTCATTCATGCCGGCATCTCAACTTTCGGTACAGAAGCCCATGGTCCGTATATTTTTGTTTGGCCGCACTTGTTTGGAAGCTGTTTTCTTATTTGTATATTAAGCAGTCCAGCTAGTAAATAAACCAGCTGACGTATGTAAGAACTTAAACAGTTAAGCAACTTAACTATTTAATAAACTAAAGCATCTGCAGCAGAGAGTCAATCAATCCTCCTCCACTTCACAAAGAATTCACCAGATTGATTCTGTCATGCAAAAAGAGCAGCAAATGCTGCTCACCGTGTTTACTATAGAAGGCTTTTTTATATACTGCACCTTATTCTTTCGCTTCGTTTTCTTTTATCATTGTATCCAGCTTCTTTAATGTCTCGTCAATTTGTTCAATCTCTTCTTTCTTTAACCGGGTAATATAATCCCGGATAAAGGAATCTTCAAAAGACGGAATTCTTCCTGCAGTTTTTCTCCCTGAGGTCCAAGTTTAATAATCATTTCCCGACGGTTTTCTTCATTAACAAGCCGAATCAGAAGCTCTTCTTTTTCGAGGCGGTTCAATGCCTGGCTCACCGCGCTTTTTGAAATATTTAAGTAATACGCCAGATTTGAAATAGAGACATTTTCGTCCTGTACCAATCTCATCATCATCGCTTCCTGCCTTGTTGTCAGCTGCAGATTTTGAAGCAGTGGGAGCTTTGGCTGCAGGTTTCTTGAAATACTTTCAAGCGATTTTATCGTGCTGTGCATTATATCTTTATATTCTTCATATGCCATACCTGTTCACCCCTGGCCGCTGCATTATCGCAGTACAGCTTTTCTTAATCCTTTATTTAACAAAGCGCCAATTGCTCCGCTGAATTCTCCATTTTCCAGAAAATATGCTTTTTTGCCGCGCAGCTCCGTGTACTGGGTCATAATCGACCGCAGCGTATTATGGTTGGCGAATGTCGTTCCTATATAAATAACAGCGTCTGTTCCTATTCGGTCGGCTGCCTGAACGCTCATCGTCGTAATTGTTTCACCGATCATTCTTACGACGGTCGCAATACAGTCTTCTTTGTTGTGGGCTCCCTGCTTCATTTCTGCAAGATCCCCAAAGTTGCTGGCCGTTAAATCTCCGGAAATAGGCGGAGGTTCGTGGGAATAAATATCACCGACTGTAACGTTTAATTTTCTGCCGTCTCCCTGCTCACCAAGCTTAAGAATTTTCTCGAATTCATCTTCTCCTGTTAATAAATAAGACAGTCCAAGCAGGGTGCCTCCGCCCATTCCGCTTCCGCCGATTCGTTCATAGGCATCCTGGTCCACCATGTGAATCGACGTGCCTGTTCCCACATTCGCTACAATAAAGCGGTCTCCTGTTTCATTAATCAAGCCGCTTCTTTCGAGCTGCCATTTAACTCCTTCACAGGTTGCTTCAAACTCATTAATTTTTTTTGCTGAAAAAGGCAGTTCTTTCATTAAAGCGCCTGCTTTTCCACCCGTTACCTGAACATAAGGGTCATCAAATGTCTCTTTGAACCAGTCGTGCAGCTCATGAAACTTCGATGTCGGGATTTTTCTATACTGCCATTCGTTTCCTTTGGCATACACAATCTTGGAAAGAGTGCCTCCTCCGTCGATTCCTATATACTGATCACTCATGTATCCAGCTTCTCCTCTCCGTGCGCCGGCGGTCGTTAAACAACTGCTCTGTATCTTTTATCGTATAACTCATTATAAGTGGTATATCCCGTTTTTGCATGGTATTATTCCTAATTTGCGGAGATTATCTTTATCTGCCTTCTCTATCTTATGCTAAAATGTGGAAGGAGATATATGGAGGTGACACAATTGCATGACGATAGGTGAAGTTTTTTCCATCATATTAAGTGTTTTATTTGTATTAAACATTGTATTTGCAGCAATTATTATCTTCCTTGAACGTCGGGACGCCACCTCGACCTGGGCCTGGGTTATGGTGCTTTTTTTCATTCCATTCCTTGGATTTATTTTATATCTTATTTTCGGCCAGAACCTGACAAGACGGCGATTGTTCGACTGGGAAGAAATAAAGAAAATTGGTATTGAGGATTTAATACGAGCACAGATTGCCGCTCTGCGCGAGGAGCGTTTTCACTTTATTGACCCGTCGGTCCGCGAACACCGCGACCTTATTTTTATGCAGCTGGTAAACAATGACTCGGTGCTGACGCAGGAAAATGATGTGAACATCTTTATTGACGGCGGGGAAAAATTTGAAGCGCTTATGAAAGATATTGAAGCGGCAGAAGATCATATTCATTTTCAGTACTACATTCTTCGGGATGACAAACTCGGCACAAGGCTGATTAAAGCATTGACCAAAAAAGCGGAAGAGGGCGTAAAAGTCCGGATTTTATATGATGAAATGGGCTCCAGATCGATTTCTAAAAAGTCTTTCCGTGAATTTTATGCGGCAGGCGGGGATGTCAGCATCTTTTTCCCCCGCCGGATTCCTTTTATCAACCTTCGGCTTAATTACCGAAATCACAGAAAAATTGTAATCATTGATGGAAAAATCGGCTATACCGGTGGATTTAACGTCGGAGATGAATACCTGGGACTCGACCCCAAATTCGGCTACTGGCGGGATACTCATCTTCGGATGGAGGGCGATGTCGTGAAAGCTCTGCAGACACGCTTCATCCTCGACTGGAATCAGGCAAGCCCGGACAAACGTGATATCCATTACCAGGACGAATTATTTCCTGCAGTAGATCCGCATGCCGGCAACACTGCTGTTCAGATCGTTTCCAGCGGACCCGACTCTCAATGGGAACAGATTAAAAACGGTTATATTAAGATGATTTTAATGGCAAAAGAGTCCGTGTATATCCAAACTCCGTACTTCATTCCGGATCAAAGCCTGATGGATGCTCTGCGGATCGCTGCCTTGTCGGGCGTGGACGTACGTATTATGATTCCCAATAAACCGGATCACCCTTTTGTATACTGGGCTACGTATTCCCATATCGGTACCATTCTCGAAGCCGGTGCCCATGTATATATTTATGACAATGGATTTATTCATGCCAAAACGATTGTTGTAGATGGCAAGGTCAGCTCCGTCGGCACAGCCAATATTGACAACCGAAGCTTCGCCCTGAACTTTGAAGTAAATGCTTTTATTTATCATCATCCGTTCAGCCAGCGGATGGCTCTTATTTTCGAAGACGATATGAAACAGTCCACACGCCTTACTCTTAACAATTACAAAGAGCGATCACTCTGGATTCGTTTCAAAGAATCTATTGCCCATCTGCTTTCTCCTATTTTATAAACACACTCTAGGAAAAGATAAACAAAGCACCTCCTATCCCTTATGAAAAGGGTAGGAGGTGCTTTTTAAATAGAAGAATTAGTATTTTTAAGCTGATTTATATAGAAAAGCATAAAAAAACCAGACGCCGACTCAGGCAGACCATCCATCGGTGAAGATAAAGAGGTTTTTTTCTCTTTAGCTTAAGGCTCGGTCTGCCGAAAGCGTGCGTCTGGTGGAAATACTTGATGTTTCATCGATATCTTTTTGGGACGGCTTTTTTGCAGCTGAAAAGAAAATTCCTATGTCACAGCCTTTTAAATAGATGCTTTCCACATAAGAGCAAGGCTTCTTGAAATGTTCTCCGCATATTTAGGACCGTTTGCCAAAGCGTCGCTTAGATCGAGCGGACCCGGCATCATACTGAACGCTGCCGTAATCCCGTGTTCGTAGACGGCTTCGTATCCTTCTCCCAGATGACCGCAGACAGCCAGCACGACAGCTCCTTCATTAACTGAATGAGCGGCTTTTGCTACGCCTACGGGAGTCTTCCGTAAACCGTCTGGCTGTCCATCTTTCCTTCTCCTGTAACAATCAAGTCTGCTCCTTTTACCCGTTCATAGAAATTGGTTTCCTTTAACACAATATCTATTCCCGATTCCAGAGCGGCTCCAAGGCATCCAATCAACCCGGCTCCCATTCCTCCAGCAGCCCCTGCCCCTTCTCTTTCTGCTATATCTACACCCAGATCACGCTTCATTACATCCGCAAAAATACCAAGTGCGTTATCGAGCTCTTTTACCATTTCCGGAGTGGCTCCTTTTTGGGGACCGTATACAGCGCTTGCTCCGTTTTCTCCAACTAAAGGGTTTTTCACATCGCAGGCAGCGGCAATTTCTACACGCTGCAGACGCTCATCCATACCGGACAGGTCAATCGAATGGAGCTCTGCCAGCGCAGCGCCGCCTGGGCTGACAGCTTTACCTTCTTTGTTTAAAAGCCGGCCGCCAAGTGCCTGGATCATCCCTGCTCCTCCATCGTTTGTAGCACTTCCGCCGATACCTATAATAATTTTATCAACGCCTTTTTCCAGGGCATCCAAAATGAGCTCCCCGGTTCCATAAGAGCTTGCAGTTAATGGATTTCTTTCCTGCTTTTTCACCAGCCCGATGCCTGATGCTTCTGCCATTTCCAGCACAGCTGTCCGGCCGTCTTTTGACACGGCATATTCAGCCATTACTTTCTGCTGATTAGGCGAGGTTACCTCCACGTGATGCATGGACGCTTCCAGCGCCTCAGCTATAGAAGTCGTTGTACCTTCTCCCCCATCTGCCATCGGTATAATATCAATAACCGCCTCGTCTCCAAATATATCTTTCCAGCCTTTTTCCATGCTTTCTGCAGCTTCAAGTGCTGTCATGCTTTCTTTAAACGAATCGGGTGCGATGACTATTTTCATATGCAGGTCCTCCTAAGTGGCGATTTTCCATCTTGTGTAATCTTCCTTACTATTGTAACCGGTAACAATTCTGTCGTCATTAGCTTTGTATACAAAAAACCAATCATGCTTCGTTTCACATGATTGGCTGCTTCTAAACTTTATACAGTTCTGCTTCATGCCGCTTGAGCACTTCTTCAAATAGATATTTCTTCTCCGGCAGCGGCAGCATACAAAATTCCTGCTTCAGCTCTTTATCTTTGCCAAACCCTATAATGGACTGACAGAATCCACAGGAGCTGCTTTTATGAATAACCGGATTTTCGTTTGGAAACCAGTCCTTCTTTTCTTCTATATAATATCCATGGATGGAATACTTCGTCCCATCCTTTAGTGTAATGTTCATATGAAGCATGTCGCCGCTTTTCCAATTGCCATCTTCGGCGTAATCTCTTACAAGCATGTCAGTCTGCCATTCAATATCGGAGTCGGTAATCGTTAAAAAAGCGGGCAAATCCTCATCTCTTATTTCTTTCCAGCTGGATGTTTCCTGGCCAGTTTCCCGTAAATATGCTAAATGTTCTTTATATCGGGACAAGTATAGATGAATTGGCTTTTTTTGACTCATACCCTTCCTCCTTTTGGAATCCCTATTTTTATAGGATACTTGATGCACGCCTTTATTTTCTCATATTATCGGCAGCTTCGCCACTACGGACTTCTTTCATTTGACGCGGGAGTATTTTTAGTCTACTTTCCCTAAGGCAACTTTATGTCTCTAGACAAAATATCAATTTATTCATTATATAAGGAGGCATTATCATGACTGATGCTGTGCGCGTAGAAAATATAACAGCAGCTTACCGTAAAGATCCTGTCCTTCGGAATGTAAGCTTCACGCTTCCCCAGGGGCATTTGATTGGAATCGTTGGACCAAACGGTGCAGGTAAATCGACGTTATTGAAAGCGGTTCTTGAATTAATTCCTAAATCAAGCGGCAGCGTTGAAATAATGGGAAGCAGCGTACGCTCTCAAAAGAAAAACATCGGCTATGTGCCTCAGCGAGGAAATGTAGACTGGGATTTCCCTACTAATGCGCTTGATGTTGTGATGATGGGCCGTTACGGCCAGATTGGCTGGCTGAAGCGTCCTTCAAAAAAGATAAAGCGTTGGCTGTAGAAGCACTTGAGCGCGTAGGCATGAAAGATTATGCAGACAGGCAGATCAGCCAGCTTTCCGGAGGGCAGCAGCAGCGGGTATTCCTGGCAAGAGCGCTGATACAGGATGCGCAGGTATATTTATGGATGAGCCCTTTGCCGGCGTCGATGCCACGACAGAACGGGCTATCATCGGCCTTTTAAAAGAATTAAAGGAAAATGGAAAAACCGTTATCGTTGTGCATCACGACCTTCAGACAGTAACCGAATATTTTGACTGGGTCATTTTATTAAATCAGCGTTTAATCGCATACGGTCCCGTGGTGAGACGTTTACCTCTGAGCTTCTTCAGAAAACCTACGGAGGTCGTCTAGCTTTTATTCAGCAGGAGAATATTAATATGTAAGAAAGGAGATATATCTCATGCAGGAATGGCTGCAATTTTTATCCAGCCCTAATCTTCAATGGGTAATGGCCGGCGCGGCCCTGCTTGGACTTGCAAGCGGCGTTGTTGGAAGTTTTGTTCTTCTCCGTAAGGAAAGTCTGGTAGGCGATGCCATGGCTCACGCAGCTCTCCCGGCATCTGTCTGGGGTTTTTAGTCTTCGGCCGGGAGACTCTTGCTTTAATGGGCGGGGCGGCCCTTACCGGACTGATGGCTGTCTACGCCATTCGTGCCATACACTCTCAAAGCAAAATAAAGCAGGATGCAGCAATTGGCATTGTACTTTCTGTCTTCTTTGGGTTTGGCATTGTTCTGTTAACGATGATTACTAATGGCAGCTACAGTCAAAGCAGCGGCCTGGATGAATTTATTTTCGGTCAGGCGGCTTCACTGGTCGGCGCGGATGTGCAGATTTTAATTGGAAGTGCCGTTGTTCTGCTGTTTCTTTCTTTTCTATTTTTTAAAGAACTCAAGCTTCTTATTTTTGATCCTCTTTTTGCCGGAGGTATTGGACTGCCTATACGTTTTTCTAAACGCGCTGCTGAGTTCGATGGTTGTGCTGGTTGTCATTACCGGCATCCAGACCGTAGGGGTTATTCTAATGGTCGCTTTATTAATTACACCTGCTATTACGGCCCGGTACTGGACGGACCGTCTGGGAGTGATGGCTGTTCTCTCGGTCTGATTGGCGGTTTATCGGGTGCTTTTGGAGCTTTGTTGAGCTCTACTATAAGCGGCCTCCCAACTGGTCCGGTTATTGTTGTAGCTGCCACGACTTTCTTTTTAATCTCCTTTTTATTTGCCCCGCAGCGAGGCATCTTATTTCGTATGGTGGAAAATAAAAAACATAACCAGATCGTATTAAACAACTTCCTTCTCGACACCATGTATGAGCAGCTGGAGAAACGCTACACTGCAGGTCAGTACAGCGCTCTTTTTTCCCGGGAAGAGCTTGAAGAACAGACACATCTGCCAAAAGACGGGCTTGAAAAAAACGATCCAGGCTCTTCAAAAACAGGGACTGCTCACCCTTACCGGCCGACAGTATCTATTAACCGGAACAGGACTCGCATGGCCTATGATTCTTCGCTTCTTCGGCGGATTCAGGATATTCATATCACGCATGAGGCAGAACTTGGCTCCTGGAGTGAATCCGCAGAAAATGGCCGCAGCCGCGAGCCGCGTGATTATTTGTTGAACGAACGCATTCACACTCTGCTTGCCGCTGAGAAAAAAATTCCTGTGTCACTGAAGATTAAACAGACGTCGATAGAATACGCCGATCATATCTAGTATATAAAAGGAGGGGCACGCTTTGCTTTATGAAATATGGATTTTAGCGATCAGCTCGCTTGTTGCTGCTACCTGCGGCATTGTCGGCACATTTCTCGTGCTGCGCCGTATAGCTATGGTAGCTGATGCCATCAGCCATACCGTCCTGCTTGGTATTGTCGGCGCATTTCTCGTGTCCCAGACGCTTGAAGGTCCGCTCATGCTTGTCGGGGCCGCTATAGTTGGACTGGCAACGACGTACTTTATTCAAGTGCTTGATAACGCAGGTGTTCCTACCGATGCTGCTATTGGTGTCGTGTTTACCGCTTTATTTTCCGTCGGCGTTATTCTCGTATCGCTGTATGCCAGAGACGTTCATCTGGACGTCGACCATGTTTTAATGGGAGATATTAGTTTTGCTCCCTTTCATACGATAAATGGAATGGCATTTCGCTGGGACCGCAGGCATTCTGGGTCATTTTAATTGTATTTATTATCGACCTTGCTTTGATTTTGCTGTTATATAAAGAATTTAAAATTACTTCCTTTGATCCGGCTCTTGCCGCAGCTTTAGGTATCCCGGTCACACTGATTCACTACCTTCTTATGACGATGGTGTCGATTACGGCCGTTGCCTCATTCGATGCTGTCGGCGCTATTCTCGTAGTAGCTTTATTTATTGTTCCACCCGCCACTGCTTACCTGCTTACGGAAAAGCTAAGCCGCCATGATAATCGTGAGTGCTTTGACAGGCATAGTTTCTGCGGTAATCGGCTATTATACGGCAAAGTATTTTAATGTATCCATCGCCGGCTGCATCGCAAGTACAACGGGCGTACTGTTTTTGCTTGCATTTCTATTTTCTCCTTCCCACGGTGTGCTTATTCGCGGAAGAAAACGACAAAAAGCAGCGGACCCCGCCTCTTCTTGAATACAAAAAAGCTGCAGCCAATGGCCGCAGCTTTTTTCATTTGATCAGAACCAATATATTATTTTTCCTTATGCGGCTGTGCATCTTTAAAAACAAAATATTTAATCATAAAGAAGCTCGCTGTAAAGGAAAGAAACATGGCTACTCCTTTTGCTAAATTGTAGCGGAGCCAGCCGGGAACACCAAGCGCCTCAAACAAGGTATTACCACCGATAAACACCAGGTTATTCACCCAAGACTTACCAGTCCCTGCAGCACAAAGGCCATTCTCTGTTTATTACTGCCTTTGGCAGAATCCTTGAAAGTAATCAAAACGTTCCAGATATAGCTGTTCGCTACAGCCAGGCAGTAGGATACCGTATTATAGGTAGTCAGCATAACCCGTTCATCCGTCGGAAAAAATAAAGAAGCAGATTAAGTGTGCCAATATCAACAGCGGCATTGGATACTCCAATCGCACTAAACTGTGCGTACTGGAATAATCCTTTTCTTTTTTTCTTTTTTTCCATAGGTATCCCTCTGTTCAATCTGGATGCAGTTCGTACCTGTTAGGAACCAGAAAGCTCTTCTTTGCTTTCGGCAGGTTCTTCCCCGGAAACAGCTTGTTCATAAATAGCTTCAATTTGTTCAGCTACCTGGTTCCAACTGTAGCTCTGGACATCCCTGTGTGCCTGATCCGCCATCTTTTTGCATAGAAGCTCATCTTCAAAACGAAGAACAGTCTTCGTGAAGTCTCCTTCTACATCAGGCTCGTATAAGAGCCCGGTTTTGCCATCTTCCAGCTGCTCTCTTGTCGGACCGCTTTGTGCAGCCACAAGCGGCAGACCGGAAGCCATTGCTTCCATAATAACAAGTCCGAGCGTTTCCGTAGTGGAAGGAAACACGAATACATCTGATGTAGCAAACGTTTCTGCAAGCTCTTCTCCATGCATGAACCCGGTAAACGTTGTATTGGTTCCTTTAAAATGTTCTTCAAGAACCTGTCGATGCGGGCCGTCTCCAACAATTGCGAGTACAAACTTGTCGGATTCTTCCAGAACGTGGCGGATTTTTTCTATTTCTTTCTCTGCTGCCAGTCTTCCTACATACAGCAGCAGCGTCTTTTCCGGCTTGCCGTCTGTCAGGCGCAGACGCATTGATTCGCTGTATTTATCCGGGGAAAACTGCTCCGTATTTACTCCACGCTTCCATACATGCATACGCTCAAACCTGCGGTTCACCAGCTCTTCTTTAACCGTCTGGGACGTACATAAATTAATATCCGCCTGATTGTGCATTCTCCGAAAATGCCACCACATCAGCCATTTCAAACTGCCAAGTTTATAATAATCCATATACTGTGCCAGATTTGTGTGATAGGAAGCTACAAGCGGCAGCTTGAGCTGCCTGGCATATTTAATGCCAGCGTATCCTACAACCGCCGGGTTCACTACATGAACTACGTCCGGATTAAATTCTTTCAGATGTTTTTTTACAACAGGGTGCGGCACGGCAAACTGCTTGGAACGATAAAAGGGAAATGTAATATGGGAAAGTCCAATTACTTTAGCTCCTTTGTATTCATAAACACCAAGGTCCGGCGCGTAAATCCGCACTTCATGCCCCTGATCAAGCAGCCAGGTGATGCAGGCTGTCAGCCGGGTAACAATACCATCTGTGGACGGCAGAAAGGTTTCAGTTATTATGGCTATTTTCAACAGGAACACACTCCGTTTTTATTATTTCCAGGTTACGTTGGGAAGAACATTTTCTTTTACTACACGGTCTTTATGCGTCAGCGCAGCGTTGAGGATTTCCCGTATCACGTCATCTGTCAGCATGAAAGGCTCAAGACCGAGATCAAGAAGATTTGTATTTACCGCACGGTAAAAATGCTCTTCTGCTTCGATCCTTGGATTGTCATATTTGCCTACTTCTACTTCAATCCCCTCTTCTTTTGCTACGCGCTGCACCATCTCCGCCAATTCAGTAATAGAAAATTCTTCTGTAAACTGGTTAAATACGCGGAACTCTCCATTGTCTGCCGGATTTTCTGCAGCAATTTCAATACAACGGACGGTATCACGGATATTCAGGAAGCCTCTGATCTGCTGTCCTTTGCCATATACCGTCAAATCATGGCCGATAGCAGATTGGATAATAAAGCGATTCAAAGCCGTTCCAAATACGCCGTCATAGTCGAGACGATTCACAAGCGCAGGATCCATAGCCGTTTCTTCTGTATCGAGTCCATACACAATGCCCTGGTTTAAATCCGTCGCACGGATGCCCCATGTTTTGCAGGCAAACATGATATTGTGGCTGTCGTGAACTTTTGATAAATGGTAAAAAGAATTAGGCTGTTTTGGGAAAGGAAGTACATCTTTTCTGCCTTTATGCTCAATTTCAATATAGCCTTCTTCGATTTCAATATTTGGAGTGCCGTACTCTCCCATTGTTCCAAGCTTAATCAAATGACACTCCGGTACGATTTCCTTAATACCGTAAAGAACGTTAAGCGTACCTACAACGTTATTTGTCTGAGTAAACACAGCATGCTCACGGTCAATCATGGAATAAGGTGCGGAACGCTGCTCCGCAAAATGAACAAAAGCGTCCGGCTGCTCCTGCTTTAACACTTCACGAAGAAAATCATAATGATTCAAGTCTCCTTCGTATGTACGAATTTCTTTTCCTGTAAGTTCTTTCCATTTCGCTACTCTTTCTTCCAGCGTGGCAAGAGGAGTGATGGAATTGGAATGAAGCTCTTCGTCCCATTTTCTTCTAATAAGATTATCTACAATGGATACATCATGTCCTTGTTTGGAAAGATAAAGGGCTGTCGGCCATCCGCAGAATCCGTCGCCGCCTGCAATAATAATTTTCATTGTCTTTCTACCTCCAGGTCGTATGTTCCGTCCTATCCGTCCGGAATCGTCTCTTTTTGTCTTTTTCATTGACTCTCTATTTAAAAATCACATAGTGTACCTTTTTATACCCTTTTTCTTATGAAAATATACGTATAAAAAGTGCACAGGCTGTCCATAGTATACTATACAACATTTGCTTTAAAGCCGCTATTTTATTTGTTGTTTATTTATGTAACTTATAGTTTTATGCGGGGTTATACCATGCTTTTACATACTGCTCCCCTATATTTACCAGAAAAAAAGGATGCCTTCAAAGAAGGCACCCCGTTCTTTTTGATTATAGGCTTAAATCAGTTGGAGCATCTTTTACGACAAGAATAACTTTACCGTCGTCAAGCTTGTCCTCTAATTCTTCTGCTTTTGCTTCTGTATAACCAAGCTCCTGGAATTTCGCACGAAGTTCGTCTCCCTGCTTGCGGAATACGTTTTTGATGCTCTCGCCGATACCCTGCTCTTTAGCACCTGCTGTGTTAGCATCTGCTTCGTCTGCAAGGCGGTTTGTTCTTTCTTTATCATGAGTAATAATATATATATATCCTCGCTGATACCTTGTGTCTTTAGTCTGTCGACTGCTGTTACAGCCTCATCGTCGTTTAAATATTCTTTATAAAATGGTTCCATTGTTTATCTCTCCCTTCTGAAGGAAGTTTTCCCGGAAATATTAACTTTAAAACTTATTTTTAACCGCCGACGATCTGATGATAGATTTTCCGTGCTTTTCCTTTATCCGATTCCCCATGAATAATAGCCCGTCCATCTGCAAACAGTACGATCCTTTTTTCTTCCCACTGCAGCACAAGCAGATGAGGGTTGGATTTCTGAATAATACTTTCATGCCGTTCTTTCAGGTGCTGCAAAGATGCACCCGCATTCCTGGCAGGCCTGACCTGTACGGCATCACGTCCACACAGCGTCTCTAGAGATGATTTAGCTTCCCACTGCAGATACGGGTAGGAAGCTTGAACACCGCAGGAAGAGCAGTCTTCTTTTTTTAATTTATCCAGGTTTATCGTGCGGTGTTGATTTTCCCAGACGTCAAAAGACAAAAGGGTACGCCTCAGATCCTCTTCGTTTCCGCTCAATATTTTCAACGCCTCCGCTGCCTGGTGGGCACTGACCATCTGTACTGCCGGAGCGATAATGCCTGCCGTATCACATGTTTCACCATCCATTGGTATATCCTCCATCAGGCAGTGCAGGCATGGCGTGTCTCCGGGTAAAATGGTGTACGTGATACCATAGCTTCCTACACAGGCGCCGTAAATAAAAGGAATATTATGCAGGCAGGCAAAGTCGTTAACCATCATACGGGTTTCAAAATTATCGAGCGCGTCAATAATAACATGCTGGAAGGAACGACTCTAAGAGAGCGGGTCTACTTCTCCTATTACAGCATTCACATCCGAATGCGGGTTAATGTCACGAAGACGGGCTTCTGCCGCAGCAGCTTTCGGCGTTGAGCTGTCTGCATCCCATTCAGTGTACAGCTGCTGGCGGTTTAAATTGCTGTGTTCCACATAGTCCCGGTCCACGATCGAAATCGAACCGATCCCGGCTCTTACGAGTGTTTCCGCCATACTGCTTCCTAATGCTCCCGCGCCTATTATAACGGCATGCTTATCCCCGATTGCCTGGCCCTTGTTTTCCGATCGGAGCGAACAGCTCCTGGCGGGAATAACGGCTGTTCATCACAGCTGGCTCATTCCTTCAGAAGGGCTGCTTGCCTGTGCATAAAATTTCTTCTCGGTGCGGCCGGCTTCATGGCCGAGTTTTCCTGCCTGAACCGCCAGCTTCATCGCTTCTGCCATCTTCACTGGATCATCGGCACCGGCTACTGCTGTATTTAACAGCACTCCATCCGCTCCAAGCTCCATTGCATAAGAGGCATCCTTAGGGCTTCCAATCCCTGCATCAACAATAACCGGCACTACAGCCTGTTCAATAATATGGGCAAGATTGTAGGGGTTTACGATACCCAGCCCTGTTCCAATAGGAGAGGCTCCGGGCATAATAGCGTGAATGCCAAGCTCCTGCAGCTTCCTTGCCAGCACCACATCATCCGATGTATACGTTAAGACGGTAAACCCTTCATTCAGAAGCTGTTCAGAGGCTTTGAGCGTTTCCACAGGATCTGGCAGCAGGGTTTTATCACAGCCAATTACTTCTACTTTAATCATGTCACACATACCAGCTGCATCTGCCATTCTTGCGATTCGTACAGCTTCTTCGCTGTTTTTGGCTCCGGCCGTGTTCGGAAGCAGCCTGTATCCGTTAAGATCCATAGCTTCAAAAGGATCCGGCTGAGAGCTGTCAAAAAATATTCATCCGTCTTACGCAAACGTCAGTACTTCCGTCTCTGAAGCTGCCACTGCCTGCTTCTGCACCTCAGCGGTTTTATATTTGCCTGTACCTAAAACAAACGCGATTCAAAAGAAAATCTCCAATAGTTTAACATCTTTCATCCTCTCCTACAAAGTGAACAATTGTCCAGCCGGTTTTTCCTTCAGCGCTGATTCCTTCTGCTCCGGCCTGGTTAAAATATCTCCGTTCTTTTCTACAACAGATTTTTTGTGACCAACGTTAAAATGCAAGCAGCTGTTCAACGGACTCCACTGTATCCGGAACCTGCTTTTCTTCTCCATTAATGGTGAGCTTCACTAGAAACACCTTCCTTTATTCGTTTTCGGCGGGGAGAAAAGGCCTTCTCCCATTCCGCGTTTACCGGTTCTCCACAGATGGAACGGGCGAGCCAGTCCCCTGTGCCGGCTGAAAGCAGAATGCCATTACGGTAATGCCCGGCTGCCATCCAGAGACCTTGATTATCTACAGAGCCAAGATAAGGCATACCGTCAGCAGACTGCGGTCTAACTCCACTCCACGCCTGTTTGAATTCTGCTCCGGCAAGATCCGGCACCAGCGTAAATGCGCTTTTCAACAGGTCATGAATAGAGCCTGCATACACCCTGCTCTCCATAGAACCTGGATGTTCCGTTGCCCGACAATGACCGTGCCGTTTTTCTTGGGAACAAGGTATACATCTGGAGCGTGAATGGTGGACGTAATAAGCTTCTCTGCGGGCCGGATAGATAAAATATCTCCTTTGACAGGTATCATCTCCGGCATCACACCAATATCTCCGTCTATTCAGGTCTGTCCATGCGCCTCCTGCCATCACTACATGCTCTGCTTCTATTGTCCCCCGGCTCGAGGTCACCTCATAGCCGCCTGTCTTCTGCTTAATGGAAGAAACCAAGGTATGCTCCATTATTTCTGCACCTAAAAGACGGCGCTTCCGGCATAGGCTTTCGTTAGATAAGGCGCCATAACCTGTCCGTCTTCCGGCATATACAGAGCGCCTTGAGCGGTCTCATCTGCCAGCTTTGATTCTTTTTTCTGCAGCTCTTCATGGGTCAGCCAGCTGACTTTTTCACCGGCCTCCTGCTGAAAGGCAAGTACATCAAGAAGATGGCTCGTTTCTTCATCTGAGTGTGCGGTTTTCAGCATACCGTTTTTTATATAATCTACGTGAATGCCTGAATAGGATTCAAGTTGAGGGACTAATTCGTCGTACATAGAACGGCTTGCTCTGGCAAAATCAAAAAACGCACCCTGGCTGTTGATTTCCACCTGTGCTCCAAGCATACCGGCAGCGGCACTGGAAGCTTCACTGCCAATCGTGCTCCGTTCCAAAAGAAGTACCCGCTTGCCTTTTTGTGCTAAATGAAAGGCAGTGGAACAGCCGTTAATACCGCCGCCGATCACTACGGTATGATAGGATGACATAGTTTTCCCTCCTCTTTCAGTTTTATATAATATTCGTACGCCCGCTGCTTCGGATCTTCTGCTTCGTATAAACCTGAAAGTACTGCAATACCGGAAGCACCGGAGCGGATACACGATTTCACACGTTCCGGAGTAATACCGCCGATTGCGATCACCGGCAGTGCAGTCGCTTCTGAAATAGCTTCGAGCTTCTTCAGGCCGTGTGGTTCCAATCCCGGCTTACTGCCGGTAACAAACACATGCCCGAAAAATAGATAATCAGCGCCTGCCTTTTCTTTTAAGCGGGCCGCTTCCAGGCTGTGAACAGACCAGCCTGCAGTGAGACACTGTGTCGGCTTTTGCTCTACGGCTTCTTTCAAATGATATCCAACCTCTTTGAAATGCCGTCTATTTTCTTCCGGTATATTCAAACGGACCTGGTAGTCCGCCACTCCCTCTTCCTTTAGGAATGCAACAGCGGTTCGTAACTCCCTGAGCGACCAGAGAGGTTCACGTATATGAAAACAATCGATATATTCTTTCATCTCTTTGGAAATGTCCATCCATTCTCTTAAGGTCTGCCTGCCGGTCGATACAGCATGCAGTTCTTTTCCGTTTGTTCCCATGAAAAAAGCCGCCTTCCCATGAGGGAAAGCGGCTGTTGGTTTCTGCGGAAAAAGCAGGACAAGCCACTTCCCTCCGCTGGTATATCTCCAGATCAGGTTCAAAGAGTCCCGAAGTATCACTTCAATCTCAGCCCTTTAAAAAGGCACCCCTAGTGGTAAAACTATTGAATTGGTTATAGTATTCATCGTAAGCTATCGTTGTTTGAATTGTCAATCAACATAAACTAAAGACTGTCTAAATAAGGAAAAACCTTTATACTGAAAGTACACGTTAATAAAAGGAGAGATTCATCATGCCATTTGTAAATATTAAAATTACAAAAGAACATAAGCCCGCAACTCCGGAACAAAAACAACAGCTTATTGAAGGCGCTACTAAACTGCTGCAGGATGTTCTCGGCAAGAATCCACAGACGACTATCGTTGTTATTGATGAAGTAGAAACCGACAACTGGGGCATTGGTGCTAAATCGGTATCGGAAATCCGCAAAAAAGATACGCTGTAATTCGAGGCGGCTCACCTTTTTACGATAAGAGGAAGGCAAAGACTGCCTTTCTCTCTTTCTATTCTACTTCTATTTCCTCTGTCGGCATGCTGTGCATATTGCGGGCTGTCACATGGGCTGTAACGTGGTGCGTACCGCTCTCTTCAAACGTATACTCCAGCATATATTCCCCATCGCTGCTGTGTTCCCCTTCTATCTGCTCGCCCATTTCCTGTTCGCCTTCACTCCATATTTCAAACAGCACTTCGCCCGCGTCTTCCACCGCTTCTCCATCCTGTTCAACATGCGCTTCAATTAGAGCTGTTTCTCCGGTCACAGCCGGTTCATCGATATGTATCGCTACTTCAATTGGTTCGCTGCTGGGCGGACTATTTTCAGCTTCCGATTCATCGGAACCGCCGCAGGCACTTAACAAAAGAAGTCCAAATGTGCCGGCACCTATTCCCCATTTTCTCATTACATATGCTCCCTTCTCTTTTCATGCATCATCCCATATTATATCTTGATTGCGCTTTCTTTGTTACCCCTAGGTACCAATTATTAATAACAGTATCCAAAGGGAAGGTACACTTAAAATGGTCGTCAGCAGCGTAATGCTTGAAACCAGATCGGGACTCGAATGAAACTCTACAGATATCATAGCAATCGTTGCTGCGGTCGGCATCGCTACCGCTACAATCAGCACCGTACTCAAAAGCTCATTTGTCTGCAGCAGCTGCGTCAATCCATAGGCAATTACCGGGGAAATAACGAGTCTTACCGCTGTCCCAATGCTGATCAGCTTCCATTCAAGGGAAGCCAGGGAAATTTTAGCAAGCTGCATGCCAAGCACGACCATTACTACGGGAATGGAGGCTTCGCCCAGCATACTGATGCTGTCAAAATAGGTCGGCGGGATCGTAATATGAAGCCATTGAAACAATATTCCTAAGAGCAGAGCAAAGAAAGCAGGCATTTTGAATACAACGCGAAGCGCGTCAGCACCTGTCATATTACTGCGGTTGGCGATATATACTCCTACCGTACTCATGAAAAGGATTGAATCACCATAAAAATGACGGCATAAGCAAACGCCTCTTCCCCAAAAGCAAACAATATCAGGGGAGCTCCGTAATTTCCTGCATTCATAAATGCAGTAGACAGCGTCATACCGCTTTCCGTCGGAGCATCCCAGCGGAATATAAAGGCCAGCAGTTTATTCAACAAAAGCATGGCAATAAGAAAGATGACGGCAAACAAAACAATCAGAAACACATCATAATCAGGTTCTGTTGTGTAAAAGGTCCGGAACACTAGAGCCGGCGTTAGTATGTATAAAGCGACACCCGATACAGAGCGTACATCGAGCAGCTGTTTTTTTTGAAGCAGAAAACCGGAAAGAAAAATTAGTCCAATTGGAATAAGCGTGCTGATTAAAACACCCATGTGCTCCTCCTTTCTAAAAAAACTATAAAGCGGAACCCATTCAGGCTCCGCTTCTTTAGTTTAGCATATTTTATTTTGGTCGATCCGGCTTTCCTTTCAGCATCTGTTTCAGCTGCTTTTTCTCGGAGCGCGACACAAGAATGTAAAGAAAATCCTCTTCTTCGATCACTGTCTCACCGTAGGGAGTGACCAGATCTTCATTTCGGACAATCGCACTGATCAGCACACTATCCGGAAAGTTAATTTCCTGAAGCGTTTTTCCTAAAATTGGGGTGTTTTGATCCGTCTGGAACTCGATAATTTCGGCGTTCGCCTTGCCGATCGATATCAGCTCGATGGAATGATACGGTACTTCTTTTTTAGGACCGGAAAGCTTCAATTTTTTGGCTAAATAAGAAATACTCGATCCTTGAATTAAGGCGGAAGTCAGAACAATAAAGAAGACAATGTTAAACAGCACGTCGCCGGATTCCACGCCGGCCACAATTGGAAAGGTAGCGAGTACAATCGGAACCGCCCCGCGCAGTCCTGCCCAGGATATGAAGATTTTCTCTTTAAAACTGTACGATGTGCCGATAGTAGAAAGAAACGTAGCGGCCGGTCTTGCCACGAGCATAAGCGTAGCAGACAGTACCAGTCCGGCAATCGCAACAGAAGGACTTAGCAGCTGCTCCGGAAAAGCGAGAAGTCCCAGGATAATAAACATCGTAATCTGTGCCATCCAGGCCAGCCCTTCATTGAACCGAAAAATAGAATGACGATAGGTTAATTCGGAGTTACCGACTATTAAAGCAGCTACATATACCGCAAGAAGTCCGCTCGCTCCGGCAAATGCGGCCAGCCCATAAGTAAGCAGCGCAAAAAAATCGCAAAAATCGGATAAAGTCCACTTGAATCCAGATTGATTCGGTTGATCGAAAGCGAAGCTATTTTCCCCAAAACAATCCCCATGACAAGCCCCAGGCCCATCTGCCAGAAAAAGGAACCGATGAGAAGTAAATAGCTTGGCTCATCGAGAATAACCAGTTCTATAAAAGCGACTGTTAAAAACACAGCCATCGGATCATTCGTTCCCGATTCTGCTTCAAGCGTCGCCCCTATTTTCGTTTTGATATTCCGCTCTTTCAGCGCAGCAAAAACCGCCGCTGCGTCGGTAGAGCCGACAATGGAACCAAGCAGGAAAGCCTCCGTCCAGGAAAGGTCGACTATCAGCTTTGCAGCTACTCCAACGATAGCTGAAGTCAGTACTACACCAAGTGTAGCAAGAGATAGTGAAGGACCAAGAACTTTTTTGATCGTTGGCCACTCTGTCTGTGACCCTCCTTCAAATAATATAATGACGAGCGCGATAATCCCGATCAGCTGGGCATATTCGACATTATCAAAGAAAATAATGCCTAATCCATCGCTTCCCATAATCATACCGACCAGAATAAATAAAATCAGGGAGGGCATCCCGAGTTTAGAAGAGAACTTGGTCACGACTACGCCAATAATAAGAAGCAGCGCTCCAAGCAGAATAAAGCTGTCTGTACTGAAACTTGCTGAAATCATAGATGGTCTCCTTTTTTATAGATTGACATCCACTTTAGGTATTACCTGATTTTTTTCAATGCCTATATATTTTCTCGTTTCTGCAGGACTTGCATGATGAAATCGTTTTTGAATGAGGGAAACCGCAATTCCTTTTTGATACGCATGGTAGCCAAACGTTTTCCGCAGAGTGTGCGGTCCAATTGTTCCTTCTACGCCGGCTTCTTTTGCAGCCTGCGTCATGATGCGGTATGCCTGCTGCCTTGTAATCGGCTTTTCGAGACGGGAGGACTGAAACAGATATGTAAGTCCGGCGGGGGCTGCTTTTGAAAAATAATAATGCAGCGCTTCGTGGATCGTATCATTGATAAAAATATCTTCCTGTCCAATACGAAGAAAACGCACGGGATCTGCATTCTGGTCCAGCACGTCGTTTACTTCAATTTTCAGCATTTCACTTATGCGAAGGCCTGTATTAATTGCAAAAACGAACAGCAGATAGTCCCGGGCGGAATGTTTTTTTAAAGCTGCTTTCAGAACCTGAATCGTTCCGATGTCAACGATCGGCTTAACAAATTCCATCATTCACCTCTTTTATGTGTCATAACCATTATCTATATCATTATTATGTTACTTATACCTTATCACAATTATTTAAAAAGATAAAAAATTTAGTCCTGTCTTCTATTTTCAAACGAAAACAAGGTAGAATAAAAACAAAGGAGGTCCATTATGAATAAAACAAAAAAACTTACATATACTGCTGTATTAATTGCGGTCGGAACAGTAACCAGTCCGTTTGTTTCCATACCCATTGGATTTGCACGGATCTTTCCGGTTCAGCATTTTATTAATGTTATCAGCGCTGTACTGCTTGGCCCCTGGTACGCTCTTGCGCAGGCATTCGGTACCTCTTTTCTCCGGAATATTTTCGGAACCGGCTCTATCTTTGCTTTTCCGGGCAGTATGATCGGCGCTCTTCTCGCAGGTATTATCTATCAGAGGACGAAGAAGCTTTCGCTTACAGCCGGCGCGGAAGTGATAGGGACCGGTCTTATCGGTGCTCTGTTGACATATCCACTCGCCCGGTTAGTATTTGGCGAAGCAACCGCTCTTTTTGCTTTTGTTCCTTCTTTTATCCTGAGCGCACTGGTCGGAGGAGCTCTTGCCTATCTGCTTCTACGTGCATTTGAGCGCCGGAAAGTGCTGGAACAATTTCAAAAATAAGAGAATATCTCTTCTTGCAAATCACCTCATATACGAATAATATATAACAGGGCATGTTACATATTTCGTATATAAGGTGGTTTTTTTTATGCTTAATCAATGGTTCAAACTAAGTGAGCACAATACTAATATAAGAACCGAACTTCTCGCAGGTATTACAACTTTCCTTACAATGGCTTACATCGTTGTCGTCAATCCCGTCATTCTCGCAGATGCCGGCGTGCCGTTTGAAGCTGTGTTTATGGCTACCATTATCGCTACGGTGGTCGGCACTTTGTGGATGGCTGTTTTTTGCCAACTACCCTATTGCAGTAGCTCCCGGAATGGGGCTTAATGCATATTTCGCCTATTCAGTAGTGGGAAACAATGATCAAATCGGATACGAGGTAGCATTTGGAGCGGTTTTTGTATCGGGGGTTATTTTCATTATCCTGTCGCTGACGCCCTTTCGTGAAAAATTAATCGAAGCCATTCCCTCGAATTTAAAATATGGTATCACGGCCGGCATCGGGTTATTTATTGCGTTCATCGGCTTTCGTATGAGCGGCATCATCGTCGCTCACCCGGAAAATCTTGTTGCCCTCGGCGATCTTCAATCACCGCCTGTCCTGCTTACGCTTATTGGCCTGGCTGTCATGATTACATTAATGGCTCTTCGAGTGAATAGTGCTTTATTTATCGGTATGGTCGTTACCGGCATTATTGCTTACTTTACAGGCGCTTTATCGTTTGAAGGAGGCTTTGCAGCTGCACCGCCGAGTCCGGAATGGTTTATCTTCGGCTCTCCGGTTGACGCGTTTGCTGATGTAATTGGCTACGGCCTCTATGCCGTCGTCTTTTCTTTTCTACTGGTCACTATTTTCGACACGACCGGAACGATGATTGGGGTGGCGGAACAGGCGGGCTTGATGAAAAACAATAAAATGCCGCGCGTCCGCCAGGCGCTTCTTTCAGACGCCGTTGCTAAAACAGTCGGTTCTATTTTCGGAACAAGCCCTACCAGCGCCTACATTGAATCCTCTTCCGGCGTGGCAGCCGGAGGACGAACCGGTCTTACAACAGTCGCCGTCGCCATTTTATTCATCATGACGATGTTCCTGGCTCCTGTTGTAAACGCCGTATCCGGCATCCCGGCAATCACCTCGCCCGTCCTGATTATCGTCGGCAGCCTGATGCTCGGGAGTGTTGCTAATATTAAATGGAACGAGTTTGACGAAGCCTTTCCGGCTTTTCTCGTTATATTGAGCATGCCGCTTACGTCAAGCATCGCTACCGGTATTGCATTCGGCTTTATTTCCCACCCGCTGCTCAAAGTCGTCCGCGGCAAAGGAAAAACCGTGCACCCGCTCGTATATATCTTTGCCGTTTTATTTATACTACAGCTTATTTATCTTCCGCATTAACAGAAAAACGAGGTCTCCCGTAACCTGCGTCGTATTCTGGAAAGGCTGCAAGGAAGCCCGCTTCCGCTGACAGACTTGAAGAATACTTAGCAGATGGAGACCGCAGCTGGACAAACAGAAAAGGAAGAGCTGTCGTTTTATTCCTCAGCTTCTGGAGCTTTCGCAAGGAATGCCTGCATTCCGCTGTCGAAAGGGAAGAGGGCTCGAGGAATAGACAGCTCGACCTGGACAAACAGAAAAGGGAGAGCTTTCGCGGAAAATGATGTTCAAATAACAAAAAAAGCAGACCGGATTGTTTCCCGGTCTGCTTTTTTAGTTTATCGAGAAATTATCTCCTCTTGTATATCCCTGTATGACCTTGAGTCCTTTTAACCCGTGTGAAGAATGAAAGAAAATACACAGGGACGACTCCAGCAGAACAGCCATAGGAGAAGATAAAGAGGAGGTTCTTTTCCTCTTTAGCTGAGGCATGGCCTGCGGAAAGCGTCCCCTGTAGAGGGGCTTTTATAAAATACATATTCTTATCTTTTCAACCAGCAAAAAAGCAGACCGGATTGTTTCCCGGTCTGCTTTCTTTTGCATTAATACATAAATCCCATGATAAGAACGGCAGCGGACAGCAGAATACAGGCAATCCAAAACACACCCTGAGACTGCTGACGCTTTCTACGCCCTACCAGTATTTCCATTACGGCAATTAAAGCAACTGCCAGCACCCCTTTAAAAATGTAGATTAAAGGAAAACCATAACCGATGACCATACCGATCCCGGAAACGAGCATAATCACAACAAAAAGGCGCTGGATCATCATCGTAATTTTCTGCTTTGGCAGAAAATAGCTTAACAGGAAGAAGATGAACAAAAACGCCCATGATCCTGCGTGAGCCTGATAAAGAATATATAGCATCTCTCTCACTCCTTTATTGCAGATTTGCGGTTTTCCACACCGCGCCTCTCTTCAATATAAAGAAGCGGGGTCTCCTGTGCAACAGCAGGACGGAAAATGATGCAATTTTATCCCTGAACCAGCTTCAGTCCGACAGCCGACGCAATAATAAGCCCAATACAGGCAATCCGCTTCCAGTCTGCTGATTCCCTGTAAAACAGCATACCCATGAGAGCCCCGCCGGCCGCGCCGATTCCTGTCCACACCGCGTAAGCCGTTCCCATTGGGAGACTCTGCATAGAAAAGCTAAGAAGTACAAAGCTGATGCCGAAACCCCCGATAATACCGAGAAAAGCCAGCATAGACCTATCATGATGAAGCTTATTAATCATCGTTACACCAACCATTTCGAAAAGGCCGGCAAAAATAAGAGACACCCACGCCATTATGCTTTCGCCTCCTTCTTTTCATTAGTCACCAGCTTCAATCCGATCACTCCGGAGAGCAGTAGCAGAATGAAAATAATTTTACTCCATAAAAAGGGTTCTCCAAACAGCACAATTTCCGCAAGAACCGTCCCAGTCGTTCCAAGCCCGACGAACACAGCATACGCCGTTCCGACAGGAAGATAGCGGCTGCCTGTTACAAGCAGATAAAAGCTTGCTGCAATAGCCAGTATGGTAATGCTCCACTCTCCAAATCCGGAGGCATGTTTTAACCCAATGACCCAGCCTATTTCAAATAAGGCAGCCACCACAATTTTGATCCAGCCTTTATTCATAAGAAACCTCCTTTTCCGCGCATACAAAAAGCCCGGGACGCTATCTTCTCTTTAGAAGATCTCCCGGGCTTTTTCCCCTCCGTGTCAGCATGCTCTATACATACTGTGTTTTCTCTTGGACCAGTCCGGCACGGGGCCGCGGAACCCTAGAAAACAAGTTGATGCCAGTATAGCTTACAAATTATTGAAAATCAAGTGTCTTCTTTTTTTCTGTCATCCGGCAGACTCTCTGAATAGGAAGGTCGATGTCTGGTGTCTTCTTCCGTTACCTGAATATGATCATTAACCGTCCGCTTTCGTCCCATCGTAATATCATCATAAGGCGTAAAGTCATTGGAAGAGGAAGGCAGGCTTCCTTTTCGAATCGTGTAAAACAAGCCGTAAATAAAAGCTCCCACCAGAACAGATGCAATAATGAATCCCATTTCCATCCCTCCTCTTCCTCTTACTGTATAGTTTACTATACGCAGGGACGGAAACCCCGTTTTACGACTTGTCAGCTTTTGATGGAAACACAAATTCCACTTTGCCTTCGTTTAGTTTCAGCTTCGCATCAAACGGTGTTTTTCCTTTGAATCCTTTGATCAGATTCGTTTCTCCCGACTGGCAGAGCTTTTTAATCTGCGCCGGAGAGATCGTTTTTCGCAGCAGCGTTTTCGGAAACGTCTGCTTGCAGCCATTGGAATAATTTGTGCATCCATAAAAATTGCGACGGTTCATAATGTAGCCTTCTTTACAGGCCGGACAGAGCACAATCGGTTCGGACTTGGCTGCTTTTTTTCCTTTGCCTTCTTCTTTGTCAGCTTCCGATACGGTAAGAGCATCCACTGCCTGCGGCACTTTTTCTACCAGATCCCTTGTAAATGCCGACGTCTGCTCAATGAATGCTTCTTTCTGCGCATCGCCTTCTCCAATTTTTTTCAGGAACAGCTCCCATTTGGCAGTCATCTCCGGCTTGGAAAGCAGCGTTCCTTCCACAGCCTCACACAAAAGCTCTCCTTTTCGGGTAACGTGGACTATATTTTTCTGCACGCTGATATACTCCTGGCGGATCAGCGTTTTGATAATACCGCTTCGGGTCGCTTCCGTACCGAGACCTTCTACTTCCTGAAGGGCCGTTTTTGCTTCTTCATCCTCTTCAATCCATTTCCCGCACGTCTTCATCATATTGATCAGCTGTCCTTCTGTATAAGGCGAAGGCGGCTTGGTTGTTCCTTCTTCAATGGAAACCGCTGCATCCACTCCCATGCCTTTTTCCAGCGGAGGAAGAACAGGAGAAGCATTGGGATCCTTTTTAGCAGAGGCCGCTTTTGCTGAAAAGCATTCCTTCCAGCCTTTAACCCGCTCGACCTTGCCTTTGCTGAAGAACAGCAGGTCTTTTACATTTGTCGTAACGGTCGTTTCATCATATTCATAGTCGTGGTGAAACATAGCGATGGTGCTCTGAATGATTTCCATATACACCTTCCGCTGATCTGCTGTCAGCTTCTGCAGCGCGGCTTCGGTTGGGATTTTTTTCGTCGGGATAATCGCGTAGTGTTCTTTCACCTTACTTCCGTCTACAAACCGCCGGCCTGGATAATCGGTCGCCGGTTCAAACACTTTTCCGGCGGTTTCCTGATATTTCGTTAAATTGCTTTTAATATAGGCAAACTCATTGTTCGTAATATGATGGGAATCCGTCCGTGGATAAGAGATCAGCTTTAACGGCTGATCATAGAGAGATTGGGCAATTTCAAGCGTACGGGACGGGCTGAGCTTGTATTTTTTATTCATCGTCGTCTGCAAGCTCGATAACGAATGAAGAAGCGGAGGCTTGATTTTTTTACGACTTACCTTTACCTCTGACACTTCTCCTGTTTCTTTTTTTCCAATATCATGTTTTTTGAGCAGTTCTTCTGCATCTGCTGCTTTCTTATGACGAATTTTCGCTTTTCCTTTGTACGTTCCTGTTGGGGCTTTAAACGTTCCTTCTACATCAAAATAAGGCTCCGGCTTAAACCGCTTGATTTCCATATGTCTGTCATAAATCAATTTGAGCGTCGGGGTCTGGACACGCCCTACGCTGAATACGGACTTAATGCCCTTTCGCTGCAGCAGCAGCGTATACAGGCGGCTCGCGTTCATGCCGACCATCCAATCCGAGACCTGGCGAGCCTGCGCTTCCTGATAAAGTGCCATATACGCATCTCCGGCCCGAAGCTGCTGGAATCCTTTAATGACTTCATTTTTCTCGAGACTGTTGATCCACAGCCGCTTCGACGGCTTATGGGAAGCACCTGCCTTTTCAATAATGCTGCGTGCGATATTTTCTCCTTCGCGGTCGCAGTCGGTGGCAATAATAATTTCATCTGCTGCCTGCAGAAACTTGCGCACAATGTGAAACTGTTTTCTCGTTTTGGCAGCGGTCTTCCATTCAAATCGCTCTGGAATCATCGGGAGCTGCACGAGGCTCCAGCGCTTCCAGGCCTGTTCATACTCCGCCGGAGATTTGAGCTCAACAAGATGCCCTACCCCCACGTAAGAACGGCTCCTTGCGGAAACTGTTCACATGCCCCAATATTTATATACCCTTCCCCTTTGCCGCCCTTTGGAAATGCGTCAGCATAGGCTTTGGCCTGGCTCGGTTTTTCTGCTAATATGACTGGCATGAGTCTGTCTACCCCTTTATGTTAAAATATCTTTGCCGATTTCGGAACAAATGTTCTTTTCATTATACGACGCACAGGCACGGACTGCAAAGCAGGTTTCAAACGATATCTGCTTTTTTACATAAGTAAAGCCTGCTGTCTCCATTACGGAGACAGCAGGCTTTTGTTTTTATATTAATACAGCTCTTTCAGCGCGTCCTTGGAAAATGGCACAATCGCATCTGCATTATTTTCTTTTACTTTCTGGACCCAGGCCGGATCGGATAAAAGCGGCCGTCCAATGGCTACAAGATCAAATTCATTGTCTTCAAGCCGTTCTACAAGCTGGTCAATACTTGTCATTTCAGCCTGTGTTTTTTCTGTAAAGGCATCGTTGAGACCGATAGATCCTACTGTAATGACCGGCAGGCCTGTGAGTTCTTTCGTCCAGCCCGCAAGATTTAAAGAGGACCCTTCAAATTCCGGCTCCCAGAATCTTCTTGTTGAGCAGTGATACACATCAACGCCTGCTTCTGTGAGCGGTGCAAGAAATTCACGAAGCTCATCAGGCGTCTGTGCCAGCTTTGCTTCAAATTCCGTCATTTTCCACTGAGAGAAGCGGAAGATAATTGGAAAATCCTCTCCAACTGCTTTGCGGCAGGCTTTAATAACTTCTGCAGCAAAACGGGTGCGTTCTACTGCATTGCCTCCGTACTGATCCGTTCTTTTATTCGTGACCTCCCAGAAAAACTGGTCAATCAGGTAGCCGTGGGCTCCGTGGATTTCAATACCGTCAAAGCCAATATCTTGAGCAGCCTTGGCAGCTTCTGCGTAAGCCTGAATAATAAATTCAATCTCATCTTCAGAAAGCGGCTCCACTACTTTTTCTCCGTGAAGATTTAAGCCTGAAGGTCCTACCGGAGGGACGGATTTGCTGCTGTCATCGAGTGGTCTCGTCATTCCTACATGCCATAGCTGCGGCACTATTTTACCGCCGGCTTCATGAACGGCCTCTACGACTTTTTTCCATCCATTCAGCGCGTCTTCTCCATAAAAACGGGGAATGTTCTCATTATCAAGACTTGCAGGATGGCTGATCCCGGTTCCTTCCGTTACAATCAGTCCTACTTCACTTTCCGCACGACGGCGGTAATAGGATACAACATTCTCATCAGGAACGCCTCCCGGTGAAAAGTTCCTTGTCATCGGAGCCATAACGGTCCGGTTTTTCATTTGAAGATCTTTTATATTCCAGGGCTGGAATAAAGCGTTTATCGATTTTGATTCGGTCAGTTGACTGCTCATATATAATGACACGATCCTTTCTATTAAAAAAATCCATGCAGGCCAAAGCCTGCTGATGCACAGGTTGTATTGTACGCCTCTGTTTTTTAGAAGTACAACGATCTGCATTCATTGCTTCAGGCAGAGGCGTTTTTTGGTTTCTTTCTTAAAATGATGCCTCCTCCTTATCGAAAAAGGCGAAACGTGATAGACTAAAAAACGTGATTATATTGCTAAACCAAGGTATGGAGGATGGAATACTATGAGCCGCTTAAAAGAAAATGGCTTTGA
This sequence comes from Sinobaca sp. H24, assembly GCF_023845525.1. Taxonomy (NCBI): domain Bacteria; kingdom Bacillati; phylum Bacillota; class Bacilli; order Caryophanales; family Sporolactobacillaceae; genus Sinobaca; species Sinobaca sp. H24. Next base: position 148,033 of record NZ_JALBWT010000001.1, read on the forward strand.
ATACTATACATTAGATGAATTAAAAGAAAAAACATATTATAAGCAGGACCTCGAGGCTCTCACTTCCGTTTTTGACGGACTGCCTCAAGATGAGTACGCTCCGCACCTGAACCGCTACCGCCGATATGCCCGTGCTGTTATAATGCCCGGTTCACACCGGGTGGAGTGGCTTCCTAAAACAGTAATAAATGATAAAGCCTATTATGAATACTTTCAGGGCAGCTTTAACCCGGAGTATACCGATGAATACCGTCGTTTTCCGGCGCTTCCTGAAGAAATGATGCACAATCAGCTGCTGGAGGATATTATCCGTTTTGACTTTCAGCAGACGTTCTGGATGAAAGAAGACGCACTTATGCCGGTTCATGCCGGCATTCATTTTGTGAAGCTCTGTGTTCATGACGATGGTGAAGTCGCCGTATCTTCTCCTAACAACCTGCATCAGGACGGCGAACCGTTTACGTTTGCCCACCTCATACGCCGTCATAATGTGAAAGGGGCCATGAACGCCATTTCCGTGCCGGACCATCGCGGCAGAATGCCTGTTGATCTTCACCCTGATGAATTGACCGCTTCTTTTTATTTGGAAAACCCTCTTGAATCATACGGTGTTTATGACCCGCTCGTTACTCATTATGTAGGGACCGTAGAAAAAGGCGGGAAAAACGGGCCCGGAGAACGCTCAGCTATCCTCATAGACTTTCAGCCAACGGTGGTCTCGGATTCGGAAAAGACCAGCAGCATGAAAGGGTTAACGGACCAGATGATATTTGTATAAACAAAAAAACTGCCTGTATGGGCAGTTTTTTATAGTACATAATAGCTCAGCACGAGCTGCACTTTAAAGATATTGTCGTCTTTTCTAAAGCTTTTTTCCACAGGCTCTGCACGCCCTTTGATCCATACTTTCAACTCACTGTCGAATTCAAATGTACCTGCTGTTTCCACACTGTAGTGGGAGATGCTTTTATATGGAACAGTATGATATTCCGTTTTTTTACCGGTAACTCCCTGCTTGTCGAGCAGAATCAGCCGGCGGTTTGTGAAAATAATCATGTCCCGGTAGAGCTTAAAGGCATATTCAACCTGTTCTCCTTTGATCAGCCAATCGCTCAGCTCACGCTCTACTTTCAGCACATCTGTTTCTGATGCATTTCCCATTAAAGAATCAAATAGTCCCATGATCGCCCTCCTCTTTTCTTAGTTTACGGAAGCCAGCGAAACCAATTCATAATACATGGTTGTTCTGCCGCTTCCCCACTCTACTTTTACAATGACCGCTTTACCGAAAGCTTCTTTATCTTCATATGTGTGAATCGGCAGCGCTGTATCCATAGGATACATTTGATATCCGTCTTTGATCAGCTCAAACTTCCGTTCATCCAGACGTTCGGCCTGTTTATGGGTGATTATTTCCCAGTTCATTTCCATTTTAAATCCCATATTTATTCTTCTCCTTTGATTGTGCTCTAATTCATTGTCTCATCTATTTTACTGCTTTTCAGGAAGGAGGCTTATTTAGAAGCGCCTTCTTTTCTTTCATTTTTCCAAAGCGCCCACTTTGTTGATATGGTAAGCGTAAGTGAAATAGCAATAAGCGTCAGCATCATAATATTAAAAGATGTGAGATTGCTGTAATCCATTGTAATCAAAATATATGCAGCCACTCCAAAGAACAGCCAGTCCCATGCATTAAACATCGATAGTATCTGCTTCATGACAAACAGCGGCACCCTGTATCAATTTGCGCATACCGGTCCGCCTTCCCCCTTTTCATCACTAGTTGTTTCTATTATCTTCACATAGTTCAGCCGGGAAACACAATCCCTTTCTTGCCAGCATGCATAAAAAAAAGCACCGCAGGCGCGGTGCTTTTCAAGCTTACTTATTTAAGTGACCTACATATGGGGAAATATCTACATTTAAATTATCCGCAAGCTTCTGCCCAAGATCTGCATCGGCACGGTAGAAGTTGCACACCATACGAAGAACCGTTTCTTCTGCTACAGCGCCAAGATCGTCGGTTAAATTTCTTAATAACGCATCTTTGGTTTCCTGATCGTAGTTTCTGTAAATACGACCGGCCTGTCCAAAGTCATCTGCTTTTTCGATTTTCTTACGACCTGCACTGTCTCCAGGAAGCGGCTGGTCCGAATCAATATATGCTGGATCCTCTGCCGGCTCTTCTTCGTACCGGTTCGGTTCATAGTTGATACGGCTCGTCTGCTGGGCAAACGGCATCGCACCATCACGTGTATTGTTGTTTTTCTGGGCAAATGGACAGTTGATTGGTAGATCAAGATAATTTGCCCCTACACGATAACGCTGCGTATCAGAGTATGAGAAAATACGTCCCTGCAGCATCTTGTCTTCGGAAGCCTGTATTCCCGGTACAAGAACTCCCGGATTAAAGCTGACCTGCTCTGTTTCTGCAAAATAGTTATCCACGTTTTTATTCAGCGTCATTGTTCCTACGTGAGTATACGGGATATCTTCTTCGAGCCAGTCTTTGGTTGCATCAAGCGGATCAAAATCAAAATTGTCTACATCCGCGGGATCAAGAATTTGTACGTATAGATCCCATTCCGGGAAATTTCCTTCTTCAATCGCATTATATAAGTCATCGGTTGCATGCTGGAATTCCGTAGCCTGGATTTCTGTAGCCTGATCCGCTGAAAGGTTTTTAATGCCCTCTTTCGGCATCCAGCGTTTTTTCACATATACAGTATTTCCATGCTCATTGATCCATTTAAACGCGTGAACACTCGATCCGCGTATATTACGGAAACTTGCCGGGATACCTTCGTCCGTAAACAGATGAATCATCATATTTGTGGATTCAGGCGTTAAGGACATGAAATCCCAGTAACGATCCGGATCCTGTTTATTTGTTTTCGGGTCCGGCTTCAACGAATGAATAACATCCGGAAATTTAATCGCGTCACGGATAAAGAATACTGGAAGGTTGTTTCCTACAAAGTCATAGTTTCCTTCTTCCGTATAGAATTTCACAGAAAATCCACGTGGATCACGGAGCGTTTCCGGAGAATGTCCACCATGAATAACTGTAGAAAGACGGGCAAATACCGGTGTTTCTTTCCCTTCCTGAAGAAAGTCTGCTTTTGTATAGCGTTTCATGCTTTTTTACTTTAAATACACCATGTGCGCCTGCTCCTCTGGCATGCACAACACGCTCGGGAATTCTTTCTCTGTCAAAATGGGCCAGTTTTTCTACCAGCTGATAGTCTTCGAGTAGTGTAGGACCACGGCGTCCGGCCGTGCGGGAATTTTGATTGTCGCCAATCGGTACTCCCTGATTTGTTGTTAGTTTTTTGTGATCAGCCATAAATAAAAATCCTCCCATTTCTTGAACATATTCTTGGTTAATTAAAAAATAACCTGATACATATTTTAACTTATTCCGCGTAAAAATTTCCAATACTTTGTACTAATTGTAATCTAATAATGTTTCTTTTCTTATTATGATTATTGCTAAAAGCCTTTAGATATGTCTTATACCCTTATTTTTTCTTTTTTAAGCTGTTTATTCATTCTTTAGTGTTCGCAAATGTTTCCTGCAGGATGTAGTACGATTCTTTCTTTCGGGGTTCATACTCCGGGAGATCCCACTCTTCCCACGTATACTGCTCCATTCCGTCTGCAGGTACTGTATTGTTATCCAAAGCTGGCAGTGTTTTATTGATGGTATAGGTGTCATCTTGTTTTTCCCCCAGCAGCAGAGATGCTTTGATGTCTTCCGTTGTTTCCCGTGCGGCTAATCCTTCATTCTGCTGAATATCGCCCATAATTTCTTTCATACCCGGAGCTGTGATATTTAAAAGCTGCCAGGGAATGCGCATTTCAATTGATCCTGTTTCTTCATCAATCATATAGTCTGCCAGAGAATCATACGCCTCACTTTCCGGATTGGCATTGCCGTGGCGGAGTTTCCCCGTTTCATAATAGCTGAATGGAAGAACTTCTCCTGTGTCCGGCCTTTCCAGTTCCCGATTTAAAGCAAGTCTCATTGGATGGAAGATACCGCTTCCTGCTTCCGCTTCTTCTTCATCGAGATCCTCCCGATAATCCAAATGAAAGACATCATAATACGCATCAACTGTAATACGGGCATTCTCTTTGTCAGGCACTTCAATAATAAAATCGATACCTTCTTCAAAGCTGATATCTTCTATTTGTTCGGCTTCCTGATTACCCTGGTTTGGATTCACGTCCAGTGCAATAACAGGTGTTTCCTCATCCTCCCGGTCTATACGGAAATAGACAAACTTCTCGTCGTGATCCATCCACAAAGCTTCTGTTTCTGTCTCATAGAGCGGCTCACTGTCTTCCCAGTCACCGAAGGAGCCATCCACTTTTATTTTGTCCCGGTCAAAACTCATCAGCCCAAACTGCTGTTCATTCGTCTGGGCATTCGACCAGAAAGGACGCCTGTCCGGATTGTCATACTCCATTGTATTCCATGTCCGTTTGAACCACTCATCCTGCCACGTAAACACCAGCCCTCCAAGCATGCCCTCTTCTTCGATATCTTCATACAGGCTTGAAAGCATCTCTCCCTGCTGCTTTTCTGATATAAACCCCTGATTAAATCCAAATGGATTTTCATGTGTTTTGCCTCTGGAAGCAGGAATGCCAAATTCCGCAATCAGAACCGGAAGGTCATTTGCTTCGTGTAAATCTTTTAAATAGCCGGCGTAGTTATTCTCTTCGCCGCGGTGATCTATAAATTCGGTATACTCTTCTTCCAGATTTAAAAAGTCTGGATAATAAGGATATACATGATAAGAAGCAAATTGTCCGGCCAGTTCAGCGGCCCCTTTTAATTTGATATGATTGGGATTAACAGAAGCCATATCCTCCTGCTCAAGCGGCTCTGCCGGATGATCGAGATGATCGGTGCTTACCCAGTTTGTAAAGCTCATCGGCCTGGTCCAGCTGTATTCTTCTTTTTCATATACAGCGATCGTGTCCATCTGTTCTGCGAGCCAGTGTTCAAACGGCTCCGCATTTTCGGTATGAATAAGCTCGCCCTCGTATTCACCGATGTCCTTATGCTTTTTATTCGTTTCATCCACCATGAATGGATACCACTCAACGCCGACAATCCATCCTATAATGTAAGGAGAAACGTCAGCTGAATAATCCCCGTGGGCATGTCCAGGCTCCTCTTCTATAGATGCACTGCCATGTACGACATCGACGATATTTCTCATTTCCTGCTGGAAGTCCTCCGTATTTTCTTCATCAAATGCATCAAGAGTCTCTTCAAGAGGTTCTTCATTTACCCATGCCCCATGAAATATGTAAATCGGATCTTCCGTTCTTTCATTATGTTCTTTTAACGCTTCATAAAATGCCGGCGGGTGAATCGTATACACTCTAATCGTATTAGCATTCATTTCCGCTATGTCTTCCAGCCACTCTTTATATTCCTGTTTTGATATCGCTGCTTCTCCAGGAAAAGCACCGGGTTTTCCCATACCCAGGTTAACGCCGTGGATATCCTTTTCCTGCCACGATTCACCGTCCCATACTTCAAAGTGATCTCCATCGATACGGGTGTTATACTCCATTCCCTCCTCTTCCAGTACAGCCGGCTGATATGTATTAAAAAACAAAAAATAAGCGCTTATAGCCAACCCCATCACTGCAAATGTTATCCATATCCATCGTTTTTTCACCTTTGATCCACTTCCTTTCGCCTGCATCTATAGTACTATTTTTCTCCCTGAATTGGAAATCACTATTTGACGCGCAAAAAAAAAACAGGCTTCCCCTATAGGAGAAGCCTGTATGAAGTTATTTATTACAATCCAGCGTCGTATTTCAAGCGCTCGGATAATTCCCTGAAACTCTGTTCATCAAATCCGGGAGCAAATTCTTCCGGAATTTGTTCCAGATCCGGTATATCCGCACCTTCCGGAATACCGTCCACTACTTCGAGTTCGCCCGGAGGTCCTACTGGAGTCGGTCCTTCCAAATACGATCAAGAAGATTATAGTCGTTATCACTAAAACGGTACAGCTTTCTGTGCCATCCTTGATCCTCAAATTTTTTCGCATGATCGAACTTGGAGTTATCCAGATTCGGCACCGGAAGCATTTTTGTCATATCTACACCAGTCGCTTTCTCAAGCGCTTTAGCATAGGCAACAACGTGCACGCCGCCGCGTACAAGCAGGTAACCGCCACAAACTCTCTTGCGGTTTCATTATCTGTCATCTCATAAACTCTCATCTTATGGGTACGGGCACCGCACTCCAGATAAAAGTTATGAAGCAGGTCTGTTACGAGTGTACCGCTGGAAAAACGTTATCACCTGACCATGGCTTACCGCCTGAATCCATGGGAAGCGCGCTCTGACCGCCCATAATGAAGTTAGCTTTATTACCGAGCGGCAGAACGGGCGCAAGCGGGGTATCGTCCGGATTTGTACTGCCGTTTCCGACAGAGCCGTCAATACATAGATTTATTGTATTTGCGACAAGTTCCACGTGTCCAAATTCTTCGGCTGTGATACTTGCTACTAGTTCATAAAACGGTCTTAACTTTTTCTTGCTCCGGAAATTAAAGGATTGATACATGTAGTTATTGAGTGTCGACATCTCACCAAAACGTCCACCTAAGAGTTCCTGTATGGCCGTCGCTGCTTCCGGGTCTGGGTTAGTGGGGCGCGGGAGTTCGATTTGTAGCTTGTCTACTCTTTTAAACAATGAATATTCCTCCTCAGTTTTGCTTAATTTTATTTCCGGACCTTATCCCTTACCCCGATTACCCTTTTCGAAAACAGAAAATTCCCAATTCGTCAATTATTTAATCAATCTGTAATAAAAGGAATTTATAAATTCTTTGTTTAAATAAAGAAAAATTCAGGAATAGACATCAGTGTGAAGCAATAGAAAACAAAGGAGCGTATATACTATGAATCAGCAGCAGCTTAAAGAAAAAATTATAGAAGTAATCGATGCAAATAAAGTAGGAACACTCGCTACCGTTAAAGGCAGCAGGCCTCATTCGCGCTATATGACGTTTTTTAATGAAAACCTGACGCTTTATACGCCAACAAATAAAGAAACGCATAAAGCAGAAGAAGTAGAAGAAAACCCTAACGTACACATTCTTCTTGGCTATCAGGGAGAAGGGTTAAATGATGAATTTGTAGAAATTTCCGGTCAGGTAACCATCCGTGATGACCAGGACCTAAAAGAAAAGTTATGGAACGAGCGCATGGGTAAATGGCTGGACGGCCCAAACGACCCTGAATATATAGTGCTTGAAATTAAGCCGGATCACATCCGTCTAATGAACAGCGAAGGCAACCCGCCGTTGGATCTGGATCTTTAATAAGTAAAAAAAGCGGACCCATTCGGGTTCGCTTTTTTATTGCCATTTTTTATATAAACAAAGCCGGTCTCCAAGGGAGAGCCGGCTTTGTTTATACTTTATAGTGCTTTTAATGCCTCTTCAATCGTATCGTTTCCTGAGAGAAGCTCAAATGTTTTGTTTTTCGCATTTTCTTCTGTGATAGAAGCAATCATGACATCTGCTACATCTTCTCGTGGAATATCGCGGCTGCCTGGATCCTCGAGCTTTTCTTTCGCTTCGACCATACCGGTTCCTTTATCAAACGTCAAACCGCCGGGTCTTACAACAGTATATGCCAAACCGCTTGCTTTCAAATGCTCATCTGCATTTTTCTTGGCTTCAGCATAGTGCTTAATCTTGCCGCCTGGGTTTTCCACGCCAATAGCGCTTAAAATAATATAGTGCTTCACGCCGTGCGCTTTCGAAGCATCCACAAGTTTGTTGTTTCCTTCTTCGTCAACGGTGACTGTTTTCTCCGGACCAGTCTTTGAACCGGATCCTGCTGCGAAAATCACTACATCCATTCCTTTTGGTGCATCTGATACGTCGCCTTCCAAATCAGAGATGACAGCGTCTTTTGCTCCAAGACTCTTCAGCTCATCTGCCTGCTCCGGCTTTCTGATCATGGCGAATACGTCGTGCTCGTTTGATTTTCCAAGTTTTTCTACTAATAGTCTTCCTGTATGGCCATTTGCGCCTGCTACTAAAATATTCATTGTATTGGTACCTCCTTGATTTTTTTCTTCCAGCTGTTGGATACAATATAAGCTGTTCCCTTTTTACAAAACCTTAAACGTCTGTCGCTTACTTTTTATAAGAGACAGGTGTAAACTTGGCGGTACTGGCTGTTGGAGATTCTTTGAATTTTTTCTTTTTGAAAATATTGCCAGAAGCACGGAAGAAAGGACGAGAACAATACCAAGCAGCTGCCAGCCGGTTAATACATCGCGGAAAACGAGAACCCCTACAAGAATGGCGACAATCGGTTCGACTGTAGAAAGAATCGCCGCTTTTCCGGCTTCTATATATTTCAGGCCGGCAGTGTATAGAATGTAGGCTAAAATGGTTGAAATAAGGACACTGCCAAGCGCCCATACCCAGACTTCCCATTCCTGGAAAAGATAAAGCCTGTTGTGCAGACCACTTATAGGAAGAAGGACAATACTTCCGCAGAGCATCGAATATGCCGTAATCGTAATCGAGCTGTATTTCCGGCTGACAAATTTGCCGATCACGCTGTAAATGCCGCAGAAAAACCAGAGGCCAGCCCCAGCAGAAGAATACCCGGTTCTACAGCTGGCGCTCCCCCCGGTAGAAGACCTGCTACAAATGCGCAGCCTGCCAGCGTAAAGCAAATAGCAATCAGTTTATTCTTTGTCAGCGGTTCTTTAAAAATAAAACGGGACATCAGTGCGACAAACACTGGACTTGTATAGAGAAGGACAACGGCAATAGACAGAGACGATTGCTCCATTACCGTGAAATAACACCAGTTGAACAAAGCGATACTGACTACACCGAGTCCGATAAAATGAGGGATGTCGCGGAGATAAATGTGCAGCTGATAGGAACGGACGGCAAGGAGGACGGCGAATAAAAAAAGCAGATAGTGCCATACGTACTGTAACTACTTCAAGCGGAGTAAAACCAAACGTATATAGTTTCTGTACAAATAAACCGGTCATTCCCCAAAAAGAAGCTCCGGCAATCGTCATCGCGTAAGCTCTGCCCTTTTCCATACACTATCCCCGCCTTTGCTGTTATAAACTGCACCCATCTTCTCACTCCGCCACCTATTTGCCTATACTATTTCGTTATTTTAGCAGAATAGTTTTGACTATATTTGACCTTTAAGTCGTATAGGTTTATCATAGTCAACAGGTTGGGTATACTATTATTTCAGTTACAATTAATAACTTACAGGAGGAATAGAAAGTGACACAATCATTCACAAAGCAGTACATCAATGGCAGCTGGACAGAAGGTTCCAGTTCCAAAACAATAGAAAATATAAACCCCTTTACACAAGAAGCATTAGGTACCATTACTTCTGCCAACGATCAGGATCTTGATGCAGCCTACCGCGCAGCTGCCGATGCCCAGAAGGAATGGGCCGCACTTGTTCCCGCTCAGCGTCAGGCTCATTTGTATCAGCTTGCAGAAACGCTGCAGGAGGAAAAAGAGTTTATCCTGGAATGGCTTGTAAAAGAAGCAGGAAGTACAGCTGCCAAAGCTGAAGCTGAGTTCCATGCAGCGCTGGGCATTGTCCGCGAATCTGCGTCCTTTCCAACAAGAATGGACGGAAAAATTCTCCCTTCCAATAATCCTGGAAAAGAGAATTACGTATATCGTATGCCAAAAGGAGTCGTAGGCGTTATTGGACCCTGGAACTTCCCGTTCCACCTCTCTATGAGATCAATCGCACCTGCTCTGGCTACCGGTAATACAGTAGTCGTAAAGCCTGCTTCCGATACTCCCGTTACGTCCGGCTTAATGCTTGCCCACATTTTCGAGAAAGCCGGATTTCCTAAAGGCACAGTAAATGTGCTTGTAGGCCGCGGATCGGAAATCGGGGACAGCTTCGTTACTCATCCGGTTCCGAAGGTTATTTCCTTTACCGGATCTACAGAAGTAGGGAGCCACATCGCAGAACTTGCCGGAAAGCATTTAAAAGAAACGGCACTTGAGCTTGGCGGAAACAATGTTATGCTCGTTCTTGAAGATGCGGATGTAGACCAGGCTGTGGAAGCTGCTGCCTTTGGTAAATTCCTTCACCAAGGACAAATATGTATGGCATTAAACCGCATTGTTGTTCATGAAAGCATTCACGATGAATTTACAGAGAAATTTATTGCAAAAACAAAATCCCTTCAGGCCGGCGATCCGTCCGACAAAAAGACAGTGGTTGGCCCGCTTATTAATAAAGAACAGCTGGATCGTATCCAAAAAGATCTTGATGAAAGTGTAAAACAAGGAGCCCACATCGCTCTTGATGGTAAAACAGACGGTAACCTGCTCGAGCCAATCGTGCTTACCGGCGTAACAAATGACATGCCTATCGCTGAAAACGAAATATTCGGCCCTGTGGCACCTATTTTAAAAGTAAGTTCAGAGCAGGAAGCTATAGATATTGCGAATGACTCTCCTTACGGCCTAAGCGGCTCCGTCTTTACTAAAGACCGTTTCCGCGGTATTCAGGTAGCAAACAGATTGATACAGGAATGGTTCACATTAATGATCAATCCGTCAATGACGAAGCCCACGTAGCATTCGGAGGCGAAAAAGATTCCGGCCTTGGACGCTTCGGAGGCGAATGGGTTATCGACAAGTTCACAACAGTGAAAACAATCGGTGTCCAATCCGGCTACCGTAAATTCCCATTTTAAAATAACAATCCGATTATTTTGACCGATTGCCTATCTTCCAGAGAAAACGGCTTGCTTCCAAGCCGTTTTTTCGTTACATTTACAATAGACAAAGGAGGCGAACGACATGGAAAAAGAAAAAGAAGAACCGCTATTTGAAAAAGGCGAGGTCTTGTACTATCAAGGAAAAGAATGCCGTGTCATTGCTGAATACGACCGTACCGTATGCGTAGAGTTTTCCGGTTACCCATTTGCAGGCGAAGAGGAAGAATTTCCACACCCGCGTGTTATCCTTCTTAAAAATGAAGTACAGCGTTCCGCTTAATCAGCTGACCATAGAAAAGAAAGTTCGTCTAAACTAACTCAGCAGAATCAGACAAAGAGTAACACACCTTTACAGGCTGTATTTCTTCCATTCTTACTGGAAGAAATACAGCCTGTTTTTTGGATTTTTTCAGCGATTATGTAAGTTCTCCGAATTTCAAATCAATCATTCTTTCATAAGTAAAATCCTTTTTTGATAAGATACATTATTTTTAAGACCGTTATGCATATGTTTGTAAATCCCTCTTTTGAGAGTATAATGGTAACTACCAAACACCTATCCACTTTGGAATTAGTTGTCTACATTACTCTACCAGCCACTCCAACCTTCTATACTAATAAGCAAATCAATCATTCTTCCCCATGCCCCCCACTTTGCTTCTTTTCCATAAAATATCAAATAACCATTCTTAGAAAATAGATACGTATCATATCGCTTTTCCTGCTTTTTCTCTCATTTAATTGATTGCAGCAAGTGTTCGAAAAATATATGTTAGAAGGAGGACCGCAATGCAGCGATTCATAGAGCGTCTGCACAACTCTACCCGTTCCTATACTTTAGTAGATTTTGGCATATTAAAACTATGTTTATTTTCCATTGGCCTTTGGACTGGTGCTTCCTATGAAAAATCCCTTCGTTCTAAAATACTGCCAGTAAAAATTATTGCTTTCAGCTCTTTTGTTTACATTATTTATACTACCCTCCACAACATGAATAAACGTGTGTAAAAATATCATTTCTTTTTGCTTTTTCTTTTCACCCCCGATCTTTTTAAGTACTTCATTTGTTGTAATCGCCTTTGAAAGAGCGTACCTATTGCTCCTATTGCAGCAGGACTTATGAAAAAAGCTAGGCTGTCTTTAATCCTTCACAGGAGAAAGACAGCCTGGCTTTTTTACATAGTAATTGGCTTTGACATAGCAACAATATCAAACGGCGTACCAAGCCTGGTTACCGTTAAGGTATGGTAGACTTCGTAGCCCAGCTTTTCATACCGCCTGATATTATCTTCTGTTGTACATCTCACTTTACAGTACACCTCCGACTTTCCGGCGTTCTCTGCTTCTGTTTCCACCCAGTCTATTAACGCCTTTGCATACCCGCGCCCTCTCGCTTCGGGCACAACAGAAAGCCGCATGAAATATAGACGCGTTTCTTCTTCCTTTACACGGACCATTCCAAGCGGGCTTCCATTCTCATACAGTACAGCTGCCCACTCCCTTTCTTCCGTAAGAGAATGAGATATAGACTCCTCCGTTTCTTTCATCGCACCAGAGGGCGGGTCAAAACGGTTATATTCTTCAAATGCCTCATGCATAATTTTTTTTATCGTACCGGCCTGTGACGCACCGGCTTTTTTTATTTCAATCATCTGCTTTATGTCCTCTCATCAAATTCTCATTTTTTTATTATCGTTTCTTCATTTATGTGCTCTATACTATAGTATATAAGAAAATAAAAGGAGCGGGCAAAGAATGAAAAAATTAATCATCATTACCCTATGCGTTATTGCTATCGGAGCAGTAGCAGTAGGAGTGCAGATGTTTTCCGCCTCTGCTGACGATCCATCTATTAATTCAGAGGAAGCTAAAGAACTGGCTGCCAGCCGATACCCCGGCGACGTAACTGTTCTTGAGCTGAACAACGAGAGCGGAGAGCAGATATACACTTTGGAAATTGACGGAGATGATAGGGATTACCGACTGAAGCTTAACGCTGATTCCGGTGAAGTCGTACAGCTTTCTGAAATAACGGATACAGGGTCTGAGGAACCCGAGTCTAATGATAACGGTACGACAGAGACCACCGCCCCGAACCGGAAGCCGAAGAAGAAACGCCTGACACCGCTCCTTCCGATGAGGAACAGGACGCTTCCCGCGAAACAGGATCTTCGTCGAATCAGCTTCCTGTAAGTATGGATGATGCCAAATCCATTGCACTTGAAGAAGTAGGCGGCGGTTCCGTTACAGATATTGAGCTGGATGAAGATGACGGCAGAGTATTATATGAAATGGAAATCGAATCTTCACAGGGCGAAGTAGACGTCGATGTGGATGCACGCACCGGCGAAATTATTGTTATATCCTACGATTAACAGCAGAGAGCTCTTTCGGGCTCTTTTTTTATTTGCTTGTCTTCATACGATGGGAGCTTTAGCAGAACTTGAAATGGGACCAACAGCCCGTAATATTGCAGGCGCACGCCGGGCTGCCGCACGAATTGTCCAGGCAGAGTGACATCATCCGGCTGTTCAAACACCGCTGCATTCGTTATGCTTAATAGAAACAAACAGACAGCGGTGAGTGGATATGTTAGATGACACGGGTGAGCGAATCATTCCGAAGCAGATGGATGCTTCCAACCGGATGCTGCTGGAACATTTGGCACGCTATTCATTTGCCTGCCCTTATGCTTCAGGAAAAGTACTTGATATTGCATGCGGCACAGGATACGGCACACATATGGTCACGAAAGCCAGAAAGAACTATATTCATTCTTCCCTAGGAATAGATATAGATTCACAGACCGTCGATTATGCAAAAAAGCAGTATTACCATCCCCTGCTTTCCTTTGAGCAGGGAGATCTTCTTGAACCGGAACTGTCTGACCGCATCGGCACGTTTGATACAATCATTTCTTTTGAAACGATTGAACACGTAGCTGATGATTACTTTTGTCTTGAGCGCCTTTATCAGCTTTTGAAGCCAGGCGGTACGTTAGTGCTGTCGACCCCGTTTGGCCGTGGCAGAGGATTTCCTTCTAATGAATCGTTTCATTTTCATCAGCTGACAGAAGAGGAATGGGCCGGCCTGATTACAGACCCCAAATGGAAGTGGCAGAAGGCACAGCTCTTTTACCAGCTTGGCGTTGCCATTGAGCGTCCTCCTCGTGAAGATGTACACTACCCTTTAGGAATTGCCGTATGCAAAAAATAAAACAGCTATCAATCGGGAGCCTCTGTTAAAAAAACAGAGGCTTGATATAACCGCGGTTATCATAAGCACTTTTCTGGGCGGAAAACGTTGCCTGCGTTAAAATAAAGAATATGAAAAAGGAGTGAAGATAATGAGCGTTCTTCAGAAAACGACTAAAGACAGCCGGCTCCAACTGTTAAAAGAGACAACAGCTCCCTTTTCAGAAAGAGCGTGGAGCCATAATGAAGAGACCGTTTTTCCCCACCAGAATATTAAAGACTTAAAGCATATCCAATACCCTTCTTTGACAGCGCCTATCGAATACGGGGGCATGGAGATTTCCCTGCTGGAATTCATTCAATCCCAGGAAATTATTGCGCAGGCGGATGGATCGACTGCTCTTTCCATCGGCTGGCACGTAGGAATCGTGAAAGACCTGACTGAAACCCGTCCCTGGCCGGAACCGATTTTTAAACAAGTATGTGAAGCTATCACTTCCAATCAGGCTCTGTTAAACAATACAGCGACGGAAGCGGCTACCGGCAGCCCAACACGAGGCGGAAAGCCCCTTACAGAAGCTTCACGCTCCGGGAGGGCTGGATGCTTACAGGCCGGAAAACGTTTACTACGCTTGCTCCTGCCCTGGACTATTTCGTGGTAAGCGCCGGTCTGGCTGAAGAAGATCGTACGGCTAATTTCCTGGTCCCCCGCAGCACTCCCGGGGTTTCCATTGACGAAACCTGGGATTCCATCGCTATGCGTGGCACAGGCAGCCACGATCTCGTATTGGATCAGGCCTGGGTGCCGGAAGATCATCTGGTAACCTTTCTAAATCCCGGGAACAAAAAAGCAGCCGGCTGGCTGCTGCATATTCCGGCCTGTTATTTAGGGATCGCACAGGCAGCCGCAGACACGCTGTTGCTTTTGCCAAAGAGTATTCGCCCAATACGATGAACGGAACGATCTCTGACATACCGGCCGTCCAGGAGAAAATCGGTCAAATGGAGGCAAAGCTTATCCAAAGCCGGCATTTCCTTCACAGCGTTGCCAGGCAGTGGGATGAATCTTCAGCGGCAGAACGGGAACAGATGAAGCCCGAACTCGGTACCGTTAAACGAAGCGTCGTCAATGAAGCTG
This sequence comes from Sinobaca sp. H24, assembly GCF_023845525.1. NCBI lineage: Bacteria > Bacillati > Bacillota > Bacilli > Caryophanales > Sporolactobacillaceae > Sinobaca > Sinobaca sp. H24. The sequence continues at coordinate 163,160 of NZ_JALBWT010000001.1, forward strand.
TTGCTGTTGTCGATTTAGCAATGCGGATTGAAGGAGCAAGAAGCTTATCCGCTTCCAATCCGCTGCAGCGCTACTACCGGGATGTCAGGGCCGGACTTCATAATCCCCCAATGGACGATATGACAATTACAATGCTTGCGAAAGAGGCACTTAACCGCCATTAACAAATATAAGCTGCATACGAAAGCCGGGCCTTCTTAGGACCCGGCTTTTTAGTGCTGTTCTTGATAGGGAGAAACACGGACAGCCGACCGCTTGAATCCGGGCATTCGACAGACCGGATCCAGACGCCCTTCCACGAGCATGTTAACGTTTGATTTTCTGCCCAGTGAAAAGGCACAAATACCGTATCCTCTCGAATCTGTTCAGACAATCTGCTTCTCACGGTGATTTTCCCTCGTGGTGACTCAATGTTAACAAGCGTATTTTCTGCGATAGCATAGCGCTCTGCTGTCACAGGATGAATTTCAATGAATGACTCAAACAACCTGGCGTTTAAATTGCTGCTTTTTCGTGTCTGTACTCCAGTCAAATAGTGGGCCATGACTCTTCCTGTTGTTAAATATAAAGGAAAGCTTTGGCTGACTTCTTCTTTTGGATTCTCATTTTTCAAAGGCACTGCAGCAGCTCGGCCCGTCCGCCTTCTCTGGCAAATTTGTCTTCAAAGAGACGCCTTGTGCCCGGGTCCGCCTCACTCCGGCACGGCCAGAATACCCTTCTTCCTGCCGGATACGTTCATATGTTATTCCGAAATAATCGGCGGCTCCCCTTTTGAAGCTAACCTCAGTTCGTCAAAGATCTCTTCCGCTGATTGATATGGAAATTGCTGGCCGCAGCCGAGAGCTCCGGCGATCATCGATAGAATGTCCAGTCATTCCTGCTTTCCCGGTGCTTTTTTATCGGCTTCCCGCAGGGTAACCGTCCTTCCAGATTCGTAAGCGTTCCTGCATTTTCCATATAAGAAGCAGCGGGCAGAATTAAGTCGGCATATTCTGCTGTTTCCGAGATAAACATATCCACGGCTACGAAAAAATCCAGCGACTGAATAGCCTTTTTTACCATCGTTGCATGGGGATTGGAGACGATTGGATTAGAGCTACAAGGAACAGGCTTTTTATTTCACCCTGTCCAATCAGTTCCATCATTTCATAGGCAGATACCCCTTTTCCGGGAAGATCCTTTTCCTGCATGCCCCATATGTCCGCGATATATTGACGGTCTTCTTTGTTTTCAATAGATCTGTATCCTGGGAGCTGATCCGCTTTCTGCCCATGCTCTCTTCCCCCTTGGCCGTTGCCTTGGCCGGTAACAGCGCCATAACCACTGCCTTTTTTGCCGATTTTTGCTGTTAGCAGCAGCATATTGATGAAATTTCGTACGGCCAGGTATCCGTCAATCTGCTGTTCAATCCCGCGGGCCGTGAAAATCATCCCGGATTCCGCATTAGCAACGCTCTTGCCGCTTTTTCCAGCTGCTGAAGAGGGATTCCTGATTCTTCGGCACAGGCATCCATTGTCAGGTTTTGCAAATGAGCAAAAAGATCTTCGGCGCCCTTCCGTACGCTTTTCGACAAAATCATATCTGCTTTGCCCTCTTCATATATACATTTGAGCATTGCATTAGCCGCTGCGTTATCGCAGCCGGCTTCACTTTAAATGAAGGTCTGCCATCTGTGCGGTCGCCGTTTCACGCGATCAATAACGATAATTAAGCGCCATTGCGCTTTGCTTCTTCGAAGTAGGGCATAATGGTAGGCTGGCAGTCGGCAATATTTGTTCCTGCCAAAAATGATACATTTTGATTCTGGAATTTCGTCGAGCTGATTGGTTAGTCCCGCGATCGATGCCTAATGCTTTATTTCCCGGCTGAGGCCGCTGCCGACATACAAACCGGCCGTTGTAATCAATATATTTTGTGCGACCGCCAGGCGCGCAACTTGCCGAGCACATACGACGTTTCATTAGTCAGGAACCGCCTCCGTATACACTACCGTATCCTTTCCATATTCTTTCTGCAGAGCTGGTACTTTCTCTTTAATCAGCCGCATTGCCTCTTCCCGCTGATCCGCTGAAACACTCCATCTATTTTCTGCATTGGATAGCGCAGCCTGTCTTCATGGAACGCATGCTGGTAAGCGTTCAGGCCTTTCACAACAGAGACGGCCGCCTGTGTTGGATTATCCACACCTATCGTACGGTATTTTTTCTCGTTACGATCGTTTGTTCAATCACTTGTTTTTGCACTGCATGCTGCAGAAGGGGCATTGGGCGTTATATACCTTTTTCCGTTTCTACTTCCTGCTGCTTTTCCCGAAATATTTAAGCATCAGCTCTGACATACGTGGCTCTTGTTGTACCAGCGCTTTGATCCGCTGCAATTCTTCGTTTTTCTGCTCAAGAAGCACCGCTGTATTATCTTCTTGAAAAAGCACTTCCCGAATATGAACCATGGTTACTCTCTCTATCCATTCGGACAGAGTCTCCGCGTAACCGGCGGAAATACGGTAATACAAAAGAACAGATTCAAGCATGTAAAGCATCGCTTTTTGATCGGAAATGGAAAAAAGTATATGACTGGTTCCCTGCACCGATGCGTGCAGCTCCCATTTTTCATTTTGATATAATAGGCCGGCATGTCCATTCTGAATGTTCGCACAGTTTTGGCTGCAGGAAGACATTCGGATAAATGCCTTTGCGGGAAATGGCAGCAGCTTCAGTCTACTTTCGAGCCATTCCGCCATTTCCTCTTCCGGATGCTTCGTGCAGGCGCATTCGACACTTTTCAGGCTTCTTGTCTGCACAGCTGGAAAATTCGTACCCGGAAGCAGGTTTCTTTTCATGCCCAGTTTATCTGCTGCTTTTTCTATCAAACCAGGCTCTATCGGTGAAAGTTCAATCGATCCATCCGGGAGCGGTTTTAAAGAAGCTGATCCGAGGGCTTCCGCTGTTTCCGCGGCACGCTTCCAATCCTCCGGGGACAGCCCTGATGCTTTTCCGGGAATACGGACAGCCAGGCTTCCATCAGAGCGTACTGTTACATTAGTATAGTCAGAAGAATTTTTCGTTTCTTCATGAAAAAATACCGGAGATATCATATATAAGTAATAGGGAATCGCTTTTCTGCATCTTGTGCACCCTTCTTTGTTCTTCCATTCCAGCATGTGATACGCATCGGATAACGAGGAGGGCGTATCTTTCTGAAGGATGCTCACCACTTCCTCTTCTTCCATTTCCGTGCACTCGCAGAAAGGTATTTTTTCGACCTGCTCAGTAAACTCATCACTTTGAATATAGTCGAGCAGCTCTTCTACTGCCGGGCGGCATCCGCCACACGAAGAGGATGCGCCGGTACAGGCTTTTACTTCTTCGGACGTGCATAATCCCCGGACCTGCACTTCTTTAATAATAGTACCTTTAGAGACGTTGTTGCAGTGACAGACAGCAGCATGCGAAGAGAGCGTTTTAATTCTACTTTCTGTCGAAGTATTTATGGATAAAAGCTGATGTTTTTCTTTTTCCGACAGCGGCTTGCGGGTTTTAATCCACTGCTGCAGAGAAGCCGACATGCTCGTGTCTCCATAAAGCACAGCGCCCTCTACCATATCTTCCTTCATGACAATTTTTCGGTATTGGTTTTCTTTTTCATCGAACAGCTGCAGCTCATAGCTGTCCGACGACCCTTCCAGGCTGCCGGCAGAAAACACTTCCACTCCCGGAATTTTTAATCTGGTGTATACAGCAGATCCTGGATAGTTCTGTTCTTTTTTTCCTGAAACAGCAGCGGCAAGGACCCGGGCCTGCTCATACAAAGGAGCAACAAGGCCGTATGTAGTTCCCCTGTGTTCGGCACATTCCCCAAGCGCATAAATGTCTTCTGCCTCCGTCTCCATCCAGTCATTGACTATAATGCCTTTATTGACAGGGACTCCGCTTGCGCGGGCCAGCTCTACTTCCGGCTGGATTCCCGCTGCCATTACAACAGCATCCACCGCAAGCACGTTACTGTCTGTAAACAGCAGCTCTTCTACTTTTTCCGTCCCATTTATTGCTTTGGTTTCTGTTTCAAATAAAAAATGCATCCCCTGCTTTTCCAGCTCTTTTCGCAGCAGCCCTGCTGCCATCTCATCGAGCTGACGGTTCATCAGATAGGGGCCTCTGTGAACCACTGTCACTTCGAGTCCTTTGTTCAAAAGGCCGCGGGCTGCTTCCAACCCGAGCAGACCGCCGCCGATAACTGCCACTTTTTGAAGAATATCTGCTTGACCCAGAATCGATTCACAATCCTTCATCGTCCTGAATACAAATACGTTATCTTTATCCGCTCCCTGAACAGGCGGAATATATGATTTGGAACCTGTGGCAAGAACCACTTTGTCAAAAGGGACTTTCATTTTGTCCGATGTATAAACAAGCTTTTGTTCCTGATCCACGTAGACTGCTTTCGTTTCCATAAGCAGCCGGATATTATAATCCTCATACCAATGCAGAGGGTGCGTGTATAATTCCGGCCCGCTTGCTTCCCCCTGAAGGTAAGAGGAGAGCTTCATACGGTTATAGGAAAGGCCTGCTTCTTCACCAATAATTGTTATATCGAAGCGTTCCGGATCAGCTTCAATTAATTCTTCTACAAAACGAAGCCCTGCCATGCCATTGCCAACCAATAGTATTTTTTCTTTCATCATAATATGCCTCCAGCCTGTATTGGCTTCCCTATAAAGGAAATACATATGTTCTCATTGTCTAAAAAGAAAGGCCGCCCTTCAAGAAGGACGGCAGAAAATATCACAGACTTTTATTCATTATGTTTCCTGCGCCGAAAACCGATCGACTTCCGGGTCGTAAGTATAACCCCGGATATAACCACCACGGCTCCGCTGATTTGTGTCCACGTAATCGAATCCCCAAGAAAAATATAGGCGCCTGCCATCGTGAATACAGGCAGCAGATTCAAAAACACCGAAGACTGGGAAGCACCGATTTCTGCGATGGACCGATTCCAGAGCAGCAGCGCAATCACGGATGGAAAAATGCCTAAATAAATAATTCCCGCTATATCCGGATATCCGGCAATAGGAGGCAGTCCGTACAGCAGAGTTTCGACTGCAGCAAAAGGGAGAAGAATAAGGGCTGCCGCCGCCAGCATAACGAGCAGGCTTCCGTATGCCGGAAACTTGTGCATATGTGTTTTCACGAGAAGCGAATACATTACCCAGGCAGCGACCGCCGCCAGCATAATAACATCCCCACGGTTAAACGACAGATTTCTGATCACTTCAGCTGACCCGTTGGTAATCACCCAGAATGCTCCTCCTAGAGAAAGAACAACCCCTGCCCACTGATAGCCTTTTAAGCGTTCCCGAAACAAAAAGAAACTCGCTGCAATGGTAACGACGGGAATAGAGGACTCGAGAATGGCTACGTTCGATGCGCTTGTATATTTTAAAGATAAATAAATAAAGGCATTAAAAAAAGCTACTCCGGTTAAAGCCAGACCTAGAAGCGGCTTCCATTCCGAACGAAAGACTTCCCGGTGGCGGAATGCCTGTTTCCAGCCAATCGGCAGAATGACGGCCAGCGCAATGCCTACTCGGAGAAACGCAATCGTAAACGGCGGAATGTCTTCCAATGCTTTCCCGACCAGTATATTCCCTGTAAAAATAATAACTGTAATAATTAAAAAGATATACGCTTTCATGTCTATCCACCGCCTTTGTGCCTTTTCAGTGTACGCCAGACGACAGCAGCCTGCCAAATAAAAAAAAGCCATCCTTACCGGATGGCCTTTTCGCCTTTCTTAATTATCCTGTTCGTCTTCTGTTTCAAGCTCATCGTCGTTCTTAAATTCTACATCTATATCAATGTCTTCATAGTCCTCTTCCAACTCAAAGCCCTGCAGAGATTCATCAAGCAGTTCCCCTTCAGTGGAATCGGCCGTAATGTTCATGGAAGGAAGGATATTCTCCAATTCATTTAATGCTTCTTCCCCTTCCATTGTCGTGCTCTCCCCGTCACGGGAATCTTCTATTTCAGCTTCCGGGCTGCCGTCATTGTAGTCATAATCGACTTCATACTGGCCATCCCCGTAGTCTGCGTCCAGGTCGTATTCGTCGATTTCAAGATCTTCATACCAGCTGCCTCCATTATCGTCCTGAGCTGTATCATCTTGTGTATCATCCTGTGTACCTTCATTCTGCTCATCCGCCGGAGCTTCTGTATCTTCCTCTCCGCCGCCGCAGGCCGCCAATACAAGAACTGCTGCTGATGTAAATGCTGTTAAACTAAATTTTTTCATAATCATATACCTCCCTTTGTTGTCTCTTCCCCTCCTTCCCCGCAGAAATTTGCGGCAAACGTACAGGAGAGAAAATAGTTGCTTTTTTATCAGTTTAATACTAAACTGATAAAGGTAAAGAAAAAGGAGCCTGTACATGAACATACAGAAAAAACTAACAAAAAAACAGAAACAGCTGGGGCTGCTCCTCTGGTTTCGTCTTTCCCGCTTTTACAACGAAAGCGTGCAGCACTCCAACGCCAATTTAAAAGCTCACGGGCTTACCACCTCCCAGTTTGACGTTCTTGCCCAGGTAGGAGCCCATCAGCCTCTTTCTCAGCAGGAGCTGGCAGAAAAGCTTTTTGTAACAAAGGGCAACATCACGCACATGCTTCGGAAAATGGAAGACATGGGATACATTCAACGTGAGCAGAAATGGCGCACGAAGACAATCACGCTTACGGAGGCAGGAAATGCTCTTTATAAGCAGAGCGTACCTGATCAAGAGCATTTCCAGGCTATGCAGTTCCAGGTTCTTTCTGAAAAAGAACAACAGCATCTGCTGTATTTATTAAAAAAAATTCAAAAAAACCCTGTTTCCCATAAGGAGGAAAATTTATGAACATTAAAGGCATTCATCATCTTTCAGCCCTGACAGCAAACGCAAAAAACAATCTCGACTTCTACACAAAAGTGATGGGACTCCGTCTCGTTAAAAAAACGGTAAACCAGGATGACACTTCTGTATATCATCTTTTTTACGGCGATGAGAAAGGAAATCCCGGTACAGAGCTTACCTTTTTTGAAATTCCTATGGCTGCTCCAAATCAGCCCGGAGCGAGCAGTATATCCGGTACGTCCCTCCGCGTTGCAGACGACAAAGCACTTGATTTCTGGAAAGCCCGTTTCGATGAAATGGGCGTCGGTCATGACGGAATCGTTGAGCGTGCCGGCCGCAGCACGCTTGCGTTTCAGGATCCGGAAGGACAGCGTCTGTTTCTTGTTTCCGATGAGAACAATGAAGGCGTGCCCGGCGGCGTACCCTGGGATCGTGCGCCTGTTCCTGTAGAACATGGCGTAACAGGACTCGGCCCGATTCGATTAACTGTTAAAAACCCAGCCCCAACAGCTGGTGTTCTTACCGACATCATGGGATTCCGCCGCAAAGGAAGCTATGCGGCAGAAGCTGCCGGTCAGCCGGATATTGAAGTATTTGAAACCGGGGAAGGCGGAAGTGGAACAGAGATTCATTTGGAACCTCGGCCTGACCTTCCTTTTGAAAGACAGGGACGCGGCGGCGTGCACCATGTCGCTTTTCGTGTAGAAGACAAAAAGGAACTGGAAAAATGGATTCAGCACGTTACCGACGCCGGACTTCCCAACTCCGGTTTCGTGGAACGTTATTACTTCCGTTCTCTCTACTTCAGGGAACCCAACGGCATCTTATTTGAAATTGCTACAGATGGTCCGGGATTTACCGGTGATGAAGATATTGATCATCTTGGTGAAACGTTAGCCCTGCCACCTTACCTGGAACCAAAACGTGCAGAAATTGAAGCAAAAATAAAGCCGCTCGATTATGCTCCAGAAGCCTAAAACCGATTCTAAAAAATAACTACAACACAAAGGTGGAATATTATATGAAACACATTTTTAAACAGTCCAGTAAAAAAAACGCTCCGGTACTCCTATTGCTCCACGGTACAGGAGGCACCGAAGAAGATCTGCTTGAACTAGCTAAAATGATCGATGAAGAAGCTTCTGTTCTCAGTGTACGCGGAAATGTATCCGAAAACGGTATGCCCCGCTTTTTCCGGCGTCTGGCAGAAGGTGTATTCGATGAGGAAGATTTGATATTCCGCACTGAAGAATTAAATGAATTTATTAACGAAAGCGCAGAAAAATATGAGTTTGACCGCGGCAATGTGGTTGCTGTAGGCTACTCCAACGGTGCCAATATCGCGGCAAGTCTTCTTTACCACTACAAAGGCTCTCTTAAAGGCGCGTCTCTTCATCATCCAATGGTGCCAAGACGCGGCATAGAGCTTCCTGATTTAAACAACACTCCTATCTTTATAGGAGCCGGGGAAAACGACCCGATCTGCACGCCGGAAGAAACAAAAGAACTCAGCCGGACTCTTTCTGAGTCGGGAGCCTCTGTAGAAGAATACTGGAGCCAGGCCGGCCATCAGCTGACTCTTGAAGAAGTGGAAGCTTCTAAAGCCTGGTAAAAAAGAACATTTAATAAAAAATATCGGTCTGTTCCAAAAAATGAGCACTAAAAAAATCCAAAACTCAACCTTCAGAAAGAAAATGGGAAATGGTTGATTTCAGACAGAAGCTTTCGGCAGGCCATGCCTCAGCTAAAGAGGAAAAAGACACCCTCTTTATCTTCACCTATGGCTGGTCTGCCCGAGTCGCTGTTTGATTCTTCTGTTCATGTCTGTCACTAATCAGTATCATCTCAAAAAGCCTCGAATTCCTTTTTAAAAGGAATTCGAGGCTTTTGTCCATTTGCCTTTACCTTGTTATCCTGCTCGCGGGATGAAGAAGGCAAACCTATAAAATGAGTTTTGGAATCGTTTCGTTTTACTTATATATTTTGACTCTATGCTAATACATCGTGGAATTCTTCATTATCCTTCAGCTGTTTTTCTGCATAGGAGCACTGTGAAATAATTTTTTTATTTTCTGCTCTTGCTTTTTCCACCACGTGTTCAACAAGCTGATAACCAATACTCTGCCCTCTTAAATCTTCAGCTACTTCTGTGTGTTCAATTACGATTTCACCGTCTTTTTGCTCGAAATAAACAATTTGGGCAGCCTTGGTTCCCTGCTGATCTTCTACATAAAATTCATTGTTTCCTTTTTTTACATCCATGTCTTATCTCTCCTTTGCTTTCTTTTTACCTTTTCCGGAGAAGTTAAAACATTATTCCCATTCCACCGGCTTTTCTACAAGTACCCCGTCATCATTTGTTTTTTGATTCAGTGAGTGATCTTTAGCCTGCACACAAATATAATACAGCACTTCATCGGAATTGTTGCGAAGCGTCCGGGCTCCCTCCGGCGCCACACGGACAACCGTCCCTTCTTCGATATCAAATATCTCATCATCGACCTGGAACTGTCCGCTTCCTTTCACGAAAATATAGAGCTCCTCGTTCTCTATGTGCTTGTGATGGAACGGAATCGATGTATGCGGGGGAAAAGAACTTAGTGATGCTTCCATACTTGTAAGACCAAGCAGGTCATTTAAAAACAATTTGCCTCTCGTTTTGACCCTGCCTTCGATCTTATAGTCCTTTAAATCTTCCCATTTTCCTGGATAGGCTGCTGTATAATTGGTACCCTGCTTTTTTTCCGGCATGCTGGACCCTCCTCTAATTTTATGTTCACTCTGAATTATATAACGCTTTCATAAAAAAATAAATCAAGCCGTATCCTTGCAAAGGAGAAAAAGGCATGATATATTTTATAAATCGTAATCATTACGTTTTGAAAAAGGAGAGAGAATAATGGCTAAAAAATCAAAAGTTGTCAAGCAGCAAAAAAGGGAAGCACTTATTGCACAATATGCTGATATACGCCGGGAATTAAAAGAAAAAGGGGATTATGAAGCGCTGCGCCGGCTTCCAAGAGACTCCTCGCCTACCCGTTCCAACAGCCGCTGCGGTGTGACCGGCCGTCCACGCGGTTATATGAGAAAATTTAATATGTCCCGTATCGCTTTCCGGGACCTTGCCCATAAAGGCCAGATCCCCGGCGTAAAAAAATCAAGCTGGTAAAATAAAAGGCACTGGATCTCTGCTGCAGATCCAGTGCTTCTTAATGTCCTCCATAATGTGGGAGCATTTTTCTTTTATATAGAGCAGCTACAGTATTCAATAACACAAGCGGCATTTTTTTAGGAAAATACTTTCTCGTATAATATACATAAAATGCGTTTTTCAGGTCGTCCCACTGCGTGCAGTCTTTCTGCTGACGGTAGCGGGCCACATCAATGATTTTGATAGCTCCGGTATCTGTAATAAGAATATTACGCAGGTGAATATCCGATGGATTTAAGCCTCTGTCTCTTGCCAGCTGTAAAGCCCGGTCTACTTCCTGCAGGTGATGTTCCGTAATTGGCATTCCTTTTTGCAGACATTGAAAAAGAGTGCTTCCTTTTACGTGATCGATGACAAGGTAGTTCTCTCCTGCTTCATACATACTCGGATAATATTCCAGACCTCCAAGAGCCTGATAGATAAGAGCTTCTTCTTTTGCTACTGCTGCAAAATCCGGAAAGAACATTTTCAGCACTACTTCTGTTCCTTTTATTTTAAAAACATACGCACTTCTTCCTTTTCCTATAAATTCTAATTTGTCATCATAATCAATAAGGAGTGAGTGCGTTCCTTTATTTATCATTCGGACGCTTTCTGCAAGAGCAAGGTATGTGTTCACAATGCCCAATCCTCCTTTTGTCGTGTGTCTTATTATATCACGGTTTTTTCATTTCTCATTTTTTACCGCTTTCTTTTTAAAAGGCAATGACAAATGAAAAAGAGAAAGCTACTATTATAAGTATACGTTGAAAGGATGTGATAAGCATGTCTTGGAACCGGCATCGAATTGGAATCATTCTTGGTCCGCTGTTATTTGCCCTTATTTATTTCTTTCCTGCCTTGACCGGTCTTGAGGATGCACCGCGTGCTGTACTTGCTGTTACCGTCTGGGTGGCCACATGGTGGATTACCGAAGCTATGCCTATTCCAGCTACTTCCTTAATGCCGATATTTTTGTTACCGCTTACGGGAGGTGCAGAAGAGAGCACTGCAACGATGGCGTACGCCGATCCAATTGTATTTATGTACATGGGCGGTTTTACGATCGCGCTGGCTATTGAAAAATGGGACTTACATAAGCGTATTGCCATGTTTATTCTGCTGCTTTTAGGAACAACAAGCAATCGGATTGTTTTAGGTGTAGGTATTGCCACAGCTTTTCTCTCTATGTGGATTTCCAATGCTGCTACAGCGCTGATGATGCTTCCCATTGCGCTGGCTTTAATTACAGAGGCGAAAGACAAAGAATTCTTTAACGAAAAAGACTTGAAGTCCTTTGCAAAAGGCCTCCTTTTGACCGTTGCGTATGCGGCTTCCATCGGCGGTCTTGCCACGCTTATCGGTTCTGTGCCAAACGCCGTGTTTGTTGGAATCGCCAACCAGCAGCTCGATCAGACCATTACCTTTTTTGACTGGTTTATATTCGGTTTTCCAATCACCGTTATTATGATGACTGTGCTGTACTTTTACATGACAAAAATTAAATTCTCCGTGCCGAATACCGGCAGTATTTCCGAGAACTTTGCCCGGGATCAACTAAAGGATCTTGGACCAATGAGCTATCAGGAAAAAGTGATTCTTATCATTTTCTCTGCTACCGCCTTTTTATGGATTTTCGGTGGATTTATTCCTGGTCTTGATCTGTCCGATACAACCATATCCATGATGGCTGCTGTCTCTCTCTTCCTTATCCCAAGCCGCTACAAAGGAAAGCGCGGCGGGATCATGGTGTGGGAAGATATGAAGCGGCTGCCGTGGGGGCTTCTTCTCCTGTTCGGCGGCGGCCTGTCTCTTGCGGCAGCTTTTGACGAGTCCAACCTAACCGAATGGTTCGGCGATATTCTAGGAGGCCTGCAGGTGCTTCCGTATCTTCTTATTCTTATTGTGCTCGCGGCAATGGTGCTGTTTATGACAGAAATTATGTCCAACACAGCCGTTTCCAACATGCTGATCCCAGTGAGTATTGGCCTTGCACTCGGTATCGGGGTAGAGCCATATGGCATTATGGCTGTAGTAGCCCTCGCTTCTTCTTGTGCGTTTATGCTGCCTATCTCTACACCACCGAACGCAGCTGTATTCAGCTCGGATTTCATTACAATTGATGACATGATTAAGGCAGGCTTCTGGCTGAATATTATTGGTATCATCGTCATTGTCGTTTTCGTTTACTTCTGGCAGCCTATTGTTTTAAGCTTTTAGATCACAAAAAGCATGCGCAGCTACGCGCATGCTTTTTTATGGCTTCGTTTCCATTGTATAAAGGGACTCGATCGAGCGGTAAATGTAGTCTTCCAATGTTTCTCCATTCTCCAGCTTTGCTTTAATAGAGGGGATGGTTTCTTTAATGAGGATGGAACCGTTTTGAAGGAAAATAAGCGTATCTGCTACTTCTTCAACCATCGACAGCGTATGGGTAGAGAACAGAATGGTTTTTCCTTTTTCTTTTTCTTCTTTTATCCACTGTTTCGCTTGATAAATCCAATAGGGATCCAGTCCATTGGTCGGCTCATCCATCATCACCCATTCCGGGTCTCCGAGGAATGCCTGAACCATATTCAAGCGCTGCTGCATCCCTTTAGAGTATTCTTTGATTCTCTTATGACGTACTTCATAGAGTCCTACCTTTTTCAGCCAATATTCTACTTCTTCTTCATTCGAATCTATCATCGTGCCGTAGAAATAGAGAACTTCAAGACCTGTAAGGTAGGAAGGAAACAGCATTCTGTCCGGCATATAGGAAAAACTCTTCCGATAAGCCATGGACTGGTTTTTAACAGGCTGGCCGTTCATCTCCAGTGCTCCGCGGTCGGGGCGGATCATGCCGGTCAAAATACTGAACAATGAGGTTTTCCCGGCGCCATTTCCTCCGCAGAGAGCCAGTACTTCTCCTTTGTTCATAGTAAAGCTGGTTGAATCCAATCGTTTTTTTAGATGAAGATCCTTCGCTTCCAGAAAAGGACTATTTGGCATAGCCATACCCCTTTCGTATTAAATAATAGCTGATCAGAGAAGGTATCAGTATCCAAAGCAGAATACCGACCACAAAAATCACAATACCGAAACCTTCTGTCACAAACAGGGTGAAGTCATAAAGAGAAGGGCCGAAGGTGGTTCCGCCGTCTAAAATAACAATGGCCAGCACCCTCATCAGTTCAACCGGATTCAGGGCGACAATCCAGGTTAAAAACATCGTCAGCATGTAAGCCGGCACGATGTCTGTAAGAGCCATCACCACAAATTCGTAAAACAGTACGAGCACCGCCCACAAAAGCAGCGAGGCACCCATTGCCTGGAATTTTGACGAACAGTAAAGCCCCATCATGATTGAAAGCGGAGCCAGGCACATCACCAAAATCCACGATAGAAAGAAAAATGTCAGAAATGATCCGGGAGCCATCGGCACAGCCAGAAAGTAACCGGCCACTGCCGCTATGCCGTACCCAAGCAGCAGCATAACAATTAATGCCAGGATCAAGGATAAAATTTTAGATACTATTAGAGCAGCATACGATACAGGATAGGTAAGAAGCAGCCCGAAGTGGCCCTCCTCTTTATCATTGGATAACGTAACGCCGCCTACAATAAAGACAATTAACGGAATGAGAAATAAATTAGCATTCAGCAGGCTGGCCGTTGTGCGGTTAAATCCTTCGTAGGAAGAATGGGAGGAACCGCCGAAGACCATTAAACCGGTGGCAACCAGTGCAAAAAGCAGGCCGAAAACGAGCAGCCAGCGATTTCTCATAAATTGCTTTAAGTCCTGTTTAACAAAATGGGCTACATTCATAAATGACTGTCCCACTCATGACCAGGCAGGTCTTCGTATTGATAAAGCGTCCCTTCCCCGTTATTCTCATTATCGATAAATGCCTGCGCGTTCTCTTCTGATTCGAAACTTACGACGCCATTACCCATCGGCGTCTGAATATCCTCATCGTATACATAAGCTCCTTCTTCCATATCAAACCATTCAGCAAGCTCATAGTCCTGTGCATACTCTGTATGAAATTCGTCTGATTCGGAAGCGTAAATTTCTTTATACTCCATCAGACACCCAACATCATCAAACAATACAGCAGTGCCGTCTTCTTTAACGATCTGCGCGGCTTCCTCCACCCTCACAATGCTCATGTTGCAGATTTCGCATGTGTCCACATGGTGATCGATATCATGCGGATCGTGGGACAGCTGCTGGCAGGCCCCGGCAAAAAAGACAAACGGCATCAGCATCATCAGCTTTTTATTATGCATATTCGTTCCTCCTGTAATAGTAGATAATTGCTGCAGCAATCGCCAGAAAGATGAAGCCAATCGTGATGTATACCCACGCAGACTGTTGTTCCGGCTCCTCTGCCCACTGTTCTTCCACTTTCGGATAGTTGTCGACAGCCGTTTCCCTGCCGATAGCCGGAAGCCATTCTTCCGTCTGGCTCCAGAGAGAGACAGCCGGACTTTCAAAGAAAAGCTGCCATTCCGGCTGTTCTTCCAATATTAAATCATAAACGGTTCCCGACTCGTAGGTAAGCTCTCCTACTCCGTCCCCTGTTAAGTCTTCCATGAAATAATCATCCCAGTAGTTGCCTTCTCCGTCTGCATCCAGCGGGAGTGCATCTGACAAGGCCTGCGTTTGAATGATATTGCTGATCATGTCATTGTTTGTAAATACAAAATCTGGATTTCTCATGTTCCAGGAAAGTCCTACATGGTTACCTGTTATCGCATTTCCACGAATCGTTGTACCACGTGTTTCCTGAAGCTGGATGCCAGTGCTGTTCTGGGAAATACGATTATTAAGCAGCTCTATGTTTTCCGATCGGAAAATCATGGCACCGAATCCGCGGACATCAAAATGCTCCTGAAATACATTGTCGGAAAAGGAGCTGTTCGTGCTGTCCATAATCATCATGCCGTTCACATTGTCTGTGTAAGTGTTGTTATCGCCGGTCACCTGATCGCTGAACATTAAGTGGGTCGCATACCGGGATTCGCTTACATCGTTCCCAGTAATATCTGCCCGCGATAGTGTATCCAGATAAAAACCGTCCATCATATAACGGACGCGGTTATCCCGAAGCTCGACGTCATCCGTGTCATATAACTCTACGGCGTTACCTTCCATAAAGTACTCCGCTTCGACACCGATCAAGCTGTTGCGGGCTACTTCTATATCCGTCCCATTCGTTACATAAATGCCGGAACCAATCGCATCAAACGTGTTATCAATAATATGAAGATCAGATGGGGCATCAGCAGAAATGACCGGCTCCGGGTCAAAGGGATCCGTCACCTGCCTATACCCAACCTCTTCTTCCGTATCTTCTTCCGTATGTTCAAAAGCAATACCTTCTATGACTACATCATCAGACTCGATAAAAATAATAGTGCCCGCCTCTTTATTGAGAAGACGGCTCTGCTGCTCACCGAGCCCTTTTAAATGAATCGGCTTATCAATGTGAAGAACTTCTTCGTGTATTCCCTCTTCTATTGTAACCGTGTCACCTGCACCCGCTTCGTCAATCTGATCCTGAAGCGATGCTGCTGACGATGAATTCGCATAAAAGAAAAACAAGAAGAAGAGCACGCCCAGCGGAACAAAAAGCTTAATGATCGTCGTGCGTTCCATTTTCTTCATGATCATGGCCTGATTCTTCCTCTCCATGCCCTTCATGATCCATCTCTTCTCCTCCGCCCGCACGCTCTATGCCGTCTTCTTCTACACTCTGCCAGTCAGCAGCTTCTGCTGTATCTGATAGGACGTATTCTTCTGCATCGGCTTCTTCTTCAAAAAAGGCATAGCCGTATCCCATTGGTGAATTGAATTCGCTGTCTTCCACCACATGAGCCGTTTCTGCTTCAATCCACTCATTGGATGAATGATCTTTGACCCATTCTTTTTCAAAGGAGCCTCCTGCTTCCTCTTTCGCATTTGTCAGGCATCCGGAGTCGTCAAAAAAGACCCGTTCCCCGTCTTCTGTCACAGCTTGAGCGGTAAATACGCTGTCTTCGTCATGCGGAATATTCATATTGCAGTACATGCAGACTTCATCCTCTTCCGGCTCTCTCGGCTCACTGGCATCTGCCACGCCGGCGCCCTGCTCAGACGAACCCTGCTGGCCGTTATCTTCATTTCCATTCTGCTCTTCCTCTGTATCACCGCTTCCACATGCTCCCAGAACCATGGCAGACAAAACCGAAACCATTGAAATTTTCATGTATTTTTTATTCATCGTCTCACTCTTTTCATTAGGTACTTTTTCACTCTTTTATTTTAACATCGCATGATAAATCAGCCGCCCGGTACAAAGAACTATCCCGTGACTATTCTGTATCGATTTAGTGACATATTCAATGAGCCTCAAGAAGGACAGCAGGGACTGCTGGTTTGATTCATCTTTTTATTGATTGCCTCATTTATTTCTTTAATATTTCCGATTTCTCCACCGAATCCCAGCTGAAGGCGTTCTGCTCTCTGCCTTGTTCCGAGCATGAGTACGCGTGGTTCACAGCAGTGGATATCAAGATCCGGAGAAAGAATATATACAGCTGACTTTCCGCTGATGGTTACATCCGTCAGAAAGTCCTGTCCAATGAGCTGATCTACTTTATCCTCAATATCAAAATAACGAAGAACCGCACAGTGAGCACAGCACAAAGCTTCTATACTTTGATCTTTTTTTATTAATGTCATGGCAAGCCGGCCATCCGAAAGTTTTTTGCAATAACTGCAATGATTGGATAAAACTGCGGGTTGTTCATAAAGCATTACGCCATTTTTTGTCTTAAGCAGCCTCCCTTCTTCGATTAGGGGTTTCGTATCCCGGTAAATTGTCATTTCGGAAACGTGGAGCCTTTCACTCAGCTCACTGATTTTCATTGCCTTATTTTCCTGAAGCCATTCCATTATCTTTTGCTGACGCTCTATTGGTAACAAGTGCGTTCCCCTCCCTATTATTAATGATGACCTTCTATCGTCGCACTGCCTTCATCCCCATTTTCGATCTGAAGCTCCTCTTCTTCCGTTAAATCTCCAACTCCCAGCATCACAACGGGATTTGCGGCCGATTCTCCAGCAGAGACCTCGGACCGCATATAATATATTCCCTCTGTTTCCCAGTATACGTCTGCTTCATATATCCCCCCGCCTTTATTGGTAACAGGTAACGTGTCGTGCTGGAAATGATCCTCCGACCATATTTCTATATGAACATCTGCGTTCTCTATTTCTTTATTATTCTGTGTAAGCAGAAGACTAACAGGCTGTTCTTTAGACATTTCTCTGTTTTCAGGCAGATACGTCGAAACTTCTATTGGCTTTAAGTCATTATATTCGTCATGATTATCGACCGAAAACAACGAACAGCCGCTTAGAAACAGCAAGCTGACACTCCCGGCCAGCAGAACATATCTCATATAGTATATTCCTTTCTTTGTCAGACATTAAAATAACGGCTCAGTCTTTGATTTTTCTGGATAAGGAAACGATCGATCAAAAAGATTAAAATGAGAGAGACACCGACTAATGGAAAAAGAACGCCAAATACAATCACCAGCAGCCAAAATCCTTTGCCTATTCTTCCTTTAGGGGCACCGATATGATTATCCGGTTTTCTTTTACGCCATAACCAAATACCGCTCACTATCATGCCGATCAATCCAATGCAAAGAGCCAGGCCTGCCAGCTGATTGATAAGGCCGAATTGAAATCCTTTATGAATCGTAATTCCCAATGCCATCGCTTTTCCTGCCCATTGATAATCCTCCCAGCGATAGTCAGCCAGGATGGTACCGGAGTATTGATCAATATGCATCGTGACCTCGTCCTGGGCCCGATCAGGAAAAGCAGATACCGTATAAACGCCCGTTGTATCACCGGGATAAAAGATATCATAAGCCGTCTGCACATTTTCCTGTTCAGCCGTCTGTACAACAGTATCAATAGAAAGTTGTTCGTATGCCTCTAAAGGGACAGAATCAGCTACCGGCATATTCTCAGCAGCCCAGGAAACATCGGCAACATCTTCTGCCTGCTTTCCTGATTTCGGCGGATCCCCAACCCAGATGGAAGGTGGATAGCCAACTCCTGTGCTTGTTGCCACATGCTGAACACCATTCCCCCAAAACCGGTCCATAACAAACCGGTAACCAGGAATAAAACCAGCCCGCCGGATATCCAAAATGCAGGAACAACATGAATATCCCGGATTAACTGCTTTTTTGACGTGGTTTTTCTTGGAATCAAAGTACCGTAAATAGATGGCTTTTTCCTAGGCCACATAGATAAAGCCCGGACGCTATTAAAAGAAGTGTCCAGCTCGCTGCCAGTTCAACCAGCCGGTCTCCCAGGGTTCCTGCCATCAGTTCCCCGTGCAGGTCCTCAATAGTGTTCATCACACGATTTTCGTCATTTATCATGCCTAATACTTCTGACTGATAAGGATCTACAAAAACGGTGTAGACTTCCCCCTCTTCCGTGCTGATCCCGACTTCAGCAGACCTTGAAGCAGTATCCCCCGGTCGATAACGCACTACTTCCCCTGCCGGTATTTCTGCCAGAGCTGCTTCTGTTAAGTGACTCGGGGGATGCACTGTTTCTCCAGGCTCCACTTCATAGTAGTCGCTGTAGATAACACTTTCAATTTCTCCTTTAAATAGATAGATGCCTCCAGTAATAGCCAAAATCAGTAAAAATGGGGCCAGCAGCAGTCCAATATAAAAATGCCA
The DNA here is from genome assembly GCF_023845525.1 of Sinobaca sp. H24. Classification (NCBI taxonomy): domain Bacteria; kingdom Bacillati; phylum Bacillota; class Bacilli; order Caryophanales; family Sporolactobacillaceae; genus Sinobaca; species Sinobaca sp. H24. The sequence goes on from NZ_JALBWT010000001.1 coordinate 181,981, forward strand.
CCGCCACACGCCTGCAATGATTCTGTTTGGTTTTATGTATATGTTTCACAACGCTCTCCCTTCTCTACAATACCCAGTATACATATATTTTATGATAAAATATGTGAATAATTGTTGAAAAATTTCATTCGTTATTGGAAAACAAAAAAGCTGAACCGTCATAAAGAAGGTTCAGCTTTGCTGCTTTATTGCATTGTCTGTTTCCGTTTTTTATACATTCCCTTCCGGCGGTATCGGATTATCTTGAAGAATACGCGCCATGTGAAGCAGATTGTAGGCAAGCATTGTGACGTGGCCTTTCGTAAATTCATTACTCATCCCGTCTGCTTCAATAAATGATGGACCTGGGCCGGCTTCACCCACCCAGTAACAGTCTACATTTGGTGGAATTGTAAATCCTATATGAGAGAGGCCATACAATACAGAAGCTGCTGCATGTTTTGCCCCGTCTTCATTGCCGGTAATAGCAACGCCTCCTACTTTATTATAGTAAACAGCCTGGCCTTTTTCATTTGTAACACCTGTTCCTCCATATAGTCTTTCCATGGCAAGCGTCGTTATACTGCTTTTTTCTCCTATCCATAAAGGCGTACCAATAATAAGAATGTCTGCCTCTTTCACTTTCTCAAAAACAGCCGGCCACTCATCTCCTTCTCCCAGATCCTCGCTTATACCGTAAGGAATATGATAATCAGCAAGTCTTACTGTCTCTGTAGAAACTCCCTCTTTTTCTAATATCTTTAACACTTCATTCGTCAGCGCTTCTGTATTGGATTCGTCATCTCCGGTTTTTTTCAATGATCCATTTAATACTAATGCTTTAAGAGCTGCCATATCATTATCCCGCCTTTTTATTTGAATACTTGATGTGTACCCTTATTTTGGAAGATGTATGCAGTACTATACTGTTTTATTTTTTTGAAGACGGGTACTGGATAAAAACAGCTATAAAGGAGAGAATACGAATGACTATTTATGCAGCAGATGCTTTAAAAGGGGAACACGCCCTCATTACCGGGGCTACCGGCGGTATTGGATATGATACGGCGGTTACACTCGCTGAAATGGGAGCAGCCGTTACCATTACAGGTCGCCGACAGGAGAAATTACAGGCCCTGGAACAGCAGATAAAACAATCCAATGCAGAAGCTTCCGTAGCTGTAATTCCTGCGGATATCGGCAGCAGTGATGAGAGAGAGGCTTTGGTGAAAAAAGAGCAGTGGAAAAAAACGGAACGATCAGCCTGCTTGTAAACTCTGCGGGTATTATAGGAGGCAGTACAGTTGAGTTGACATTTAAACAGGAAGAGATGGAATCTATCATGCACATTAACTACACTTCAGCTGTCTTATTAAGCCAGCTTGTATATGAAGGGATGAAAACACTTGGCCGGGGAGCTATAGTTAATGTTTCTTCTTTGTCAGGACTTAGAGGAACGACCGGTAACACTGCTTATGCAGGATCCAAGTTTGCCCTTATTGGCTTTACCCACTCCATGGCTCTTGAAGCGATACCCCATGGCATTCGGGTCAATGCGGTTTGTCCGGGTTATGTAGACACCGAAATGGGCGAGACCGCTATCGCCAATAAAGGGGAACGGGAAGGCCGCACATATGAAGAGCAGCTGGAGGCTGCAAAATCCGGCATTCCATCTGGTTCTCTTACCCGTTCGGAGGATGTAGCGAATACGATTGCCTTTTTGTTAACCAATGCTGCCCAGAATATCGTCGGGGAATCAGTCAAAATATCCGGCGGCAGCGTGCTTCGTTGAGCACTCGTTCACCGGTTATGTCAACATACGAAATAGTTTGTTCAAAAAAAGTTCAAACTATTTCTTTTTTTTATGTCTTTTTTGTGAATAATTTGATATAATAAATTTACAGAATAAATGAAAACGCTTACTAATCTGAATATTATAAAAAGAGGTGCTTCTAATGGATGTATTGCTCGTATTTATGGTTTTCGCCACCCTTGTTCCATTTTTCTTTGCCCGCCGCAAAAGATGGTTTCTCGTTGTTCTTCAGTCAGCTCTTGCTTTAGGTATGTGGGATTATTTCCTAAGCCACTTCACTCCAATCACTGTGCTTAATGCACCGACTTCTATCATTGCGTTCTATGGCAGCCTCCTTATCACGAACGTTGCCATTATCTATATTATGATCAGCTACTTTAAACAGCTGGAGCGTTCACGCCGTGTTCCTTTCCTCCGTTCCGAGGTAAACAATAATTCTAAATAAACTGCGACATAGAAAAAGCCGGTATACTGTATGCATTGACAGTATTTCCGGCTTTGTTTATACAACTTTCAAAAATAGAATAAAAAGGAAGCTTATCGGATGTGATAAGCTTCCTTTTATTATTTAATGATCGCTGTTGTGTTCTTCTACTTCTGCACCACCGTTACCGGTATCGTGATCATGATAACCAAACGACATAACCCAGATAGAACCTAAGATAATAATACCTGCAATTACAAAAGCATAAATCATATTACCAAGCTGAATGCCTCCGCTGTCTGTTTCGGTGATATGCATAAACATAAACAGCTGAATGCCTGCTTGAACGATAGCCAATGCCATAATGCCGGTGACAATCCATCCCATTGGAGTTCCGTGCCAAGAGCAATCCATGCCGCTGCACCAGTAAGCACAATCGAGGCAAGATACCCAATAAAGTGTTTTATAGGGAAACGCGATTCACTGTGTGAACTCATTTAAGCCACCATCCCTAATAAATACACGACTGTATATACGAATATCCACACAACGTCTAAGAAGTGCCAATACAAGCCGAATATAAAGAATTTACTTGCAGTCCTCGGCGTAATGCCTCTTTGGTAAAGCTGAATTAATAAGAGGACACCCCAGCCGAGACCGACCGTTACGTGAAGCCCGTGTGTACCGGTCAGAGTGAAGAATGCAGACCAGTATGCTGCTGAACTGATGGATGCACCTTCATGAACGAGGTGGTTAAACTCATAAATCTCAAGTCCGAGGAACCCAAGACCTAATACAAGCGTCAATCCCATCCAGATGAGGAGGCCGTTTTTTGATCCCCGGCGCATTTCATTGATGGCGATTCCGCAGGTAAAAACTACTTGTTAGAAGAAATGTCATTAACAGAGTAATAGGCAGTTCAAACAATTCGTGGGGAGCGGAGCATCCGCCGTTCTGCCTATCATAACAGCATAGGTGGCGAAGATGGTAGCAAATAATGCAATTTCTGCGCCAGAATATCCAAAATCCAAGGATATTCATACGTCCTTCTTGTGTGCGGTACTCCATTGGTCCTGTTGTTGCTTCCGTATGTGCACTCATTATTGCTATCCTCCCCTCTGGCTGCCTGCTCTTTTCGTGAATTTCTTCTACAGAGACATGGAAGCCTTCATTATAATCAAACGAGCGGATTCCCATACGATAAAGAACATAATCAACCTGGAATGCCATCCAGAACCATTCCCAGACAAGCCGAAACTTGCGATAAACAAGCAAGCATCATAAAGAAAGGAAGGCCGGAGTTGCTTGGCATGTGTATTTCTTCCACTTTTGATTTGTCATAGGTGGTTTCGCCTTTATCTTTCATTCCTACATAAGCATCTTTGCTGTCAAACTCAGGAAGAGTAGCGAAGTTATAGAATGGGATTGGTGTTGCGGTAGCCCAGTCCAATGTTCTTCCTTCTCCCCATGAGTCGCCCTGCGTTTCGCGCTCTGCATAACGGAAGCTGTAAGTAATACTGTAAACAAATACAGCAAATCCGGCTGCCATCATGAAGGCGCCCGCTGTAGCCGTTAAGCTGAGCGGCATCCATTCTGGTTCGATCGTATACGTACGTCGGCATCCTGCAAATCCGAGGAAATACATTGGAAGGAAACAGACGTTAAAGCCGATCATAAACAACCAGAAGAATATTTTCCGAGTTTTCATTAAGCTTGTCCAAACATTTTTGGATACCAGAAAATCAAACCGGAGAAACATCCAAATACGGTACCTGCGATTAGCACATAGTGAAAGTGAGCTACAAGGAAGTACGTATTGTGGTACTGGTAGTCAGCTGCGGCCATCGCAAGCATAACCCCTGTTACCCCGCCGATAACGAAGTTGGGATAAAGGCAAGCGCCCACACATCGGTGTTTCAAACGTAATCCTGCCGCGGTACATCGTCCGAGCCAGTTGAATATCTTAACCCCGGTCGGTACGGCAATAAGCATTGTCGTAATCGAGAAGAAGGAGTTTACTCCACCGCCGGCACCCATTGTAAAGAAATGGTGAACCCATACGAGGAAGCTTAAAAGTGCGATGATAAACCATTGCATAAACCATCGCTTTGTAGCCAAACAGCTGTTTTCTTGCAAAAGTGGAAATAACTTCAGAGAAAATACCAAACGCCGGCAGAATAACGATATATACTTCCGGGTGTCCCCACAGCCAGAAAAGGTTGCCCACATCATCGGCATCCCTTCGCCGGCAAGCGTGAAGAGTTTAGCACCGAATATCGGTCAAGCGTCATTAAGCAAGTGCTACTGTAAGAATGGGAAAGCAAACACAATGATAAGAGATGTAATAAGCGTCGACCAGGTAAAGATTGGCAGTCTCATCATTGTAATTCCTGGAGCCCTCATCTTCAAAATTGTAACAATAAAGTTAATACCAGTTCCCAGCGTACCAATACCCTGAGAGCTGAAAGCCCAAGAAGATAATAGTTATTGCCGGTCCGGGGTTTAGTTCCGCCCCGGCCATCGGAGCGTAGTTTGTCCACCCGCGTCCGGCGATCCCCCGATAATAAAGGAGATATTAAAGAGTGCAAGTCCAAAAGCAAAGGACCAGAAGCTCAGGTTATTAAAGAATGGAAATGCTACGTCCGCGCCCCGATTTGAAGCGGTACGGCAAAGTTCATTAACCGATTAAGAACGGCATTGCCATAAAGATAATCATGATGGTTCCGTGTGTTGTAAAAATTTCATTGTAGTGCTGTGAATCCAGGAAGGTCATTCCCGGAAGCGAGGTCTGAACCCGCATCATCATTGCATCTATACCACCGCGGACAAACATGACGATTGCTGCGATAATATACATAATACCTATCTTCTTATGGTCAACAGAAGTAATATACTCTCTCCAGAGCCATCCCCATGCCTTAAAGTAGGTGAGTACAGCGATAACCGTTATAGAACCAAGCGCAATAGAAACCATGGCGCCATATATAAGCGGATCTCCTGTTACGATAAATTCACCAAATAAAAAATCTATAAACGCATCCAAATTATCTCACCTGCTTTCTATTGAAACGTACTAATCTTCCCATATGTCACGACCGCCCTGGAGATAAAGCTTCTCTCCAAGTTCTCCACCATGGTGGTCAATAATATAATCACGGCCCTCATTTGTTCCATGATCGACAAAATCTAAATGCGTTGATGAAAATTCGTTGTTTTCACTTAGGCCAGGCGTAAGCATAGCTATATACTCATCCTCTGTAAGCTCAGGTGCATTTTCCTGTGTTTCGGATACCCACGCATTGTAATCATCTTCATTCTGTGCGATTACTTCAAACGTATGACCGGCAAATCCGGATCCGTTGTAGTTTGCATTACGTCCTGCATACTCGCCTTCATTGTCAGCCTGAAGATATAGTGTGTTCTCCATACCGGCCATGTTATACTTCTGTCCGCCCAGTGCAGGAATCCAAAGAGCCGTCATGGAATCGGCTGAAGAAAGTCTGAATTCAATAGCCCGGTCTGTTGGTATGTGTAAATAGTTAACCGTCTCTATATTTTCTTCAGGATAACTGAAAAACCACTTAAAGTTTGATGTCGTTGCATGAACAACCAGAGGTTCTGTATCCGCCGATACTTCCGGCGGCTCCTCTAATTCGTAGATTGTCGTTACGGTAGGTATAGATAGTACCGTTACGATAATAAGAGGAATAACCGTCCAAATTACTTCAAGCTTGTTGTTGCCGTGATGCGTTGGATCATAATTGTCATTGCCTTCCTTTTCAGGACGGTACCTGAATTTCACAAGCATGTATGTGAAAAGCACGAATACAACCGCTACGATTCCCAGCATCATAATGATAGAAAATGTGATAAGTTCTGCTTGACTCTCTGCTACCGGCCCTTGTGGATCAAGAACGACCAGGTCCGCACAGCCGCTTAAGAATATAACAAGAGCAAATGCAGGCAGCATCAGCGTCCGCTTTGCCCGGCTTATAAATTTTCCCACCTTACCCAACACTCCTTCCTAGTAATAGTAATGCCTTGCCAGAATTACATTCTGCTCTGTCTATGGTAGCAAATTTACGCTTTCTTTTGTTCCCTTTTCAAAGACTGTCATACAAATCTCAATTTTGTGTTTCAAATTCAACACAAAATCGACATAAAAAATTCACGGTTTCTCCTATGTAAGATTATTTCCGCTTTAATGAATTTTTTATGCGTTTTTCATTTAGTATGAAAAAGCATTATTTATACAATTAGTTATGCTGTCATGCTCCTGCTGTCTGCTTTACTGCCCCCTTTTATCTGAAGAGCTCTTTTATTGATTTACATAAATACCTACCGTTAGTATTGTGCTACGACTTGCAGAAAAAGTAAAGTCCCACCCTCGGTTTCAGCAGGAAAAACATAAAATGTACAAGATTTATTCCGTTTTTTCAGACGTTCTCCATTTTCTTGCTTTCCAGGAGGTTCTTGATCTCGAAATCGTAAAAATAATTAAACCGATCCAGACGATAATAAAGGCTGTCAGCTGCTGCAGGCTGAATGGCTCGTTAAACAGGAAAACTCCAAGCAGAAGCATGATCGTTGGAGCAAAATACTGCAGAAATCCAATAAGAGAAAAAGAAATCCGTTTGCTGCTTGCAGCAAATAAAAGCAAAGGCACCGCCGTGGCTGCTCCAGCTCCAATCAGCAGGGCATGATCCTCCCACGAAAAGCGGAATATGCTGCCTGTATCTCCCTGCACGGCAAGCAGGAACAAAAGCGCGAAAGGAACCATTATCATTGTTTCTACTGTTAAACCAGCCCATGCACTGAGCGGGGTTGTTTTTTTTATCAGTCCGTAAAGACCAAAGCTGAGCGCCAGACCAATTGCCGCCCAAGGGAAATAACCATAGTAAAACGTTAGTGTAATGACGCCTCCAACTGCCAGAAAGAAAGCCACTCCTTCTGCCCTGGTCAGTTTTTCTTTTAAAAAGACAGTAGCAAGAACAACATTGAACAACGGATTAATATAGTAGCCCAGACTCGCTTCAATCACCCTGTCACTATTCACCGCAAAAATAAACAAGAACCAGTTGATGCTTATCAAAACGGCTGCTGCCGTAATAGCCGCCGCTGATTTTTTATTTTTAAATACACGTATAATTTCTCTTGCTACCGGTTGAATCTTTTTCAGCACCAGGAGAACAGCTCCCATGAAAATAAGGGACCAGACAATCCGGTGGGCCAGCACCTCTCCTGCCGGAACGCCTCCGAGCATTTTCCAGTACAAAGGCAGAAACCCCCAAAGCATATAGGCCAGTCCGGCAAAAGCCACCCCTGCCGCCTGTTGATTTTCTTTCATCTTTTTTCTCTCCCGTCCCTTTTTCTACTCTACAAGCCTATCGCAAAATAGAAAATGACGCATCCATTTTTTCGGAAACCGAAAGAATACATGCGTCATCTACAAAATACAGAGCTCTAGAACAAGCCGGCGGTGCCTGCTGCCTCCAGACCAATCATACTGATCAGCCCTAAAAACATGCTGATGGCAAAAAAGAGCGAAATGCCAAACACCACCCAGGCTGACATTTCTTTCTTGATCGAATAATACGCCAGCCAGGCAAACAAGCCCCCTATTAAAATTAAAACTAAACCAGGGCCATGAAAAGAAAAGACAGGAGAGGATGGTCCAGCTGGTCCACTGTCAAATAACAGTGCATAAAGCGGGGACGGCCCTTCAGAGCGAAGCAGTCTTTCAATTCGCTGCGGGGTTTCCTGTTCTGTCATGAACCCCGTCACCGCAAGAATGGTTAAAGCCACAGTACTTTCAGCACGAAGCCAGGATCTGGGACTAAAAGAAGCATCCTTTTTTAAGCGTCCTCTAATAAAAAACGCATTAAAAATGGCAAAAAGCAGAATAACTGCAAATAATAGATGTTTTAGCAGCAGCGCCTGGCCATAGCTCAATACCCAGGATCCGGTAATTGATTCCGTAATAATCTGGGACATAATCAGACCGGACATGGTAATAAGCACTACACAACCTACAGCAATAAGCGTAAACCATTCCAAAAATCCTTCCCAGTTTACATAGCTTTTGGAAAACCAGCTTACAACAAATAAGGTTCCAATCCACACGCTGACAGCCAGATAATGCATTGTATGAGTAGTAAACCCAATCAGGCTGCTCGCTGAAGCTGCATGCCCTACACTTGCCTGAAAACCTATAATGGCAGCTAAAATCGCCATAGAGGCCAGATAAATACTCCAGTGGGCCTCTGCTTTTCTGTAAAATAATACAATCAATAAAGCAAGCGCTATAGAAGCTGCCGTTAACGATATCCAGGCAGTTCCAATTTGAAAAGAAAACATGACCATCTCCAACGCTTCGGAGAGCAGACGATCACGCCCGGCTGAAATAGACCGGGCAATTTCCAGCAGCGAAGGAAACGATAAGACAGGAAGCAGCAGAGCGCTTCCCAACACGAGTGGAAATGGCACGTGCAGCTCCGGGCGGTTCGTCTTTGGAATCATATTCAGAAGAGCAGTTCCCATCAGCACGCCAAGCGCGACATATAACAGCCCGTTGCTGATTGCAATAAGCACTTATTTTTTTCTCCTGATAAGAAAGAATAAGGCTCCTGCTACAAGCACTAGAAGGATTACAGTGCCTGCCAGTACAAGTGTATTGCCATTTCCTTCTTCCTCTGCTGCACCCGCAGTATCTGCTTCATCTGTATTTCCTTCTTCTTCCGATGCAGTTTCTTCTTCAGAAGTTTCCTGTTCTTCCTGCACCGCAGCCGCGTCTTCTTCCTGATCAACGGCAAAGGCGATAGTGTCTTCTATAATATGGCCATCTTCGCTGATGATTTCAAATTCAAATGTATAATCCCCATTTGGAAGTGGATCGTCTGTAGAAAAAACAACTTCATCCACCGGCTCATGTATCACATCGCCCAGCACAGGCTCTCCCTCTTCATCATAAAGATCGGCTATGTTGTAATCCTGAATGGGAGAATCAAATATAACATGGACTTCGTTCAGATCTTCTTCGACCGTTTCTCCATCCTCCGGTGTTGATTCTTCCATATACGTATGGGCCTCGGCTGAAGCTGGAAACCATAACAAAGCAAAAGCCGCAAAGGCTGTTCCTAAATACTTCATACAATCTCTCCTTTAATTAGTCTCTCTATCTTTATAACAGAAATGGAGCAAAATGGCTGTGAATAAAGAAAGACATTTAAATGAACGCAGTAAAAAACGAGCTCCTGTATAAAAGAGCTCGTTGTTGTTTATCTTTCCTGCAGTCTTCTAATTCGTTCGTCAAGAGGCGGATGCGAAGAAAACAGCATCGCCATGGAAGTCTTTCCGTTAATTTTCAACGTCTGCACAGACCCGTGGCTGTCATCAATCCGCTCGGAATACTGCTTCAGGGACTGAAGAGCATGAGTCATTTTATCGCGGCCTGCCAGATCAGCTCCGCCCCGGTCTGCATGATATTCCCTGTACCTGGAGAAAGCCATCACGACAATGCTTCCCAGAATGGAAAATAGAATCTGGAACACGATAATAGCTCCGAATCGTACAAACATCCGCAGTGTATTGTCTTTCACAAAATTAGCTACAACAGTAGCCACAATACGGGCAAAGAAAATCACGAATGTGTTTACCACACCCTGCAAAAGCGTCATGGTGACCATATCGCCGTTAGCAACGTGGGCTACTTCGTGCGCAATCACACCTTCTACAGCCGTTTTGTCCATCGTCTGAAGCAGTCCGCTGGATACGGCTACCAGTGAACGCTTTTTAGTAGGACCGGTAGCAAAAGCATTCACTTCTTTGGAATTGTAAATACCTACTTCAGGCATATGAGTAAGCCCTGCATTTCTTGCCATCGTATGAACGGTATCAAGTACCTGCTTTTCTGCCTGCGTTTGAGGCTGGTCCGGCTTGATTACTTTCACGCCCATTGTTTTTTTGGCTATCCACCGGGACATTGCTAAGGATATTAAAGCGCCGCCAAAACCAAATGCTGCACTAAACAGAAGCAGTGCACCAAAGTTCATGCTGCCGTCCGGACTCGTCATGCCTCCGATATTAATGCCGAATAAGCCCAGAATCCCTATAACAATAGTAATAGTTGTTATAACCAAAATATTAGTAAGTATTAACAGCATTATTCTTCTTCCCATAGTTCCCACTCCTTTTTCTCTCTTTCATCATACCTGCTTCTATTTTACGATGCTACTGAATGTTTTGTTTCACTTTCTTTGCCGTGGTTTCGTTTATTCTTCTCCAAAAAAGGAATGAAGATACATATACGTCTATTTTCAGAGCATGCATCAGATTCACCAAATAAAGGAGGACTCATCAATGAAAGCTTTAGCCCTTACTAAACCCGGAAATATCGATCACCTGGAAATTACCGATCTTCCAATGCCGGAACCGAAAGAAACAGAGGTCCGGATCAAAGTGAAGGCAGCCGGCGTTAACCCGGTCGATTATAAACTATCAGAAAACGGACTTCCCGAATGGGAATTCCCCCACGTGCCAGGTCTTGATGTGTCTGGAATTGTTGATAAAGTGAGCCCAGGCTTGTCTGATTGGAAAGAAGGAGACGAAGTCTACGGTCACATAAGCATGACGGACAATGGCGCTTTCGCAGAATATGTGACCGTTCCTGCTGATGTGATCGCTCCGCTTCCATCAGGATGGAGCCATGAAGAAGCCGCTTCTCTTCCAACAGCAGCCCTGACAGCCTATCAATCCCTGTACCGCAAAGTAACGGTGCAGAATGGGCAGACCATTCTTATTCAGGCAGGAGCCGGAGGTGTAGGCGGCTATGCTATTCAGCTGGCTTCGCTTGCAGGGCTTCATATTATTACAACGTGTTCCCCGGAAAACAATGAGTATGTCACCGGACTCGGAGCTCACAAAACGATCGATTACCACACCGAGAATGTAACCGAAGCGATTCATAAATATACAGATGGCCGCGGCGTTGATATCGTTCTGGACACTATTGGTAATAAAACAGCAACCGAAGCGATTGATTTCCTTGCTTTCAACGGCCACTTGGTGTGCATCGCTGCGCTGCCCGACTTTACACAATATACACCGAAAACACTGGCTCCTTCTTTCCATGAAGTAGCGCTTGGTTTTGTTTATCGTTCCGACGACCTGGAGCAGCGTGCCGATCTTGGACGTATGGCAAGGGAACTGGGTGCCCTTGCTTCCCAAGGGAAAATTAAACCCCTTCCTCAAGAGGTTATTTCCCTGGAAGAAGTTGTTTCTTCCCTTCACCGTATAAAAGATGGGCATGTGCGCGGGAAAATTGTAGCAGCCTTATAAGATAAGAAAGCAGAAAAACCTTCAACGGTTTTTCTGCTTTTTTGGTTTATTGATCCGTTCATACGTTTTTTCATTGCAGATGACAAATAGACGAGCCTTTTCACTGATTGTTTCATCCAGCTTTTGATTAATATGAAAATCCTGTCCATCCGATACGAGCGTTGCTCCTTCCTGGAGAAGCTCTTTAAATGCTTCCCGGTAAGTGTTCCATTCCGGGCGCTTGGTTATTTCATATAAATCATCCCCGTGATTCTTGGACAAAAGCTGGGATACAAGCTTGGATGTACCAGGACTAAACGCAGACCTGACTGCGAGCTGGGCTACCATCTCCGAAGATAAAATAAATTCGTCTATTCGAACATGAGTAAAGTTATGAATATTTTCACGCTCTTTCACTTCTACAATAATATAGATAGATTCATAATGACGTTCGATATTCGTTGCAATTAACAGTGTTTTTCCATCAATATAGGAGGGATCATGAATAAACTCTCCATTTCTTGTTAACTCGTTGGGAAAAACAAACACTGCTTTTGCTTTTTTAATATTCGCCTGGTCGAGCGTCTCTTTATGAATCGGGTTGCCTTTTACATAATGAACCCGGTCATGATGAATCGGTGCCTGCTCCAGCTGATCTATGATGACAATCTCTACCTGTTTATCTGTATGTAAAATTTCCTGAATAGCCAGTCCTGCATTCCGGCTCCAGTCAATAATAACAATATGACCTTTTCCTTTATAATCCAATCTTCCACCTTCTTTTTTTCGATTGTACACATAAAAATAATCAACAATTTTACTTATAACTATCGAAATAAGACCGATACCTACTATATAAAGAAAGATGACGTACAGTCTTCCTGCCATTGTAATGGGAGAATAGTCGCCGAAACCAACAGTTGTTACCGTTGTCATCACCCACCAGAATCCATTAAAGGGGGACTCGAATGTTTCCGGCTCCAGATAATAAATAAAGTAAGAACTGAATGCAATTAAAAGACCAGCACTCAAAAAAATAAATTTACTGTTTACTTTGATAAGCCGTCCAAAAATCTGGCTGAAAAATATAATCCCCACTCCTTTTCTTTTTGCCTAAATTATAGCATAACCCTTTTTAGGTACGCGGTCTTTCATCATTACTTATAATTGGAGGAAAATAATATGAAGCGGCTCTTTTCTATTTTAACTATTGTACTGGCGGTGATTATTGTGGCTATTACGCCTCAGCAGCATGTAAACGCAAGCAGTAATTACTTATCTACCTGGCTTTGGGACACGAATAAAATGCTTTCCGAACCGGACCGCATTCTTACTTTCCTTGAATCAAAAGAGGCAGAAGCCGTTTATCTGCAGATTGACCGGGATATTCCATCTTCTTCCTACCGAAGCTTCATCAAGCGTGCAGGCGAACGCGGCATCGCAGTACACGCGCTTGACGGCGCGTCCGACTGGGGAGAACGATACAGCGGCAAAACACCACCGCCCGTTATCCCCTGGCTGAAAACCTATCAGAACAATGCAGCTCCTTCAGAAAAATTTACAGCACTGCACCTTGATGTGGAGCCTTACCTTCATTCAAGCTGGAATAAAAATTATGCAAAAAGCGTACTGAATTACCAAACATTAATTGTGAACAGCACAAAAGCTGCAAATGATATGGGACTTCCTCTTTTTGTTGATATGCCATTTTGGTTTGATGAAAGGACATACAGCAATAAGATTGGAAAAGGTAACCTCGCAGAATGGATCATCAAACAAGCCGATGGAGTTAATATAATGGCTTACCGCGATAAAGCCGAAGGTCCTAATGGTATTATTGCCCTAGTTTCGAACGAGATGAATTGGGGGAATGTATATGCAACGCCTGTAACCGTTGGAGTAGAAACGATGAACCTCGGCTCATCTGAATCATTTACTACTTTCTATGAAGAAGGCGAAACATATATGCAGGCAGAATTGGAAAAGGTACGGACCGCCTACAGCGGATACCGGAGTTTTAATGGCTTTTCCATGCACCATACGTATTCGTGGATTGATATGAAACCATAATACAAAAGGACAGTATCTTACAAAATGCCTGTAACCGGGCATTTTTTTATTTTGTTTCAGAAAAGGAGGACACGAGGTGCTGAGCGATTATTTATTAAGTGATTATATTCTTCTTCTCGTAGGCCTGCTGCTTGCCTGCGGCGTTCTCGTATCTAAATTTTCCAGCCGGCTCGGGGTTCCCTCTTTAATATTGTTTATCGGTATAGGCATGCTGATGGGGTCCGGCGGATTGGATATTCTTTCTCTAGGGAACGTAGAATATGTGCAGACAATCGGGATACTTGCTCTCGTTATTATATTATTTGAAGGAGGGATCCAGACGAAATGGTCGGTTATCCGTCCGGTCGCAGGTACCGCTCTGTCATTAGCTACGCTTACCGTGCTGCTGACTTCACTGCTTCTGGCCGGCTTTGCCTACCTTCTGCTGGATCTTACTATTATCGAAGCATTTCTGCTCGGGGCATTAGTTGGTTCTACTGATGCCGCCGCTGTATTTGCTACATTAAAAGGAAAAAACATAAAGCCCAACCTCAGTGCCTCCATGGAAGGCGAAGCCGGAGCTAATGACCCTATGGCTGTCTTCCTTACTTTGGCCGCTATAGAACTTCTCATGTCTCCGGACCCAAGCTATACGCTGATGGCCGGAAGTTTTTTATGGCAGATGATCGGCGGGGTTGCGATAGGCCTGGTCTTAGGAAAGATTGGCTCTTACGCCGTTAACAAAATTAATATGGATGCCGGCGGCCTTTATCCTATTTTCGCCATTTCCTTTGCTTTCATTATTTACAGTTCGGCTCAATTTGCGATGGCAAGCGGTTTTCTGGCTGTATATGTGGCTGCACTTGTGATCGGCAATTCAGAATTGACCTACCGACATTCCATCACGACTTTTCACGAAGGATTTGCCTGGATGGCACAGATCGTCATGTTTATTGTGCTTGGAGCACTGGCAACCCCGGAAGACATTTTTTCCTGGGGAGTTATATGGACAGGGGTGCTGCTTTCCTTTTTTATTATGTTTATTGCAAGACCAGCAGCCGTTTTTCTTTCTACGTTAGGCAGCGGCTTTTCACTAAACGATCGGTTGTTCTTATCCTGGGCCGGCCTCCGCGGAGCGGTTCCTATTATCCTGGCCACGTTTCCAATCGTAGCCGGCGTGGATAACGATTCGATTATTTTTAATACGGTTTTCTTTATCGTACTTACTTCTGCTCTCATTCAAGGATCAACCATTGCTCCTTTATCTAACAAACTGAATGTTACAGCGCCTGACACCAGAGACGAACATTCTTCCTGGGAGCTTGTTAATATAGGGAAAACGGACGCCAAGCTTATAGAATACCGGGCCTCCAGGAACTCAGCTATTATCGGACAGAATGTAAACGGTCTTAATATTCCTGAAGAATCTGCTGTCAATGCATTAGTCCGCGATGGAGAGCTTCTCAACACGGACAGCAATATGGAAATTCAGGCGGGTGATACGTTGTTTATTCTTGTAGCCACTAGAAAGAAGTATGATTTAAAGCAGATGCTTGATGGAAAAAAAGAAAAAAATGTTTTTGGTAAAAATAGATAGACCTGAACTTTATTTATTCTGATAACAATGGGATGATGGAAGTTCATTTGCACAAAGGGGGTATATTATGAACATGAAATACGCCGGCGTTGGGCTGGTGATGCTGGCTGCTGTATTCTGGGGCATCACCGGAGGGATTGCAGATATTCTGATGGGAAAAGGCTGGGATCCTCTTGTTATTTCCCTATATAGAGGAATTATTGGGTTTATATGTTTTTTTATATGGGTTCTTTTTCACTTTAAAGAGAATTGGGTACGTTCCACTTCTTTTTACATATGGGCTCTTCTTGCCGGAGTTGGCGTAGCCGGGAATTTCACTTTTTATTTTGTAAGCATCCAGGCATCTAGTATCGCTATTGCGGTTACGTTAATGTATACGGCACCGATATTTGTTCTTCTTATTTCTTTTGTGTTGGGAATGGAAAAGTCCTCCTGGCTGAAATGGGGAAGTATTGCCGGCGTACTGGCAGGGATTGTCCTTCTAACCGGGGCTTACAATATGGGTTCCCTTACGGTCAATGCTTTAGGAGCAGCCGCCGGCCTGGCTGCCGGTCTTTCCTATGCTCTGTTTATATTTGGATTTAAAAATGCTTCCTCTCTTGGAAAACCTCAGGCAACGTTGACGATTGCATTTTTCATTTTCTGTATTATCCTTTTTCTATTTGCAGATATTAATGAAGCTGCTGCTGTCCTGACCTCAAATGATATAGGGTGGTTTCTTCTTTTAGGTATCGTTGGAGCCGGTATTTCTTTTATTTTATATGTCATCGGTATCCGCTTAACTACCCCTTCCAAGGCTTCAATGGTTGCAATGGTCGAGCCGGTAACTGCTTCTTTATTTGGGGTTTTGCTGCTTGGAGACCATTTAACGCTTATTCAGCTTGTCGGAATGGCACTTATTCTGGTTACGGTTACGGTAGTGAGTGTAAAGACGTCCAATTAAAAAACGTGTTCCGGAAATAAAACTCCGGGACACGCTTTTTTTGAAAGCACTATTCATTTATTCAGCAAACTTATTATATTTTCCTTCAAAGTACAGAAGTGGATCTCCATCTTGAACTTTAAGATTCAGCACTTCTCCCACAAACAAGGTATGATCTCCTGTTTCATGAGTTGAATGCACCCTGCATACCAGGCTGGCTAAGGAATCTTCAATAATAGGCTGGCCTTCAAACCGCTCAAATGCCACATCCATCTCTTCTTTGAGCTGTCTTGCAAAATACATGGAATACTTCTCCTGCTCTTGTGAAAGAATACTTACCGCGAACGTTCCGGCCTCTTTGATTTTCTCATGGCAGGTGGCGTTTTTTGACACGGAGACGACAACTAGTTTCGGATCAAGAGATACAGACATAAATGCGTTAGCTGTCATGCCATGTATTTCCTCTGTTTCTGTTGTAATAACGGTTACGCCGGAGGCAAATTTGCCCATGGCGGATTTAAATAAACGATCATCCATTTTATTCACTCCTTATTTAGTAGTAGCTGATGTTTGATTGATGTGCAGCGATGCCTTTAGTGAGCCGGCAATCAGCTTCCATGCTTCCTCTGCTTCTTTATTGGGCCCATCATGCGTAAACGCATGCTCGCATCCATCAAAACGTTTGTGCTCTGTTTCGATTCCATGCTTGGTCAATTTAGCCGCATACAGCTCCGCTTCCTCTGCAAGCGAATCATATTCGGCTGTGATAACCAGAGCCGGCGGGACACCTTTCATGCTCTCCGCCATAATAGGTGAAGCGAGAGGGTTTTTTGCACTCTCTTTATCTATTACATAGCAATTGTTATAAAAAATCATCTGTTTAGTTGGAATGACACGTTTTTCGTCCAGTACCGGCTTTTCTTCAGCCGGCGTCACCAAATCGAGCACTGGATAGTTCAGAACCTGTTTAGAAAAAGAAAACTCTTTTCTAATAGCTGCCAGAAGAGTAAGGGCTGCAGCCAGGTTGCCACCTGCACTCTGCCCGCCGACAGCCAGCCGGTTCTTATCGGCGCCAAGACTTTCTGCGTGATCGATCACCCACTTAATCACTTCATAGCTTTCTTCTAAAGCTGCCGGAAATGGAGACTCCGGTGCTTTTGCATAGTTGATATTCACTACGAGGCAGGAAGCCTCATTGGCTATATACCTGCAATAGGGGTCATCCTGTTCAGCCGTTCCATGCACAAACCCGCCTCCATGCAGATTTATGTATATGGGAAGCTTACCTGCTCCAGCTGTTACCGGATAATAAAAGGTCACAGGTGTCATACGCCCCGTTGTGGAAATTAATCGTTTATCCACGGAAGCTACTGCTTGAATGTTTATAGTGGACGGACGTTTTTGAAAAGAAGCTTTCTTTCTAACTGCTTTTGCCTTCCAGGTATTTATCATTTTACCGCTCCATATAATTTGTCGTATATCATTATGTACCCCCTCTCCAGTCAATTCTAACATTCTATTGTTCCCGGAATTCTGTTAGGTTTCGTTCTGGCAAAAAGAAGGTATGAGATAAGTAAAATTTTTTTAGGAGGTTTTTCTCATCGAATACACTGCTTCATCTACTGTCGAAAAGCTTCTGACCGATTTTCAAACGATCCGGAAACAAACGCTTCATCTCACCGCCCCTCTGGAAACAGAGGATTATATGATGCAGGCCTCTGATGACGTAAGTCCCGCAAAATGGCACTTAGCCCATACAACCTGGTTCTTTGAGCAATTTATTTTGAAAAACCATGCAGATGATTATGTAGAGTTTTCCAAAGACTCCAACGCTCTTTATAACTCTTATTATGAAACACAGGGGAAAATTTTTCCGAAATCAAAGCGCGGGCTTATCTCCAGGCCTACGGTAGCAGAAACGCTTGCTTATCGTGAATATGTAGAACAAAAAGTAGAAGCCTTTTTACTTAATACCCCTCTCACAGAAGAAATTGCTGATTTAATGGAAGTTGGTCTTCAGCACGAACAGCAGCATCAGGAACTTCTTATTACAGATACTAAATACAACTTCTCTATTAATCCAACAAATCCTGCCGTCTTTCCAGAACGAACCGGCGGAGGTACTGCTGCGGCGAGAGAATGGCTGACATTTGAGGAAGGCCTTACTGAAATAGGAACGAATAACATTCATTTTTCTTTCGATAATGAACGTCCTGTACACAAATACTGGATTCATCCTTTTTCCATCGCCTCGGTGCCTGTAACCAACAGAGAATATATGGAATTCATAGAAGACGGCGGCTATACAGAAGCCGGCTACTGGCTGTCTGAAGGGTGGGCCATCGTCAAGGCGGAGCAGTGGAACGCCCCGCTGTACTGGGAAAAGCACGATGGAGAATGGTATGCCTATTCTCTCCAGGGATTAAAGAAAGTGAATCCGGAAGAACCAGTGACTCATATCAGCTATTATGAGGCAGACGCCTTTTCCCGCTGGGCCGGATTCAGGCTTCCTACAGAACAGGAATGGGAGCATGCCTTCCGTGATCATCCGCCAGAGGGACACTTTGTAGAGTCAGAGGCTTATCACCCTGCACCTGTAGAAGACCGCATCAGGTCTATGGAACGTATGGGAATGGACGAGAAGCCCTTATGCTCCTTATCCAAATAACCGTCCTCTCGAAGGGGCACTCGGAGAATATAATGCTAAATTCATGAGTAACCAAATGGTACTGCGCGGCGGCTCCTGTGCCACACCTCAGGCACACATCCGCTCTACGTACCGAAATTTCTTTCCACCTGAAAAACGCTGGCAGTTCAGCGGTATCCGTCTTGCCAGGGATGAATAAATGAAAAAAATAAACCTTCCTTATACGTTAGTAGATCTGCAGCCTGAGTTGTCTTCTTTTAAAGATGATGTCATTGCCGGTCTTGGACAGATGCCCAAGACCCTTCCTGCTAAGCATTTTTACGACAAAACAGGAAGTGAATTATTTAATGCCATTACAAAGCTGCCGGAGTATTATGTAAGCCGGGCAGAAATGGAAATCCTGCACGATTTTGGCCCTGATATTGCTGCGGCGATCGGTGGACAGGCTCATATTATTGAACTCGGCAGCGGAAGCTTCGAAAAAATTAATCAGGTGCTTCCTTTCCTGGACAAGCCTGCAGCTTATAAACCGGTCGATATATCGATCAGCGCCCTTCAGGATACGGCAGAACAAGTGCTGAAGTATTATCCGGCATTGGAAGTTACCGGCATCTGCGCAGATTACACGAGCACGCTGGAGTTTCTGCACGAGGACCTGGAAATCAATAAAACAATCTGTTTTCTAGGTTCTACAATAGGCAACTTCCAAAGAGAAGAAGCCACGGATTTTCTGCAGTCGCTTGGAAGTGAGCTTGCGGCAGATGGGCAGATTTTGATTGGTGTCGATTTAAAGAAAGACACCTCCCTTCTTCACAAAGCCTACAATGATGAAAAGGGGATTACGGCTGCCTTTAACTTAAACATTCTGGAACGTATGAATAAGGAAATGAATGCGGGCATCCATGCTGACGATTTTATGCATCATGCTTTTTATTCCGAGGAAAAAGGGCGCATCGAAATGCATATTCAAAGCAATAAAGAACAATTCATCTCTCTGGAAGAGCACACCTTTCATTTTTCCAAAGGCGAAACCATTCATACGGAAAACTCGCATAAGTTTTCCATTTCTGAATTTATTGCTCTTGTCGACCAGGCACATTTGGAAGTCGACGCATTCTGGACCGATGAAAACGAATGGTTTGGGGTATTCTTGTTAAAAAAACCTTAAATCAAAAAAAGAGCTGCCTCAAAAGAAGTCGTAACAAAAAAACCTCGGATCCCTTTTTAGGAATCCGAGGTTTTTTTTCGATTCGTGTTTCTTTCTATTATACCGGCCAGGTTTTATGATGATAGGCCATATCCCAGAACAAATACTCAAATTTAGTTGTCGTTAAAAAGATTTCTTCCAGCTTGTCGAGTTCATGCTGAGGCTTCCCTTCTGCCAGTTCATCCAACAGAGCAATGCACCAGTCGGCAAGCTCCTGAAAACCAGGATCACTGTACATCCGTATCCATTCTCCATATAACTCGTGCTCAGCAGCGCCGGGTATACGGCTTAAATCCCGTCCGATTTCTGCGTAGCTCCACATACACGGAAGCAGGGCCGCTGTCAGCTCGGCGAGCCCGCCGCTTTGTCCTTCATGCAGCATGTATCTTGTATAAGCCAAAGTGACAGGGGCTGCCTCTGCCTGCTCCAGTTCTTCTTCTGTAATATTCAGCTTAGCACTGTATTCCCGGTGCAGCTGCATTTCTTCATTCAGAGTAGACTGCAGCAGATCGGCGAACTCCCCCATCGTTTTTAGTGTCCGGGCTTTCATCGTTCCCATTGCAAACAAGCGGGAATACTCTTTTAAATACAAATAATCCTGAATCATGAAATAACGAAATGCATCTTTGTCCAATGTCCCGTCTCCCATCCCGGTAACAAATGGATGGCTGTGGTTTTTGGTCCAGATCGGCTCCAGTTTCTGCTGAAGCGTGCGGCTGAATGACATATCTATTCCTCCTCGTTCTTTTCTGAGTGCAGCCATTCGTATATATAAACGGCAAGCGTTCTCGTAAATGTAAGCAGCTGATCAATAGAAAGTTGTTCGTTCACGGCGTGTGCATTCGAAAGCGTCCCCGGTCCAAAGATAGCTGTTGGGATACCGGCATCTCCAAGCCACCCTCCATCTGTTACAGTGGGAGAAACATCAAGGACTGCTTTTTCTCCAGATATTTTCTCCAGGGAGTCTGCCAGCATGTTCGTCCCCTTATGTTCTTTATCAACCGAAAGCGATGGAAAAATTTCTCCCCGGTCCTCAATCATAGACGTACCGCCCCATTCAAATACAGGAGGATGATGTTGCAGCCAGGGATCTCCTGATGCCACATTCCGTATATGTGCTTCTACTTCTGCAGCGGCAGATTCATGTGTTTCATCCGGGTAGAAGTGAACCGTCACCCAAAGCCGGCATTCATCTGCTACAAACGCCGCGTTCCTTCCCCCTTCAATGACGGCCGGGTTAATCGTGTTAGCTCCGGCCGGAACGCCGGGGTAACTCTTTTCTACAGCCCACTGTCTTTCCAGCGTCTGCAGGCCCTGGATAATAACCATCATTTTTTCAATTGCACTGGCTCCCCTTACTGCGCCTCCTGCATGGATCATATTCCGTCTCATGGCATCATGGAACGTCTCCGGACTTTTGATCGTAATCCATCCGGTAATCACGCCGCCCTGGCCCTGAATGTGAAGATCACTCGTATCTACAACGAGCGCATAGTCTGCTGTGTAGCCGCGCCTGCAGCAGGCAAGCGTTCCTGCCTCACCAACCTCTTCTCCAATGACTGACTGCAGCGTCAGGTCACCTGGAAGCTTTATTCCCTGTTCATGGAACATACGCAGCACAAATAAAGCTCCGGCCAGCCCGCCTTTCATATCGGCTGCCCCGCGCCCCTGAATCCAGCCATCTTTTACTTCTGCCTGATATGGGTCTGTTGTCCATTCTGATCCTTCCACTTCTGCTGTATCGACATGTCCGTTCAGTATAAGACTGTGGTATTTGGATGAACTGGTTCCTTTTTTCGTCGCTACAACGTTAGGATCACCGGGGTAAACGTCCCAGGTGTCGACCTCATAGTTCATTTCTTTTACATACGAAGCAATAAACGCCTGGATCTCTGCTGTATCTTGCCGGTGGTGCCGGTGTTTTGTAAGAAATTAAGGTCCTCACCAGTTCGAGAAGATCTTCCTGCTTCTCTTCCATATGTGTTAACAGTCCGGATAGTTCTGTCATTATCTCTGCTCCCCCATCAAATGGCTGATTCGCATCTAGAATACAAAAAAGCTTCTTCCTGAAAGAAGAAGCAAAGACAACGAAACCGTCTTCCGCTTCTTCCCTCCGCCGGTATGAACCAGATCAGGTAATAAGGGTCAAGGATGTCTCCTTTTCTCAGCTTATACAGCTCCCCTAGAAGTGATGCGTGATTATTCATTTGTATTTCCAGTAAATCATATATTGCGTTTTCATACAACCGCATGTTTGACCTGGTGACAAATAGGCTATTTATATATGTTGGTTAAGATACAGAAAGGAGCACGTCCATGATTCGCACAATGGCGGTTACGATACATAATGAGTGGAAAGAAAATGAAGATATTTCTGTGCTGCTGGCAGATAACACGATTAAATGGTTCTGGGCTGATTTTAGAGACCCTGCGGATGAAGAAGCTTCCCGGCTGGAACAGGATTTTGCTTTTCATCCGCTCGCTGTGGAAGACTGCTTTCATTCCATGCAGCGCCCTAAATACGATCACTATGAAGATTTTGAGTTTTTTTGTCATGCATTCGCTTCAGAAGGACACCTTTGCTAAAAAAGAAGTAGATATCTTTCCGGCAGTAACTTTGTCGTGACCTTTCACTTAAGCGCCTCGCCGGAGATAGATGCAGTCTGGGAAAAGGCCCTGGCCTCTGCTGATTTTCGTGATAAGGGGCCATATTACATTATTTATTCTGTTATCGATAAGATGGTTGACGCGTACTTCCCGCCTCTCTATCAAATGGAAGACCGCCTGAACGAAATTGAAGAAAAAGACGCGGACAAAACATATGGGGCTTTGATTGATGAAGTGTTTGATATCCGCGGAGACCTTCTTCAGCTGCGCCGGACTATCGTACCAATGCGGGATCTTCTTTACCGGATGCTTGACCTGCGCCTGGAACTTATTACGGAACATAAGGCATACTACCGGGACATATATGATCACTTATTAAAACAGACTGAACTCATTCAATCGAACCGCGAGATGACTTCTGATATGCGGGACAACTATCAGACGATCAACTCCAATCGAATGAACGAAATTATGATGACTTTGACTATTGTTTCTACTATTTTTATTCCGCTTACCTTTATTGCCGGACTGTATGGTATGAACTTTACGAACATGCCGGAGCTTTCAGCAGATAACGGCTATTTTATTACTCTCGCAGCGATGGCCGGCACAGCAGGCGTTTTTGCTTTTGTTTAAATGGAAAGGCTGGTTCAATATTTTTAAGTAGCATAAGACCTCTACGTTTGGAAAGAATTGTTTAATAGTCCGTGAACAGGGAATGGTTTAACCTATATAACACTATGAAACGGGGGATGTTCTAATGCTCGAACAAACAGCCGGTAAACAGGTGATTGATCTTTTACACACGTGGCAGGTAGACCGGATTTTTGGAATGCCGGGTGATTCTATTAATGAACTGATGGAAGAACTCCGAAAACAGGAAGACATTCGTTTTATTCAAATACGACACGAAGAAACAGGGGCACTTGCGGCCTCAGCACATGCCAAGCTTACTCATCAGATTGGTGTCTGTTTATCCATTGCAGGTCCCGGAGCTGTTCATCTGCAGAACGGACTTTACGACGCAAAAAAAGACAAAGTACCAGTCCTTGCTATTGTAGGACAAATCAGCAGCACAATGGTCGGAACCGATCATTTTCAGGAGTTAAAGCTTGAAGCGATGTTTGAAGACGTAGGGGTATACAACCGCCGCGTCCAGACAGCCGAGCAGCTTCCGGATATGCTTAATCAGGCTATACGTACAGCTTACGCCCAAAAAGGCCCGGCCGTTCTAATTGTTCCGGATGATTTATTCAGCCAGAAGGTGAAATCAAAAGAAGCCATGACGTCCCCCATCTATTCTTCTCCTGTTATACGTCCGGAGGAAAAAGACCTCAAAGAAGCAACGGCGTATATACACGAATCAAAAAAACCTGCTATTCTCGTTGGAAAGGGAGCCGAAGGTGCAGCCGATGAAGTATTGGCTTTCGCTGAAAAAATCAAAGCACCTATTATCGTTTCCCTTCCGGCTAAAGGAATGATCCCGGATGATCATCCACACAATATGGGCCAGCTCGGACAGCTTGGGACAAAGCCGTCCTATGAAGCCATACAGGAAGCCGATCTGCTCCTCCTGCTTGGAACAGCATTTCCTTATCGTGAATTTCTTCCAGAGAACACCCCGGCCGTCCAAATTGATATTGATTCTTCTGTTATCGGGAAATATTACCCTTCCCGGGTCGGACTTATAGGAGATCTGCGCTCGATTCTCCCATGGTTCACGAATGGGCTTGAAGAAAAAGAGGATGATTTTCTGCAAAGCTGTATTAAAAAACGGAAAAGCTGGAACGACGAACTCCAGCAGGACATTGATAAAGAAACGAAGCTCCTGCAGCCTCAGCAGGCCATGGCTGAGATCCAGCGTATGTTGGAAGATGATGCTATTGTCTCTCTCGATGTGGGCAGTATTACAGTCTGGACCGCCCGCTATCTACACCTGAATAAGCAAAAGATGATCATTTCCTCCTGGCTTGCAACGATGGGCTGTTCGCTGCCCGGAGCGATTGCAGCAAAACTTGCTTTTCCTGACCGCCAGGTGATTGGTATTGTCGGCGACGGCGGTTTTTCGATGGGCATGCAGGATTTTGTAACAGCTGTAAAATATAAGCTCCCCATTATTATGGTCGTATTCAATAATGAAAAAATTTCGATGATTGAATTTGAACAGCAGGCAATGGGCAATCAGCCTGAAGCAACGGATATTAGTGATATAGATTATGCAGCGTTTGCCCGCGCCTGCGGGGGGATCGGCTATACAGCTGATTCACGCGAAGAGCTCCGGCACGCATTGAAGCAGGCATCCACCAGTGAGGTTCCTGTCGTTATTGACGCTCATGTCGAGCATATCCCGCCGCTTCCCGGTAAAGTGTCTTATCATCAGGGGATCCAATATGGACAATACATGATCAAAAGCATGTTTTCCAAAGGCTCCACCACCATTCCCCCTATAAAAAAAGGCCTAAAGCGACTTTAACACCGCTTTAGGCTTTTCTTTTTATCCATTCTTAAAAGCCTCTGGGGCTTAACGGATGTGTCCGCTTTTCTTTGTCCAGAATAAGAGTCCAACCGCTGCCGCTTCTTCAGGTTACGCTTCGGCAGCAGAGCTTCCTGCGCGAACTTTCCAGAAATCTCTGCGGCTGACCAGGACTCTTATTCCTTTCTTGTTGTCCAGCTCCACATCCAGCCCCTCGAGCCTCCTTCCCTCCTGTCAGCGAATCGCAGGCTCTTCTTGCAGGAGCTCCAGGAGCTCTGGGGCTTAACGGATGTGTCCGCTTTTCTTATTATCTTCTGTTGTTTCTTCTTTGCGCGATAATAACTTCTTTTTCGCCTTTTTCCATTTTTGATTTACAGATAGGGCATGTCTTTTCCTGAAGCGTATCGTCTTCCTGGGTTTGAATTTTCACCCATACAATACAATCCTCGTTCGTACATAACCACGCTTTTACTATTTTTCTTTCTTCCGGCAACTGTTCCATGGGCTGGCTCCTTTTTTGGGTCGCATGTGGGAAAGCTTCTAAAAAAAATCGGGATACTTCCACAGCTTTTCCGCGTATTGGGCGGGGGAACCGATATAGAGCTCTTCTTTTGCCCTTGTGATAGCGACATAAGCTAAGCGTCGTTCCTCCTCTATTGCTTTTTCTTCACTTTCATTACTCTTCTTTATAAAATCTCCACATCCGGCAGCCTTTACTGCAGAACTATGCGGCAGTATCGTTTCCGATGCACCGATTAAATAGACGACCGGAAATTCAAGACCTTTCGCCCGATGAATTGTCATAAGCGACACTGCATCTGTTTTGGCGGACTGCGTTTTTTTCTGCATGCCTTTATACATTTCCACCATATCATCTACAAAGGATACAAAAGCAAGAACCGAATCAAATCGGCCGGCAGACGTCTCGAGTTCATCCAGCGTTTCTTTCACGCCTTCTTTATGCATTGTTTCCGCCTGTGCTTCATTAGCTTCCAGGTAAGAATCATAAAACGCTTCACGCATTTTCTTTATTGCCTGTTTTGGCTTCATTGGTTTCATCTGTTTGAGCAGACGCTCTCTCTCCTGCAGTTTGCTCACCTGGAAAGCGCGCAGTCCGCCGAGAGATTCAAGCATCTCCAGCGGCTCTGCCTGCTCCCCTACAGCCTCTAGACGTTTGATATGAAGCATTCCTTTTTCCCTGTTAATAAATAACGTGGGGAGCACTTCAGGCAGTGCATCGTTATAATAAGGGTTCAAAGCAAGACGCAGGTGATCCATTACCGCTTTGATCGGCCACTGATTGTAAAACATTTGATCCACTGTCGTAAAAGACAAAAAAGGAATCTGGTGGAGCGTAAGCTGTTCAAACATAGCACGGCTTACACTGGCGGTGCGGTGAAGAATGGCAAAGTCAGCAAAGGACCGGCTGCCGTTCTGTACTTTATGAAGAATATCAGCGGCGGCAAGCTTCGCTTCTTCATCTGTCGTTTCCGCCCGGAAATAAAGCGGATATGTTTGAGATAAGACTGTAGATTTGAGTGTCTTTTCCCGTCGATTCGTATTATGCCGGATAACTTCATTTCCCAATCCTGTAATAGGTGATGTCGATCGGTAATTAATATCGAGTGTAGCGATTTCTGCTGTTGGAAATTCCTTATCAAATTCCAGGATGATTTCACTTTGCGCTCCATTAAATGAATAAATTGTCTGATCATCATCACCTGCTACAAATAAGTTCTTGTGCGTTGCAGAAAGCATCTTCATCATTTCATACTGCAGCGGATTGGTATCCTGAAATTCATCTACCATAATATATTGAAATCGTTCCTGCAGCTTTTTCAGCAGAGGTTCGGATTCGCAGAGCAGTTCGTATGCATGACAGAGAATATCATCAAAATCCAGCTGATGCTCTTCTTTTTTCCAGGCTTCGTACCTGCGGAAAACCCCTTTTTGCTCGATTTCCATCGGGGTTTTAGCAGGCATTTCTGCGAGGGAAAGATTATTCATTCGATAAGAAGAGTATAATGAAAGCAGGGTTTCCGGCTGATACTTCCCATCAAATCCCGCTTCTTTCAGCTTTTTTTTAATGATAATATGCTTAAACCGCTCACTTGTCATCATCTTCTGATCATATCCCTGCCGCGCAGCAGCTGCAGGAAAAAAGAATGAAAGGTCCGTATTTGAAGCTGACGTACTGCCTGAGCGGAGATACCGGGCAGCGCAAATAGCTGCTTCATCTCTTCGGCTGCTTTTTTCGTGAAGGTTACAAGCAGAATCTGAGCAGCTGGTATTTTCCGCACAGCGAGCAGATATCCGGTTCGGCAGACAAGAACCGACGTTTTACCCGAACCTGCCCCTGCAAGAGCAAGAAAAGGCCCCTCTCCGTGCCGGACGGCTTTCGTCTGGGCTCGATTAAGAGCGGTTCCCTTTTGTTCAAGCGCCTGGAAATAGGAGTAATCTGCTTCTGCGCTTTCTTCCTGTATGGTGCCTGATTCTTCCCGGGCAATGTCTGCCTCCGGAACAACTGGACTGACGATTCCAAACGGTGTTTTTTCAAATGATGTATTTTCCATGCTATCACCAATTTTACGTAGTATGCGACATATCATTATGCTACTCTTTATTCTACCACGTTTGCCGGTTACCAGCAGGCATTACTGCAGGAAGGAATCTTCATGTCCCCTGTCCGGCAGTGCTTATGCGGAAATTATCTTTATTTCTTTCTGCATGCCGATCTTTCTTTTCCTATGCTAGACTAGCAGAAAGGAGGCTGTATCGAATGGACCACGTTACACAGACTTTAGAAAAATGGAAAGAAGATTTTTATAAAATAAGCGAATACATAGGAAACCATCCGGAGCTCGGACATGAGGAATTCAAAGCGTCTGCTGCTTTGGTGGAACTTCTAAAGCGGCACGGATTCGACGTCACAACCGGTATTGATGGTATTCCTACTTCATTTGAAGCGGTTTATCGAGGGCGCACTCCCGGTCCTCATATTGCTTTTATGGCTGAATATGATGCGCTGCCTGGACTCGGACATGCCTGCGGCCATAATTTAATTGGCACGATGGCTGCAGCCGCAGCGATTGCTGCGAGCAAGTCTATGGATGAGAGGTCGGGATCTCTTTATGTATACGGCACCCCTGCTGAAGAAACCCGCGGAGCCAAGGTACCTTTTTCTGACAATGGTATTTTTGATCATCTGGATGCCGCTATGATGATTCATCCTTACAGCCACTATGAAAAAAGCGGAACGTCTCTTGCTATGGATGCTGTACAGTTTTCATTTGAGGGAAAATCCAGCCATGCAGCGGCTTCTCCGGAAAAAGGCATCAATGCTCTTGATGCAGTGATTAACACCTTCAACAGCATTAACGCCTTGCGCCAGCATGTGCCTGCCGACGTTCGTATTCACGGTATTATTACCGAAGGCGGTCAGGCGGCCAATATTGTTCCGGATTATGCGGAGGCCCGCTTTTATGTAAGGGCCGGAAGAAGACGAGATCTTGATGAGATTACCGAAAAAGTGAAAAACTGTGCGCGTGGAGCTTCTCTTGCGGCCGGGACCACTCTTGATATTTCCAACTACGAATTTTCTTATGACGACATGACAACCAACGAAACCCTTTCCACTACGTTCACAAACCGATTAGTCGAAACAGGTGTAGAGTTGTCAGCGGTTCGGGAGCAAAAGGACGGGGGCGGATCGCTCGATATGGGAAACGTCAGCCATGTTGTGCCTTCTATTCATCCATACATCCAGATTACAGACGAAGACTATGCGTGTCATACTCCTGGATTTGAACAGGCTGCCCGCAGCCGGCGCGGATTTGATGATATGCTGAAGGGCGCAGCGGCTATGGCTATGACCGCATTAGATCTGCTTGATCAGCCTGAACTGCTTCATAAAGTGAAAGACGAATTTAACAGGCAGCATGGCTAAACTAAAAAGCTCCTCAATGGGAGCTTTTTATTATTCTACTCTATAAGCTAAATTATTGAGCTCCGCGTTTAAATTCTATATCGATGAGTTCCGGTTCCATATTATTCTCTTCTTCTTCTACCATATTTTCCTCTTCTGCTTTTATTGCTGGCTTCCATAAAGATAATGTTACTCCTGTTACCAAACTCCCTATACCGAGACACATCAGAAAATACAAGGGATGGATCATTAAAGGAACCACTAATAGTCCACCGTGAGGAACCGTGCTCCCTACTCCTAAAGACATGGACAATCCGCCTCCAATAGCCGCTCCTAGAGAGCAGGAGCCAACCACGCGAATAATGTCTCTTGCAGCTATAGGTATAACTCCTTCCGTAATCATACATACACCCATTGGCACTGCGGCTTTGAGCGTTTCTCGTTCCATCTTTGTATACTTGTATCTAGTAAATAAAAATGAAAGAGCAATACCAAAAGGCGGCACCATCGAACCGATAAATTTTACAGCCTGCGGACCATAAACCCCATCAACTAATAAGCCGTCAGCAAAGAGAGACATTGTTTTGTTAACTGGTCCACCAAAGTCAAAGCTCGCCATTGCTCCGAGGATAGATCCTAAAATAAAATTAGATCCACCTTCCATAGACTGCAGCCAATTAAGAGTGGTACTTTGAAAAGCTGCAATTGGCTGTCCGATTAGAGTGATCATCAAAAGACCACAGATTACCGTAGCAAGTACGGGAATGATCATAATAGGCATTAAACCTTCCATACTTTTAGGAAGACGAATATATTTTTTGATAAGAATAACTGCATACCCAACGAGAAACCCGCCTATAATTCCTCCAATAAATCCAGTGCCTATCTCGTTAGCGATAAATCCTATAATTAATCCTGGAGCCAGCCCCGGTCTGTCCGATATTGACATAGCAATTGCTCCAGCAATAAGAGGAACAACTAACGACATTCCCCATCCCCCGATTTGGCTTAAAAAATAAGGAAGTGTTCCTTCATTTTCAGAAACATTTATCCCTCCAAATATTTGGGCAAGGGCGATACAAATACCAGATGCGACGATTAATGGAATCATATATGAAATGCCAGTCAATAAATGTTTTTTAATAATAAAGCCAACATTTTTCATCAGATTCTCGTCTCCTTTTTGATTAAGCCTTAGTATTAATCTCTTCTTCAATTTTCTTAATCAATGCCTTAGGCGATTTCATTGCTACATGTGTAGGTATTTGAAGCACAACCTTATTTTCGAATCGATCTCTATTTGATATGCTTATATCTGCTGCAATGATAACAACATCCGCCTCTTTAATTTCTTCGGCTGTCAACTCATCTTCGGTTCCAATTGTTCCTTGAGTTTCTATTTTTACTTGATGGCCTGCTTTTTTGATGCTTCTGTAATTTTTTCTTTTGCTAGATACGTGTGTGCTATCCCAGCTGTACATGCAGCGACTCCTACTATTTTCATTATTAATCCTCTCCTTGTTCATTTTGTTCTAGTATTTGTATTAATTTTTGCTTTGATTCAACTTTAGTAATTCTTTCGCATCTCGTTTCGTCTGCAAGCGAGCCTGCAATAGAAGCGAGCATTTTCAGGTGCAGGTTATTTTGATCCTCTATTTTTACTGCCAGCAGGATAATAACACGAACAGGTAGGTCATCGAGAGTTTCCCACTCTATAAGCTGATCAGTACGATAAATCATAATGGTATTTTTGATAACGCTTTCAGATTTCCCGTGAGGAATAGCTATTCCACTCCCAATACCTGTAAATCCTTCCTTTTCCCGAGCATAAACATCTTTTAAGAAACTGGAAGCGTCAGAAACGCTTCCAATTGATTCTAATTTGCTGACCATTTCTTTCAACACTTCCGTTTTAGAACCCGCCCTGGAATGAAGGTTAATAGTATGTTCATTCATTAACTCTTTTAAATCTAGTTTTTCTTTCTGCATCGTGTTGTCCTCCTGTTCTATATTTAATCAACAACTGCCATTTTTTTCTCTCTAAGCTCCCCAATATGATACAAAGGAGATTTTCCGGATGATCCAAACAAATCCATCTTCCTGCCTAACAGGCTCTTTGCTGCTTTATTAGCTTCAGGAAAAAGAATATCCGGCTCGAAATCATTTGGTTTTTCTTCCAAGGTTGTACGCAATTGATCAAAAAACGCTCTTTTCATATCACTGGATAAATTGATTTTAGCTACTCCATATTTTGTAGAGTTCCGAATATCTTCATCTGGATTATCAGATCCTCCATGAAGAACTAACGGGATATCAACTAATTTATATATTTTTTCTAAGCGGTCTAACTGAATTTTCGGCTGAAGGTGTTTAGGATAAAACCCATGGGAAGTTCCTATAGCCACTGCCAACGTGTCACACCCCGTCCGTTCTACAAACTCTCTTGCCTGTTCCGGCTCAGTATATAAAATATGATCGGCTCCTCCTTCTGAACTTCCTTCATTGTTTCCGATAGTACCAAGTTCAGCTTCCACAGATACACCTACAGCGTGTGCGACACTTACAGCTTTCTGAGTCAAGGCAATGTTTTCTTCAAATGGAAGATGCGATCCATCTATCATAACGGAAGTATACCCATTTCTAAGGGCCCGTATAGTTCCATCAATAGTGTCGCAGTGGTCTTGATGTATAACAATTGGAACACTGGCATGATGGGCAGCTTCTCGAACATAGGCAGTAAAATCATCTCCTACAAGATCGAGTTCATTTGGATGAATTTGTATAATAGCAGGTGACTGCTTTTCCTCAGCAGTTTCTATGATGGCTCGAAGGAGTTCATTATTGGATACATTATAAGAGCCGACAGCAAATTTATTTTTATAGGCAACACTCAGCATTTCTTTCATATTAATTAACATAGGTAGACCTCCTGATTTTTTATAGTAATTGAATAAAATCTTCATACGTTTTTACCTTCATTAAGCGGTCCATCATGTCCCGATATTTCATAATTTGATAGATTTCTCTGTAAATATATTCATATCGCAGTTCGTCTTTTTCACTTAAAATAATCAAGAATACTACTTTTACATTGCTATGGCCCCAGTCCAGTTCTCTGGCATTCACGCCAATATAAATAGATGAGGCAGGTACATGAGCTGAAAATAAGGGATGAGGTACAGCTATCTTGTTTCCAATTTCTGTGGAAGAAAGATTCTCTCTATCCATAATTCCTTCAAAAAAAGGTTCCAGTTTAAATTCTTCAGTCATTGCTTTTAAAAAACCCTGCTTGGTTTTTTCGTTAAGATAAATAAACTTAGCTGGCTCCATGTGTTCTTGAATCACATTTGGTGTAATCGTCTGTTTTATTTTGGAAATATCTTTTTGCTGTAATATAGGATTGACCACAAGTACTTTCTTTTCGGGAATTACAATTGGCTGTGTGGAAAGCAGAAAGGAAATACTGTCCGGTATGGATGTGGTATCTTTCCACTCATAAATATCTTCAATATGAATCTGCTTGAAGTTTTTCTCTATTTTCTGTCTCATCAATGTGCTGATAATACTGCTTTCTGTTTGCAATAGACCAACATGGATAGAGAGAGCGTATCTATTCTCTCTATAGCTGCCTCTATATGGAGAGTAATGTATCCTATTTCTTCTTCCGGTATAAATATATTCATTTTTTTTCCCATGATCTCCGCAAAAAATATAGACATTTGATAAGCTTGAATATAATCGGATTTTATTTGATTAAGATAAGGATTATAAACCGGCAGGCTGTAATGCAGAACTTGAAGCGTATCAAGTAAGTGCATGTAAATACCTATGATGAGCTGGTCATCCTTCAGCAATTCGTATCCGTATCTATCGCCAACCAGCTGCAGCGTCTGCTGCGTAAGATGTTTTAATTCATCAATATTTGTCTGCTGTACTTTCGAACATGGTAGAATTTTCAATCCTTTTATTTGAGATGCAAGGTAGTATATTTCAGATACCTTATTATCAGGCACTCTTTTCGTTGATAAGGTATTTACGATAGTTTCAGCTAATGTCAGAGAGGGATCGTCTTTATCCAAAAGCCACTCACAATGCTCTACAGGGGGAGAAATCAGCTGTATGCAAACATGAATCATTAAAGCAGGCCAGGTGTACAAATTAAAAGTTGCTTCATTCTCTTGCAAAAAAGAGGTCATCGAACGGATTAATTCCTCCATACAATCCTGTTCAAGCTCCTGTTCAAATAAAAAGAATAGAATCTGTTTACATTCATCCATTGAAGCAAATGATCGAATGGCCAGAGAGGCCATTAACTGGCGCTTGCCCCACTCATGCCCGCTAAGCATGATGCCTCGGAAAGTTTCTGTATGCAGTGTTAGAGGATAATGTTTTTCTTTAATCATTTCTGTTATTTTTTGAATGTCTGTGCTAATGGTTTGAGGAGAAAACCACAGACAGTCAGCTATTTCCTGATAGGTGAGCCAGTTATTACTTTTTTTAAGCAATTTAATAATGAAAAAAGCTCTTATATCGGGATCCATTTCATTCAAATTTTTTAGTATCCTTATTTCTCCACATATTTTATAGCCAAATCGATTATTCGATTCAATAATCGCTTCTGTTAAATAACTTTCATTTAAGTCGCGAATATCATTTCGAACTGTACGAACGCTAACTCCCAGAATCTCGGCCAGCATCTTTCCGCTGATGTACTCCTCCTCTCTATTTAACAGCTGCAGTAACTTAATGTGACGTTTTTTCATTATTTTCTCCCCTATGCATATATTAAAAAATTATATTCAGTATCACTATATTAAAGTTCTTCCTAACTATTTAGGAAGCGCTTTCAAAATCTACGATTAAGCTTTTAAACATATATCTAATAGTAAATTTTTTTACATAAACTAGCTACTTAAAAAAGAATTTAAGCATGAAGTTGGCTGCCCTTCTTTTAAATATCTTTTAAAAAAGCTCAACAACTGTAGAAAACCCTCACCATTTTTTGGGCGAGGGTATTTTACTGATATGATATTTTTTATTTATAAAGTATCTTTTATGATACAGCTTTCAAGAAGCCGTCATATACTCCCATATATTTACGGCAATCAGCACGACGGTAACAACGACAAACAGCAGCTTCACGTAGGCGGCACCCTTTTTAATAGCAAAGTTCACACCCAGGTAGGCTCCGGCTACCATCGAAAGCCCCATCGTAATACCGTAAATATAATGTACCGAGTCAAAGCTGATAAACGTAATGAGCGCTGCAATATTGCTTCCAAAATTAAGCACCTTCGCATTGCCGGCGGCTTCGACGAAATTAAACCCCATCATAAGAAAGGCAAATAAAAGAAATGAACCAGTTCCCGCTCCCAGGAAGCCGTCATAGAAGCCAATAACAAAAGCTGCAGTTCCGGCAAACATGAGCAGCGACATGGATATTCCTTTAAATGTGGAGGCCATGCCCCAATCGCGTTTTAAAATCGTATAAATGGTTACTATAATAAGAAGGACTAAAATAATCGGCTCCAGCACATCCGGCGGAAGCAGCTGGACAATGAACACCCCAAACACGGAACCTCCAAAAGAGAGCGGAAATAAAATCCAAACGAGGCGTTTATTAATCTGTCCGTTTCGCATAAAGGAGATCATGCTCGTAAATGATCCCATTGTACTGGCTAATTTGTTTGTTCCAAGTGCTGTAGAAGGCGGCAATCCCGAAGCCAGCAGAGCCGGCGTGGAAATCATCCCGCCTCCGCCAACCACGGAATCAATAAAAGCTGCAAGAAACCCTGCTATAATTAGAAACAGCATAACGTAGAGTGATATATCTTCCATATGTAAAACTCCTGCTCTTTATTTATTCCTATTTACTGACCTTTTATACTATACAGAAAATGACATATCATTTCTATTGGAAAGGAGATTTTTTCATTATGCTGCCGGAAAAATTGGTTGTCGAAGCCAAAGAACGAATGGCACCTTACCCGTGCGAAGGATTTCTTAATGGCGAAAATCCTGCCAAACCGGATCTTTTCTTCATTGGGGAGGCACCGGGTGAAACGGAAATATACAAAGGAGACCCTTTTGGAGGACGTGCCGGAAAACAGTTTCTTCAATACATCGAGTATCTTGGTTACGTGCTCGAAGACGTTTATGTGACCCGTACGATTAAAAGCAGGCCTTATACGATAAAACAAAAAAACGGAGAAGACCGCAAATACAATCGAACCCCTTCCAAAAAGGAAATCCTGGCCCATGCGCCGCTGCTTGATTATGAAATCCGCCATACTTGTCCGGCCGTGCTGCTTCCGATGGGGAAAACGCCGTACTGGCGTCTACTCGGGAAAAGCCCTGCGATGACGGATGCGGCGGGACAATTCATTCGTTCTCCCATCAGACAGTATTCCAGGGAATCCGGAAGCTACGTCTGGTCGGAAAAAGAGTATTCCATCTTCCCACTGTACCACCCGGCTGCCTCTTTATATAATCGTTCTCTTGACCAGACTATATACGCTCATCTGGACAAATTGAAAAAGACGCTGGCCGACAACACCTTTTAATCGCTTTTCATCTAATGTAAAGGACGTGTTCTTATGCTCCCCGAAGAATTAATAGACGCTGCCAAAAAACGATTAGCCCCTTATCCTTGCGAAGGATTTGTATCGGGCATCGGACCTTTACATCCAGAGGTCATGTTTATCGAGAGAAGCCCCAGGAGAAACGGAGTTTCATAACGGAATTCCCTTTTCCGGAAGAGCCGGCAGAGAGTTTAATTTATTTCTCGATTACCTCGGTCTTTCCCGGGAAGATGTCTATATTACAAGTGCCGTACGAAGCCGGCCTTACAAATGGGGAAATGCTTCCGGCAATCCAAATAAAAAATACAATCGAACACCGACTTTAAAAGAAGCAGCGGCCCATGCCCCTGTGCTCGATTATGAAATTCAGACATTCCAGCCGAGGGTTCTCGTTCCAATGGGCAAGGTAGCATACCGCCGCCTGACCGGAGACAACCCCAAAATGTCTTCTGTCACCGGCAGGCTCCAAAAACGAAGTGTGCTCCAGCTCACTTCACCGGACAGCTACGAATACCAATGGTCCGCTGAAGAACATCTTTTATTCCCTATTTATCATCCAGCCGCTCTTTTATATAATCGTTCCCTTGAAAGCGCTATGTACGAACATTTATGCAGACTGCGGGAATGCCTGAGGCAGACAACCGCCGAGAGCACAAAATAAAAAAGCAGGAACAGTTCCTGCTTTTTTTCTATTTATCATAATGAAACGGGCACTTGCCTTTTATGGGCTCTGCGTCATCGCCAATAAAAAATTGTTTCCACTCATTATGCTCCGGGTCTCCAAAATGACTGATATCCGGATGCTTTGGAAGGTTGTCCCATTTTTCTACGCGTTCTCTTACTTTTTCGCGCGACATAATACCGCCTTTTTCTGTTCCCTCAAGACCTTCAAATATTTTGCGGGGCTGAAATCCCAGTACCAGACTCTTTCCAAGATCACGGGTTTTTCTTTGTTTGTAAGCCGGAGCGTTGCCAAACACAAAGATAGGTTCTTTCTGAAAATGAAAATCCCATAAATAATGCTCCGGATCTCTTGGCTTATCACCCGGCCAGCTTTGTGTGTCTTTTTCATGAAGAAACTGAAGAATATCCCAAAACTGGTTTCGATACTGATCCATCGAACCTTCATTTATTTCGGGTTCTACAAATACAAACAAACCGTGTCTGGTGAAGGGCGGCTCCTCGAATAATTCCAGAAATTCCCCCACCGCCTGCGGCAGAGCTGACCAGTCCTTATGCTCTATATATGCATACCTTAGTTCGCCTTTATTCTCTGCTTTCATTCCAAAATAACACGGGAATGAAGCATCGGTTACAGTATCGTGGAATGTGCGGTATTCCTGCAGAAGCCATTCCGGAAGATCTTTTCCTTCTTCCATGTCCTGCTTTGTGAGTAATGTTTTCAATGAATTCCTCCTTACACCGTATTGCTATTCCATACCCGAAGGGTCAGAAATCAAACGTTATATATAAGAAGAAAGCATCGATTCGGACACCTTTCGCAGTGTTTTTTGATTTTCTTTATTGTAGGAAGCCGCAGACGATGCCTGCTCTCCTTTTGGCGTGAAATATTTACCTGTCATTCCGCTGTAGCTTTCAGAAACGGCCAGGTCTGCTTCCAATTGCGCTCCCTGCTGCAGCGAATCCCCTGCATATTTTGTAAAATAGTGAAGCAGCCGGTAGGGACCTTTGTTGTTCATGGCAAAGCCGCTTGAGATATTACCCGGATGCATGGCATTCACTTGAATGTTTTCAGATTCGAGCCGGGCCGCTAAATCATATGTAAACATGTTCAAATACAACTTAGCCCCTGCATAGCTTTTCATCGCTCCATACTTTTTCTCTCCCTGTAGATTATCCGGCTCAAATCGTGCAAATTTATGGCCGACAGAGGACACGTTAACTATCCGTGCCTCTGTGCTTTTTTTCATAAGCGGCAGTAATTTATGAGTGAGCAGAAACACACCTAAATAGTTTAAAGCAAACGTTTCTTCAAACCGTTCTTTCGTTACTGTTCGCTTTTCAAAAAGAGCACCGGCATTATTAATCAGTACATCAATGACGGGAAGTTTATTCTTCAGGCTTTCTGCAGCAGCCTCAATATCTTCCATAATAGAAAGATCTGCCTGATAGAAAAAAATATCCGGGTTCGAGGTTTCCCGTTTTAGTGCCTCTACTGTAGATCTCCCTCTTTCTTTGCTTCGCCCAATAATGTGTATGCGGTGGTGCTGATTGGCTAAAATGCGGGCAGCATCGCGTCCTATTCCGCCGGTTGCTCCTGTAATTACGATATTTTTCATTTCTACACCTCTTCTGTCAGATTCCATTTCCTCCCTATACCCGTATTCTTCTACTTACAAGCGAATCCACTTTTTTTCTAAAAAAAAGTTCCATGGAGAAAATTCTCCACAGAACGTTTATTTGTGATCCACAAGATGTTTATCGTGTTCCAGGTCAGCCGCTTCCCACTTCTCAGCCCAGGCATAAATTTCTTTAATAACCGGTTCAATGCCCCTGCCTTTCTCAGTTAACTCATATTCCACACGCGGCGGAATTTCCGGATAGATCCTGCGGGTTACCATGTTAGCCGCTTCCAGATCCTTTAGACGCTCGGATAATAACCTGCCGCTGATTGCCATGTCTGCCTCCAGCTCCGTAAAGCGGCGCGGCCCATTAAGCAGCTTATACATGACAAGAACGACCCATTTTTTGCCGAGCAGGTCCATCGCGTTCGTAATCATGCATTTATCGGTTGTGCATTTATCTGATTGTGCCATGATAATTCCTCACTTCTTTGCGTTTTCTATATTATATCACAACGCAAATGTCAACTGTAAGGGTTCAAAGCACTCTATTTTCTAAATCAGAAAAAAATACGTATTTTTATTACTTATTTACCGAAAGACGATAAAAACTTTACCCGGTCTCCCATTGGCGGTACCTGCTCATCAACCAGTTCTATTTCCAGCAGGGATGGCCCGTCTGCTTCAAGAAACGGCTTTTGTATCAGCTCATCGAGTTCTTCAAGGTTTGATGCTTTAAAAGCAGGAATTCCCATTGCTTCCACCATCGCTTTAATAGAAACCGGCTTCTGGCTGAAACGTTTATGAACCCGCTTATATTGAAGGCTGTGCCCGTGATGAACCATTCCCAGCCGGGCGTTGTTGATAACAATAAACACGACAGGCAGATTGTACTCTTTGGCTGTAAGTATTTCCATTCCGTGCATGAAAAAACATCCGTCTCCGGTGATGCAGGCGCTGGGCTTTTCCGGCTGTGCTATTTTTGCACCAATGGCTCCTCCAATTGCGCTTCCCATCGCTCCAAAATGCACATTTATATCAAACGTATCTCTCTCGAGCACTTTCATATGGTGGACAACGTAGGACATAAATTCCCCTATATCAACCACATATCTCGTATCAGCCGGAAGAAGAGCCTGTACCTTATGAAGTACCGTCTGTGTATTAAACTCCTCCTGCTTTAACTCCGGTTCCTCTTTGTTTTCCTGAAGAAGAGACTTTGTTTTCAGCAGAGGCTGAAGCTGACGAAGAAATAAAGCAAGATCGCTATGCACACGGAGATCGACAGGGTATTTCCGGTCGAATACACCTGTGTCATGATCTACTTGAATCACATAACGACCCGTTGATATACATGGATTCCAGTTATTGGTTGCCGTTTCTCCCAGGCTTGAACCGAGTACTAGAATGGTCTGATAGACCGGATCATTCATAATCTCAGAAGCCTCTTCCACTCCGGCAAATCCAAAAATCCCCTTCATTGCCGGATGGGAATCAGGAATAATTCCCTTCGCCTGAGGGCTTGTCACAATAGGCCACTGGAGCTTTTCTGCTAATGCCTCCACCTCGTCTGCGGACTGACGGATACCCTGCCCGGCAAAAATAATACCTTTTTCACAGGAGTTAAGCTGAGCTGCTGCTTGTTGAACAATTTCCATGTCTGGTGTGCGTCTCTCTCTTGAAGGAAAAGGCAGCAGTGCCCCCTGTTCTACGGAGGTGAGCTGCAGATCGATAGGAAGCGCAACATGAACCGGTCCCGGGGTCCCCTCCAGAGCAATAGCCGCAGCCTTTTCTATTTCCGGCATGAACGCTTCTGCCGTTGGAAT
Source organism: Sinobaca sp. H24 (assembly GCF_023845525.1). Lineage (NCBI taxonomy): Bacteria > Bacillati > Bacillota > Bacilli > Caryophanales > Sporolactobacillaceae > Sinobaca > Sinobaca sp. H24. The sequence goes on from NZ_JALBWT010000001.1 coordinate 221,649, forward strand.
TGTGACGCTGTATTTTGTCAGGCTTTCATAAGCATCCGATACATTCAGCTCCTGGGAGGCATTCAAGCCTCTGGAGGCTACTGGTACTGCTCCTGTTAAAAATAGAACCGGGAGCTGTTCTCTCATCGCATTGGCTGCTCCAGTGATAAAGTTTGTCGCTCCCGGGCCGCTGCTTCCAACACAAACACTTAAAGACTGGGAATATTTGGCGTACGCGCATGCCATGTAGCCTGCTGCTCCTTCATGCTTCGTAATAACAGGCTCTATACCAGGCTCTTCATATAACTCATCGAAGAAAGCGTTAACTGATCCGGCAGGAATGCCAAAACGTATTCAATTCCGCCGGATTTTAAATAATCCACTAAGTGGCGTGCAGTTTTCATTCAACAGATCTCCTTTTTATATCGACTGGTCCATACGTAGTGAAAATATCTTCTGCTGCCATAGGTTTAGAAAATAAATAACCCTGTCCGTAAAGACAATCCTGCTCAAGAAGGACCTCCACCTGCTTTTCTGTTTCAATTCCTTCAGCCATTACTTTTAATTCAAGGTTATGAGCCATCGCAATAATTGATTTCGTAATCGCTGCACTTTTCGTATCTTTATTCATGCTGTCAATAAAGGAACGGTCTATTTTTAAAAGACTTACAGGAAAATCTTTTAAATAGCGGAGAGAAGAGTATCCGGTTCCAAAATCATCAATAGCCAGATCAAGCCCCATACTGCGCAGAACTTCCATTTTTCCGGCATTTTTTTCATTATTGTGCATTAATAAATTTTCCGTCAGTTCGAGCTCTACCTGACCTGGATCAATTTCTTCCTCTGCCAGAATCAACTGGACGTTTTCAATAAATGAGGAGTGGCTGAAATGACGAGGAGAGATGTTAACAGCAATCGTCACCGGCTTCATACCGGAAGCCATCCATTCCTTCATCTGCCGGCAGGCCTTACGAAGCACCCATTCACCAATTGGAATAATAAGACCTGTTTCTTCTGCTAGAGAAATAAACGAATCTGGACTCAACCTTCCATAGGAAGGATGATCCCATCTAATTAGTGCTTCAATTCCTACAAGCTCTTTTGTCTTCATATTGAACTGCGGCTGGTAGTAAAGATCCATTTCCTCATATTCCAATGCTTTAAATAAAGCCGTTTCCAGCTTCATCCGCTCCATCATTTCTGTTTCCATCTCAGGGTGGTAGAACTGAAACTGATTTCCGCCGGCCTCTTTGCAGCGGTACATTGCTGTATCAGCATGCTTTAGAAGCCCTTCTACATTATCACTGTCAAATGGATATAAACTGATACCCATGCTTACCGTAATAAAATGATCTATTTCGTTTATCGTAATTGGATGTTGAAAAGCTTCTACAATCGAATTAGCTTTGCACTGAACTTCTTTAATATTATTTTTTCCAAGAAGAAGGACTGTAAATTCGTCCCCTCCCTGCCGTGAGAGCGTATCAGAAGTTCCCATTACCTCTCGAAGCCTGTGGGCCACCTGCTTTAACAGCAGATCTCCATGTTCATGGCCCATAGAATCATTTACGTTTTTGAAACGGTCTACGTCCAGGAATAGGATAGCAAGCTGCTCTTTATTATCTTCTGCATATCCAAGCGCCTGCTGGACACGGTCTTTAAACAGCACCCGGTTTGCAAGTCCGGTAAGACTGTCATAATAAGCGTGGTATCTTATTTTCTGCTCCATTTCCTTTCGCTGCGTCACATCACGAAGCGTAATAACGTAACCTTTTATTTCATTCATGTCCAGAATCGGCGAAAGCACATATTCTCCGGAAACAGCGTGCCATCCTCCCGTTTGAAAAATTCAGCGGAAAGCTTAGGTTTCTCATCAAACACGCTGCTTTCCGGATTGCTTTCCATAATCGGAGTGGAGAATACGTCGTGAATATGGCGTGTTTCTACAAAAGTATCCTCTTGATATCCCAGCATATGAAGGGCAGCCGGATTGCAGAATGTCACATATCCTTTCGTATCAATACCAAATATCCCTTCCCCTGCTGCATCAAGGATCATTGCTTTCTCTTTACTAAGACGCTCCAATTCCTTAACATTTTCCGCCTGCTCTTCGTTCTTTTTCAAAAGGGCGGAGGTCCGGTCCTTAATAATCAGCTCCTGCTTATCCATATAAATTAAAGTGGACAGGACCGGGGCGACAGCGTCAACAATAGATCTGGCTTTCGTCTGCTGTGTTTCTGTAAAGTACGGGTCCCCTCCATGAAATTGAGGCACCGCAACAACACCTAGTACGTCTCCTATTGAAACAAGCGGAATCATGAGAAGGCTGCGGATATTAAATTCTTTGATTGCTTCTTTGTGTGTTCTTGGATCTTCTTCTGCCTGCTGCAGATAAACAGACTGTCTATTCTCCATCACGTATTGATACAGCGGATCTTCACCGTGTGTTAAATTCACTTTTTGATGGGTTTCTTTCCATGCTTTTTCAGACCACTCGCTTTTATGATTTAAACTTCTTGGTTTAACATAGCGGCTCATGGAAGCTTCCACAAAGTGCATACCTGCATTCTTGTTGCACAGCACTTTCTCGAGATAGGAAAAACAGGTTTCAATAGCCTGCTCGACCGTTTGATTCATCGATAAAGCTTTTGTAACATCCAGTATTAATTCATTTTCTGCGATAAGCGATTCTTTTCGTTTTAACTCATTTGCGTTTCGAATGGCTACAGCTGTCATATTAATATAGGCCTCTACTGCTTCGATTTCATTCCGGCTCAATTCCATTGGCATATTGTAGTTAAATAGAAACACCAGCCCGTAAATTTCATTATCAAAAACGATAGGAGAAGCAAGCAGAGAACGAATCTTAAAGTCATCAACCGCTGCTGCGTCGGGCCTTTCATCTGTAGTAATGCTCGGAATATAAATCGTTTCTTTTGTTTCAATAATCTGCCGGGCCAGCATGTCTGTTTCCGGATCTATGACATGCATATCCAGCGTTTTTCCATTTATAAATTCAGGTTTTCCTGCAAATCCTTTGTATGTGCCGTCTCCCTGAGGAAGATAAATACCGACTGAATCACAGAGGACCACTTCTTCAGAGATTGCCTCTACTACATGATTCAGCATATCCTTCAGCTCCAGCCTTGAATTAATAAGCCGGGTTACTTCTGCCAGCCTGGTATATCGGTCCTGCTGCTCCATGTCTGTCCCCCCAGTTAAATGAATATCCACAGCCGGATGATCCGGCATGTATATGTATTTACAAAGAAAATATTTCGTTATACTTAATATATATCTATTTCTATAATCGGGCACGTATTTTTTTAATCATGTTAAAAAACCACTATAATGAATGGACTGTTTTGACACAGCAGCGCTCCCGGTTATCTGCTTTTTGCTTTCTGCAAAAATGATTAGTTAAAAGAATTTTCAATAAATTTCACTGTGAGTGTAATTTCAAAAGCCGTCTTTGTCTATTATATCATTTTTAGGAATTTTATTTATACGTTTAATGAAGAACCCGGCTGATAATCCAGTGTCACAAAGCATCCGGTAAAGAATAAGGGCTTCAGCTGCAGGGATGCCGAACGATTTACGCTGCTTCCATAGACTCTTCCAGTACTCTTGAATAAATGTTTTTTTCTTCTATTATATTCTATACATGATAAGCGAAAATTATATGCTATTATGGATTATGACCTTATACACACATACTATTTAAAAGGAGGCCTACCATGGCAAATTGGTTAACAATGGATACCCCTTTGGGAGATGCAGTGTCCTTTACAAATGACCTGCTTTGGACCTACGTACTTATTGCAATGCTGTTGATTCTTGGAGTTTTCTTTACTGTTCGAACAGGCTTTGTTCAGTTCTCATTACTTGGTGAAATGGTGACTCAGCTTTTTAAAGGCACAAATCGTCAAGGATTTAAAGACAAAAAAGGTACTACCCCGTTTCAGGCTTTTGCTATCAGTACCGCTGCAAGAGTTGGTACCGGAAACCTGGCCGGTGTCGCTATTGCTATCACTGTAGGCGGACCGGGTGCTATATTCTGGATGTGGATTATCGCCCTATTAGGTGCTGCTACCGGATTTGTAGAAAGCACCCTGGCGCAGATCTATAAAGTGAAGGATAAAGACGGCTTCCGCGGCGGTCCTGCCTACTACATGGAAAAAGCACTTGGAGCCAGATGGATGGGCATTCTTTTCGCTATATTGATCACACTCTGTTTTGGACTGATCTTTAACGCTGTTCAATCTAATACAATTGCTGCAGCTTTCAGCGGTTCTTACAATATTGATCCCATTTATATCGGTATCGCTATCGCAATTCTTATTGGTATTGTGGTATTCGGCGGCATACGCAGAATTGCTGTTGTAGCAGAAGTTATTGTTCCTGTCTTTGCTCTGCTTTACATATTTGCCGCTCTTATTATAATGATCATCAACATTACAGAAGTTCCTGGTGTTATTGCTCTGATTGTCGGCAATGCGTTTGGCCTGCAGGAAGTCGTAGGCGGCGGGGTGGCCGCAGCCTTGATGAATGGTATTCAGCGCGGATTGTTCTCAAACGAAGCCGGTATGGGAAGCGCGCCGAACGCGGCGGCTACAGCCTATGTCACCCACCCGGTTAAACAAGGTCTCGTACAGGCACTTGGCGTGTTTACAGATACCCTTATTATCTGTAGTGCGACAGCCTTTGTTATTATCCTTGCCGATGTTCATACCGTTGGAGAAATGGAAGGCATTCAGCTGACACAAATGGCGTTTGACACGCATTTTGGAGCCTGGGCTCAGACCTTCGTTTCTCTCGCCATTTTCTTCTTTGCTTTCAGCTCTCTGCTTGGTAACTATTACTACGGGGAAGCAAACATTGAATTTATTACGGAAAACAGATTATACGTTCAAATATTCCGTATCGCTTTTCTTGCTATGGTGCTTATCGGATCCATGCTTTCACTGGACTTGATCTGGAACCTGGCTGATGTATTTATGGGCACAATGGCTGTAGTAAACTTAATAGCAATCACGCTGCTTACCAAGACAGCGGTGGCTGCACTAAATGACTACAGACGACAGAAAAAATCGGGACAGGATCCTGTTTTTTACAAAAATACTATTCCAGGATTAAAGAATATAGAATCGTGGGATGATGAAGAAGACACCAAAAAATAAGCATAAAAGCCGGCAGGACAGTCCCTGCCGGCTTTTTTTATAACAATTAATATTTTTCAAATGGGTTACAACCTTAGTATTTGGGGTATCTAGTAAGCAATGCACGATGTTAATAAGAAAGGAGGAATAAACGATGACTGTTATTTTACGCTTTTTATTATTTCTATTTGCCCTATTAAACCTGGCACTGGCAGGACTTGTTATCGCAGGACTATTCCAATGGCAGCCTGCCCTGCAGACCATAGAAACTTACTTTCTTCAGGCCGCCTATATGTCACAGAGCTGGTGGATTGGTTTAATCGTTGTATGCGCATGGGCCCTTATATGCTTACTATTTCTTATCCCCGCATTAAAGCCAAAGAAAAAACCAAAAAAAGTAAAGTATATTAACACTACTTCTTCTCACGGCAGTGTTCAGGTACCTATGGAGACTGTAGAAGATATCGCGCATAGAAGCGCTGCTACGAAACCGGGTGTAAGACATGTAGACGTGTCATGTTCCCGTGCCGGAGAAAATGTAGTCACGCTGAATGTAACCGTTAGAGCTAATGAGCGCGCGGACGAATCCTACCTATCACAGGAAGTAGAAGAATCCATTCGTCATGATGTAGAGAACTATGCGGAAGTAACCATTAAAAATCTGAATCTTAAAGTAGAAGGCGCAGAAGCTTCTTCGCAGCGTTCCAAACAAAAAGTACAATAGCAGGATATTAAGCAGAAAAACGAGGTGATACTATGGAACACAATCCTTATCAGGGACGTATTCATCCAGAAGGTGCAGAAGCAAACGTCACTCCTGCTGAATATAACCGGGAAGCTATTGAAAAGACAGCCGCTTCCGTTACAAAGAATGTGCAGGGTATCGTTGGAATGAGCGGTAATGTCGCTGATCGTATGACAGAAAGACTTGGCAGTAACAATCCTCGTAAAGGCGTTCAGGCTTTTATAGATGAGCAGACTCTTTCTATTGAGCTGACTGTTACGGCACGCTACGGAGAAAACCTTCAATCTCTTCAGCAGCGTGTAAAAGCAGCGGTAACCGAAGCACTTCAGCCTATGACAGGCCTGACTATTACAAGCGTAAAGCTTCTTGTTGAGAACATTGAAAAAATCCTCAGGAAGAATCCATCGCTTAATCAAATAAAAAGCATGCAGAGCTGCCGGACAGTTTTCTGCATGCTTTTTTTATTATTTTTTCAGTACGTCATGGTCCACGTAGCGCTCTCCGTTCATCTCACTGATAATATTAACAGCAGTTCTTGCACCGTCACCGGAAGTAATGATCGTATGCACACTTGTACCGGCAATTGTACCGGCTGCCCATACATTCTTCATCGATGTCCGGCCATCAGCATCTGCTTTTATGATTTTCTTAATGCGGGGCTCTCTGCCTTCTTCCATTTCAATACCTGCCGCTTCCGGCAGCTGGGGATTGTTTCCGGTTGTTAACAGGACATGCTCTGCTTCATAATCTCCGTCGTCCAAATATATTTTTATTCGATCATTTTCCAGTCTTTCCATTTTGATTACTGTTGCCGTAACACGCTCTGCCCCATGTTTTTCCGCCTGTTTTTTTCCTGTTTCCAGCAGATCCGGTCCCTCTATTTCCGGTACCCCGTAATGATTTTCCACCCAAGCCGCTTTTGTCATACTTTGTTCATTATCAATTACCAGCGTATGTTTTCCAGCTTTAGCCGCGAATATGGCAGCACTTGCACCGGCCGGACCTGCTCCAATTACAATCAAATCATACATAAGTATCTCCCCTTATCTCTTTTTATCTTCTATTTCCGAATTCCTGCTCATGTAAACTAAACGCCCTTCTTTCAAAATAAGAATAGACAGCATCTGTAAAATCTTATATAATCCAATAAAACCTATTCATTTACTAGGCATTACATTATTCGAAAAGAGGATTGCACCATGAGTCTGGACGCTGTCATTGTAATCTGCACTATTATTATTATGCTTATTTGTTTAATGAAAGAAGTGGCCCGGCCTGACTTTATTGTTTTCTGCGCCCTTGCTTTTCTCATGTTCACAGGTATCTTAGCTCCTGCGGATGCACTCATCGGGTTTTCTAACGAAGGGATGCTCACTGTCGGGCTTTTATTTATAGTGGCAGGCGCGGTTCAGCAGAGTGGTGTTTTGAACCAGCTTGTTTATCGGGCATTAGGAAAAAAAGAAGGATCCAGTGCTATGATCCCGCGTATGATGCTTCCGGTTTCCGGCCTATCTGCTTTTCTTAATAACACCCCTATCGTCGTCATGTTCACTCCTGTCATCAAGGATTGGTGCAAAAAGCACAATGTCGCTCCATCGAAATTTCTTATTCCTTTATCGTATGCTGCTATTTTTGGCGGCACCCTTACATTAATCGGCACCTCTACGAACTTAATTATCCATGGTCTGATGCTTGACCAGGATATGGCAGGGTTTTCTATGTTTCAGCTGACCGCTGTCAGTCTTCCTGCCTGTATTATCGGGATTATTTACTTAAGCACGGTAGGATATAAACTTCTGCCTGTACGGAAGAGCTCAGAAGAGTCTTTTACGGAACACGCTAAAGAATATCTGGCCCAGAGCCGTATTACCGAATCGTCGCCTTTAATTGGCAAAACGATTGAAGAAGCAGGCCTCCGTAACTTAAAAGGATTATATTTAATTGAAGTCATCAGCGGGACCGAGCGGGTTGCCCCGGTGCCCTCCTATTATCAACTAAAAGAAAGAGACCGTTTGATTTTTACCGGGCTTTTATCAACGATTGTGGAGCTTCATCAGGTAAAAGGCCTTCGTGTAGAAACCGGTACGGATATAGAGCTTGATGAATTGAGCAATGGCCGGGCGGTACTGAATGAAGTCGTTATTCCATCCCAGTCTCCGCTTGCTTACTCTACGTTGAAGGAAAATCAATTCCGCTCTCGTTTTCAGGCCGGCGTAGTCGCTGTTCACCGGGCCCAGGCGCGCATTCAGAATAAAGTAGGCGACATCGTATTAAAACCTGGAGACACGCTGCTTCTGCTGAGCGACCGTGAATTTGCGGAAAAGCATAAAGAATCCAAACTGTTTTATTTCATGAATACAACCGCTCAGCAGGAACTTGTTCCTCAAAAAAAATCACTTATTGCCTTGTTCACGCTTATCGGTATGATTCTTCTCGCTTCTACAAACGTGCTGTCAATGTTTATGTCTGCCATGCTTGCGGTTATTGTACTGATATTAACAAGAACCATCACGCTGGAAGGCGCAAAGAATTACGTGCACTTTAACGTGTTGATTCTCATTGCCTGTTCTATCGGTATAGGTGCCGCCCTTCAGCAGACCGGGGCTGCCGAATTTATCGCCACCTACCTCGTTTCATGGACAGCTGGCGTAGGTATTATCGGTACAATTGCAGCTGTCTATATTCTTACAAACATATTTACGGAAGTTATTACGAATAATGCAGCTGCTGTGCTTATGTTTCCAATTGCTTTTGCATCAGCCGGCCAGGTCGGCATCGACCCAATGGGGCTATTTGTTACGATTGCTATTGCGGCATCTGCAAGCTTTATCACCCCTATCGGCTATCAGACCAATTTAATTGTATATGGACCCGGCGGCTATAAATTTACCGATTATATAAAAGTCGGCCTTCCTCTCACTATTATGTACATGGTTGTTACCGTAACAATGGTTCATCTGTTATGGGTATAAAAAAGAGCAGCTCTCCTCGAAGAGAGCTGCTTTTCTTATTTTTCATCAATTTCAATTGGAGCTGTGGTCCGTTTCATAAATAAAGATAAGACAAACGCTACAATCGCGAAGATCAGACCGACTGTAAAGGCTCCCTGTACCCCAGAGGTAAGAGCTTCCTGCTGGGCGGCAGCTGATTCCGGATCAACCGCACTTTGAAGATAGCCGGTTTCAGCTGCAGTCATAATTCCGATAAACAGCGCTACTCCAATCGCTCCTGCTACCTGCTGAAGCGTATTAAGAATAGCCGTTCCGTGCGGGTAGTATTTACGCGGCAGCTGATTTAATCCATTTGTCTGGCCCGGCATCATTACTAATGAAATACCCAGCATCAGCATTGAATGGAACACCACAAACTGCCAGGTAGCGGTCTCTGTTGTGACGTTGGTGAAAAGCCACATCGTCACAACCAGCAGTGCTGTGCCTGGAATAACCAAGGCTCTGGGACCGTATCTGTCGAATAGTCTGCCGGCAATCGGCGACATGGCTCCGTTCAGAAGACCTCCAGGCAACAGGGCCAGACCGGCGGCAAAAGCCGTTAAAGCAAGACCTCCCTGAAGAAAGAGCGGCAGAATGATCATCGTCGAAAACATGGTCATCATCATAATAATAAGCAGAACCGTTGTTAATGAAAACATCGGTGATTTAAATGCTCTCATATCAAGCATTGGTTCTTTTAGACGAAGCTGCCGCCAGACGAATAAACCAAGGGAGGTAAATCCAGCAATGATCGTCAAATACACTCCCGGATCGGCCCATCCCCCTTCTCCTTCGCCTGCATTACTAAATCCAAATACCAATCCGCCAAAACCAATAGTCGATAACACGATAGAGATCACGTCTACTTTCGGCTTTGTAATGTCTGATACATTTCTTAAATAAATCATTCCGAAGATAATGGAAAATAAAGCAAAAGGAATGATTAAAAAGAACAGCCAGCGCCAGTTAAGCGACTCTACAATGACCCCGGATAACGTTGGTCCAATTGCCGGAGCAAACATAATAACAAGTCCCATCATTCCCATGGCCCCTCCGCGTTTTTCAGGCGGATACAGCACAAGAATAGTATTCATTAATACGGGTAGTAGCAGGCCTGTCCCGCCTGCCTGAATAATTCTTCCAACCAGCAGGATCGGGAAGTTCGGAGCCAATCCGCTTAACAGCGTGCCGATTGTAAATAACGCCATAGCCCCCAGAAACATCTGCCTTGTGGTAAACCATTGAATCAGCAGAGCGGATACAGGCACAAGAATACCAACTACAAGCATAAAGCCTGTCGAAAGCCACTGTACTGTAGCCGCTGTAACTTGAAGCTGAGCCATTAAGTCCGTATACGCCACATTTAAGAGCGTTTCGTTCAAAATAGCAATGAAGGCACCTATGATTAAGGAAATCATTATAGGAGCTCGTTTAATTCCGCTTGTATCTACTGCTTTAGATTTTGTCGTTCCTGCTGCCACATCCATGCTTTCACCTCTTATACTATTTACCTAGCTATCTAATTTTTCAAAGCATAGAACAGCTTATCCTATATCCTATTTTTTCTCAATAGAAAAAGCTCCAAATATAAAAAAATCTTCCGATTCCCGGAAGATTTTTATAAATATTCAAGTAAAGCAGTAGCGATCGAAAAATAAATGCTCAGGCCGACAATATCATTCATTGTTGTAATGAAAGGTCCGGAGGCTACAGCGGGGTCAATCCTAAGCTTATCAATAATAATGGGAAACACTGCTCCAATAAGCGCTGCAGCGCTGAGTGACAGAAGCAGGGATATCGCTACAATAAAAGCGAGTACAATATTTCCATACAGCAGAGTAACTAGAGCAAGCAGGACTACCGAACAGGCTGCACCCATTAATATTCCGGTTCCAAGCTCTCTTCTCAGCATCAGAAACAGTCCCTTTTTTTCCAGAGCCCCTGTAGCCAGATTTCGTACGACAACGGCCAGCGACTGCGTCCCTGCATTCCCGGCCGCTCCCATGATTAAAGGAATAAACACGGACAGGACGACAATGGCTTCCAGCGTTTCTTCATATTGGTTGATCAAATTCGCTGTAATTAATCCAAGAAACATCAGCAGTACAATCCAGGGTGCTCTTTTAACTGCTGCCTGAAAAGGATTCAAGCTCGGGTCCGTCGACCCTTTGGAGGCAGATATTTCTTCAATATCCTCTGTTACTTCTTCTTCAAGAACGTCCATTGCATCATCAAATGTAATAATGCCGACAAGTTTATTATCCTTTGTTACAACAGGTGCTGCCAGCAGATCATAGTCTTTAATAATCTGGGCCGCTTCTTCCTGATCCAAATACTCATCGACCGAAATAACCTGCGTATTCATCACGTCTTTAACGATTCGATCAGCGTCACTGACAATAATATCTCGAAGAGAAACAACCCCGACCAGTTCCCCGTTTACTCCTACTACATAAAGATAATAAACGGACTCTGCTTCATTGCCGGCTTTTCGTAGATAAGCCATAACTCCGTCAATACGCTGATCTTCAAATATTTCCAGAAACTCTTTCGTCATTACGGCACCGGCTGTTTTTTCCGGATAGGACATAATCTCCCGTACCTCAAGGGCTTCGGTCTGGTCCATCATTTCCAAAAGAGCTTCTTTGCGTTCCGCCTGGGGGATTTTCCCTATAAAATCCGCCACATCATCGGCGTACATTTCGTTCAATACGGCCGCTAAGCGCTCATCATCCATCTCTATAGAAGTAAAAAACTGATCTTCATATTCCATCAGCTGAAATACTGCGGCAAGCTCTTCTGCTGCCAGGTATGCATACAGCTGCTTTCGTTCTTCTTTTTCCAGTTCGAACAATACCTGCATCTGATCGTTTGGGTGAAGGTCCAGAAAGGGCTCGCGGAATTTTTCTATGCTGCCTTCTTTTAATAGACTTCTAATTTCCAGAACATTCATTTCTACTGGAGTATTGTTGTTGTAATCCACGTCTGCCCACCTCCTCATGCTTCTCTTAGTTTATACCCCTTGAGGAAGCATGAAAAGCCCCGCCTTTTATATTTTTTTAAATTAGGAAACTTGTTTTATGCTGCCACATCTCGTTTCGAGAAAACGAAAAAGGTAATAAAGGTGAAAATGGCAAAGTATACGACCAGCACAACGATTGAAAACGGCAGCGTCATTCCATCAACGAGAGGGCTCCCCGTTCCAAAATACATCCGCAGATCTGTATTCGCAAATAGTATATATTTAGCCCAGTTGTACTGGCTTAGAAATGTCACCACGTTGGTTCCTGCAAACATAAGGAAAATAGTCAGTCCTATTGCAATAGAGCTGTTGCGGAACACAGCTGCAATCATAAATGCAAAAATAGTCATCATTACCAGATTCACCATTGCCAGCCCGTACCCAGCCCAAACACTTGCTGCCATGCTTTGTTCAACTACGTTTCCACCATCCAGATACAGCGTCGTTAACTGCAGGGATTGGAAACCAAAGAAGATTCCACCGGAAAGGTAAGCCGTAACAAACAGCAGAGCCAGAAGTCCGGCTGCATACAATAAGCTGACGACAAGCTTTGACAAAAGAATCATCCATCGTTTAACCGGTCGGATCAGCAGCAGTTTAATAGTACCATTGGAAAATTCACCAGCTACGCTCGATGCTGCTGCAATGACGGTAAACAACGTAACAAACATCGTTAAAATGGAAACAAAATCAACAAACCCCCACTGCGTTGCATCGTTAATAGGAGGAATATCATTATCAAGGCGGTATGTGTTTAATGTTAACTCTTCCTGTACAAAAGATGCTTCAGGGTTATCAGCCAGAAATTCCTGGTCTTCTTCCACCTGCTGTTCCAGGTCTGCTCTCCAATTATCTGCCGGCGGGTCTACGTTTAAAAACGTGATAAGGGCGCCGCCTATAACAACAGCAGCTAAAATACCTGCCATTACCCAGGTTCCTGTTCTGCTGAAAAGCTTCATCAGTTCATTTTTTACTAAAGCAGCAAACTTAGACAATGCCTTCCCCTCCAGTCACCTTTAAGAATTTATCCTCAAGCGTTCCGCCGTTTAACGAAGCTTCGTAAATATTAATGCCTGCTCCGGCAAGCTCTGTAATCAGTTCAGGCACTTTATCCGGTGCGGTCTGAAGCTGAATGGTCTTTCCTTTCGTAATCATCGTTTGTTTAGGGAAATGAGCCTTGAGAATTTTCTGGGCTTCCCGTACCGGATCCACCGTGAGATGCAGCGTCTTCTCCTCGATTCCTCCAACAAAGTCATGAACGTTCTGCACATCAATGAGCTTCCCTTTTTGTATAATGCCGATACGGTCACACATCAGCTCCATTTCTGAAAGCAGGTGGCTTGATACAAATACTGCCATGCCTTCCTTTTCCGCCAGGTAGCGCAGATGGCGTCTCATTTCACGTATCCCTGCTGGATCCAGTCCATTTGTCGGCTCATCCAGTATCAGCAGCTTCGGCTTATGAAGCAGGGCCTGAGCGAGTCCCAGACGCTGTCTCATACCTAGAGAATAACGCCTTACTTTCTGGCCGCTGGATTCACGCATACCGACAATATCCAGAACCTGATCGATTCTTCCTTTGGAAGTAATGCCGTTCATCCGGGCATAATGAACAAGATTTTGATATCCGCTCATATAGCCGTACATTTCCGGGTTTTCGACAATACCTCCGACATGCTCCATTGCCTGAACAAACTGTTTTCCTACGCTGAAGCCGTTAATCTGAACATCGCCTTTAGATGCTTTCATTAAGCCAAGCATCATCCGGATTGTCGTTGTTTTACCGGCACCATTCGGTCCCAGAAAACCAAACACCTCTCCTCCGTAAATATCTACGGTAATATCATCCACTACATTCTGACGTCCCAGCGTTTTTGTCAGTCCTTCTATTTTCACGATTGGTTTGTCACTCATAAGCGGCCTCCCTGTTCTCGTAATATGATTTCATCCATTCGACTGTACTGAGCCCATGTTTCAATCGTATGTCTTCCGTATACTCCCATGCCAGCATTTGTCCGTCTTTCATCAGCATCACCTGATCAAGAAGCGGCTCTATTTCCCCAAGCTCATGCGTCGTTAGCAGCACAGTCTGCCTTTCTACATCAATATAGGAAATCAGCCCTTTAACAATAGATTCTTTCACCATAGGGTCAAGGCCGGAAAGAGGCTCATCCATTAAAATGACAGAAGCTTCTCTGGATAGAGCGAGCATTATTTTAACCCTTCCCCTGCTTCCCTTCGAGAGCGATTTAATCCGGCTCGACTTGTCAATATTCATAAATGCCATCATGTCATCCGCTTTTTTTCGATTAAAATCCGGAAACTGCGAAGCGTAAAAATCAATCATTTCTTTAACGGTATAAAAGGAATAATAACTCTCCGTTTCTGATAAATAAGCGATATCGGAAGCACTTCGCCGTGATACGTTTGCTCCATTGACCCGAATGCTTCCCTTATCAGGCCGTGCCAGGCCGGCAAGCAATTTCAGAAGTGTTGATTTACCGCTGCCGTTTGCTCCAATGATACCAACAATGCCCGATCCTTCCGGCAGAGTAAAGTCAATATGATCAGCCGCTTTTTTCCGGCGGTAGCTTTTACACACACCATGCACTTCAATCATTTTCTTCCTCCTTTAAATAGCGCTCCACTCCGGAAAGAATGTCTTCGGTGGAAAAGCCCATCTCTTTCATTTCCTTTGTAAACTGGCTGATCTGCTCCTGTTTTAGATTTTCACGGAGCTCAAGAAGCACTTCTTTGTTTTCCGTTACAAACGTACCCTGTCCTCTTTTCGTTTCCACGACACCGTCTCTCTCCATTTCATTGTATGTTCTGGATACGGTATTGGGGTTCACGCCAAATTGAACGGCCGTGTCTCTTACAGATGGAAGCTTTTCCCCCGGCTTCCATTCTTCTCTTAATATTCTCCAGTAAATCTGTGTGGCCAGCTGTCTGTAAATGGGCTTTGATGCATCAAAGGATGCCGGCATGCTCTACACCTCCACTCTTTTTTCAAGCAGAAATGAAGCAATAACCAGCACAAGCAATGCTTCAAAGAGTCCATACACAAATGTACCAGCATAAAAGCTGTAGGGAGCCTGGGCAGTGATTTGTGCCAGCACTCCTGTCTGAAACTGAACAGAAACCTCTCCCCATGCTGTTAATGTTTCATACACAGCTGAGTTCGAAAATTCTGTATAAATCCAGCTTCCGGCACCAACCAGTACAAAAACAATCAAGACTGCCGGCCAATTCCCCACGTAGGGCTTGATAAGTAAATACAGACTGTAAAATAACACAACAAACATACCAATCATTAAGGAGAAAAATAGTATAGTCAGAACGCCCAGCAGGCAGGCTGTAAGCAGCTCACCTACAGAAGGAAATATAACCTGTCTTTCGGCTGCAAACAGGAAAAACGTTAAAAATAATATTCCATTAACCAGTAATGTGACAGCTCCGTATAGTACCGCGCTCGCTATCTTGGCCGATAAAAGCTTCATGATACTCTGCGGTGTATGAAGCCATAATTCCAGGTGCCTGTTTTCCCTGTAAAAACTGATAATAAAAAAAACAGGAATATATGCAAACTGTGACAAAACTCCGGCTCCTAATAAAAGAGCAGAAGCTTGAAGTGGATCTGTACCACGCACTAGAGGCACAATAATTGCAAGGCTCAATACCAGTGCAATCAGTAAAAGGCCCGATATAAATATAGGCTTCATTAAGCGCAGCTCTTTTTTCCATAACCCTATCCAGCTTTTCATCATTTCTCTCCTTTGCATTAGTGTTCTAGTTAAATAGTACACCGGTACATTGAAGGTGTCAACAATAAAAAAATACCCCCAGGTAACAGAGGTATTTTCACTTTATGGAAATAAATTACATATAATCCCATTATAAAGGAATAAAAAAGGTATTTCAATCGGTTTCGTAAACAACTCCAAGCTGCTTTCTTACTTCATCTATAACAGCTAACACATCCCGGGACTGCTGAAGCGTCACCTGCCGATCACCGTCAAATCTAATCAGCTTTATAAATTCTTCTATCTCATAGCTCATGGCCTGTCGGCCGGAAGGCATGGAGAGCTTCTCTTCTTCTCCATTACGGGGCAGAAAAAGCGACCTCTTCCGGAGTATTTACATTATCTATCCGCAGCACACCCTCTTCTCCCTGGATTTCGCTGGCGAGCGACGACCCCATAATTTTGGAATACGAAATAATTACTTCAAATCCGTCGTACTGCATGAGAACGCATGCCTGGCCGTCTACTCCCGTTTCTAGCTTATGCCCCATCGCCATGATGCGCGAAGGACGTCCGAACCAGGCAACAGCCGGATGAAAAAGATACACACCCAGATCCATACTTGAGCCGTTGGAGAGCTCCGGCTTAAAGGCATTCAGGACAGTTCCTTCCTTATAGGCATCATACCGGCTTGAATACTGGCAGTACTGCAGGTATACACGTCGAATAGGACCGGCTTTTTCGAGGTGGCTCGTAATTTCTTGAAAGGCCGGTGTATACATGTTTTTAATACCTTCCATTAATACCACCTGCATGTGTTCTGCTTTCTGAATAAGAGTTTCTGCTTCTTTTTCGTTGGAGCATAACGGCTTTTCGCAGATAACGTGTTTTCCTTTGTCCATCGCTGCCAGCGCCTGTTCGGCGTGATACCGGTTGGGGCTCGCAATGTATACAGCCTCTACTTCCGAATCGTTGAGCATCGCTTCCAGGCTGTCATAGGCCCGGGCTGCACCATTTTTGGAAGCAAACGCCTCTGCCTTGGTTATATCTCTGGAAAAAACGGCTTCCAGCTCAAAGCCTTCCACTTCTTGCCTGCTTCAATAAATGCTTCTGTAATCCAGTTTGTTCCAATCGTTGCTATTTTCACCGTTGCCTCTCCTCCTTTTTTCTATCATAGCATGAGCACGCGTCACATATGAGGTAACATCAAAAAGCCCTCTCCCTAAAAATGGGAAAGGGCTTTTTGCTTCATTAAAGAGAATCGAAGTCATTATCCGAATCTACTAAATTGTAGTCCGTTACTGTTGTTTCGAAAAATCGGCTTTTCCGGTCGTATTGTCATTATAAACAGAAACCCAGCGCATCGGATTTTTGTTATAGCCTTCAAATACCGGATCAAAACCAAGCTCTTTAATTCGCTTGTTTGCCATAAATTTAATATAGCTCTCCAATTCATTGGCATTAATACCGTCTATCTTATTGCCGATCACATAGTTGCCCCATTTGATTTCAAGCTCTGCTGCTTCAATAAATGTTTCTTTTACAAAATCAGCGAACCCTTCTGTATTCAGCTCAGGATTTTTCCTGCAGCGTTTCTTTCAAAATATGGACAAACAAGTTGACGTGAATCTGCTCATCCCGGTTAATGAAGTTAATCATTTTCGAGGTTCCGAGCATTTTCTCATTTCTTGCCAAATTGTAGAAAAAGGCAAACCGGAGGAGTAAAAAATAAC
The DNA here is from genome assembly GCF_023845525.1 of Sinobaca sp. H24. NCBI lineage: Bacteria > Bacillati > Bacillota > Bacilli > Caryophanales > Sporolactobacillaceae > Sinobaca > Sinobaca sp. H24. Next base: position 239,020 of record NZ_JALBWT010000001.1, read on the forward strand.
CCTTCCAGAATAACGTCATATACAATCGCACGGACAAAGTTTTCCTGGGTTGGATTTTCCGTAAAATCGGTATATCCATCTGCAATAAACTTGTTACGCTCCAATAATACTTCGTCGGTTTCCAGTACTCAAACACTTTTTCCTGTGTGTCGCCGTCCGTCACGCTCGAAAGAACGTACGTATATGACTCATTGTGCACTACTTCCTGAAAGGCCAGGACGGACATAAGCGCTGACAGGCTGGAATCAGTCAGGTATTCGGACACTTTTTGAAGAGAAATCTGTCTGCACACTGTCCAGGAAAGCAAGCAGCCCGATAATTTTATTAAATGCTTCTCTTTCATCATCACTAAGCTGTTTTGTACTGGTTGCGGTCATTGATTAAGCTTACTTCATCTGGAATCCAGAAATTGCGAAGCATATTCTTATACATAGGGTAGGCCCATTTGCGTGCGGTCTGATCCCAGTTTAGTATATTCGAGCTTTCACCGTTGATAATACCGGTGGATTTATTTGGAGCCGATGTGTCATACAGCTTACGTTTTTGTAAAGTAGCCATTTTATATGCCTCCTCTTTTCTTTCCTCTTAGCTCGAGCAGCTTTCGCAGTCCTCTATTACCGTTGAAGTGGAACGAGTATAATACGTTGTTTTAAGTCCTGCTGACCAAGCTTGAAGGTGCATATCCAGAAATTCTTTTGCTTTAATATCCCGTGGAATATACAGGTTAAAACTGACAGCCTGATCAATATGCTTCTGGCGTGCTGCATTTTGGCGGATACTCCAGGACTGGTCAATATTAAACGCCGACTTATAATACCAGATCGTTTTAGAGCTGATGTCAGGAGCCGTAGCCGGGGACCGGTAGCCTTTTTTTCTCCTCCACGTATTCCTGGCGGTAAATAGGGTCAATACTTGCAGTAGACCCTGCAATGAGTGATGTCGTGGCATTCGGTGCGACAGCCATCAGGTAGCCGTTACGGATTCCGTTTTTCTGAATACGTGTACGGAGCTCATTCCATTCTTTCGAATCATATTTTCTTTCCAGATACGCGCCGCTTTCCCATTCGCTTCCTTCAAATAATGGGTATGCCCCTTTTTCTTCGGCAATACGACAGCTGGCTTCAAGCGTCAAATAGCTGATTTTCTCGTATAATTCATCTGCGAAAGCTACAGCTGTTTCTGATTCCCAGCGGATGCCTTTCAAGGCAAGCAGATGATGCCAGCCGAATGTTCCGAGTCCAATGCCTCTATAACGCTTATTCGTCAGCTGGGCCTGCAGCACTTCAATATTGTTTAAGTCAATGACGTTATCGAGCATGCGTACCTGGATAGGGATCAATCGTTCCAGCACATCTTCTGTCACTGCTCTTGCAAGAGAAATAGAAGAAAGGTTGCATACTACCATATCTCCTGGTGTTTTTTCGGTAATGATCGTGCCTTCCGGCGTGAGCTTTTCTTCTTTAATAACCGTCGCGCTCATGTTCTGCATGATTTCTGTACAAAGGTTTGAGCTGTATATCATGCCTTCATGCTTGTTAGGATTCTCACGGTTCACCGTATCACGGTAGAACATGTAAGGTGTTCCTGTCTGAAGCTGTGATTTCATCACGCGTTTCATAATTTCAATAGCCGGAATACGCTCTCTTGAAATATCAGGGTGGTCCATACACTGCTGATACTTTTCGCGGAACGACCCTTTGCCTTCTTTTTCATCATAAAAGTCTTCAAGAGACCAGCCCATTACTTTTTCCACTTCATGAGGATCAAACAGATACCAGTCTTCGCGGCTTTCTACCTTTTCCATGAACAGATCAGGAAGGCAGACTCCTGTGAATATATCGTGAGTACGCATCCGCTCGTCTCCTGAGCTTCACATCAAGGAATTCAAGAATATCTTTATGCCATACGTCCAGGTAAACAGCAAATGCGCCCTGGCGCTGGCCGAGCTGGTCTACGGAAACAGCTGTATTATTCAACTGTTTCATCCAGCCCATAATCCCGCCGGCGACACCTTTATATCCTTTAATATCAGAACCGCGGCTGCGCAGCTTCCCGAAATAGATTCCTACGCCTCCACCATTTTTAGAAAGGTTGGCCACATCTGTATTGGAGTCAAAAATACTGCGCAGGCTGTCGTCTACTGTATCAATAAAGCAGGAGCTCAGCTGACCGACATTTTTCCCTGCATTAGCAAGCGTTGGTGTAGCAACAGTCATATAAAGATTAGACAGCGCCCAGTAAGCTTCTTTTACCATATGAAGACGATTATCCTTTGGCTCTTCAATCATCAGCTTCATTGCAATTACCATGAAGCGCTCCTGAGGCAGCTCATAAACGTTTTTACTTTTGTCGCTTGCCAGGTACTTATGGGCAAGAGTCAGCACACCGACATATGTGAACAGTTCATCTCGTTCCGGCTTAATCGCCTGCTCGAGTTCGATGATTTCTTCTTTGGAATAATCGCGTAAAAGCGTACTATCGTATACTCCTTTGCTTCCAAGTGTCTTTAACAGGCCGTAAAGCGAACCGTATTTATCTTCTGCGTCATACGCCCTGTTTTTGGCAGCTTCTTTATACAGCTTCTTTAGATAAATTCGTGCAGCTACATAAGTCCACTGCGGACCGTTTCTGTCGATTCTCTCGGAAGCCTGCAGTGTAAGAAGCTGGGTAATCTGATCAGCTGAATAGCTGTCTTTATAAGACACGTTGGAAACAACGGCTTCTCTTCTTTATCCAAATCTGGAAATCCATCTGTCACTTCGTCTATATAGGCTTCCAGTCTTTGCTTTTCAAAAGCCAGGGTGCGGCTGCCGTTATCTTTAAATATTACTGTCATTCTACACTCTCCTTAGTTCACTTCCTGCGTCCATCTTCCCGGACGAGGCGGGCGGCTTCTGTCATATTCTTTAATGCATCTACTGTTTCCGGAATGTCTCTTGTTTTAGTCCGCAGTCTGGATTAATCCAGAAAAGGGATGGCGGCAGTACCTGCAGGGCGCGGTCAATCATCTGCAGCATCTCCTTGGTGTCCGGTACTCTTGGGGCTGTGGATATCATAAACCCCGAGGCCGATACCTTTGTCATAAACCGCCGTCTCAAATGCCTCAATAAGTTCGCCGTGGCTTCTTGATGTTTCGATGGAAATAACATCTGCATCCATAGCGCGTATCGATTCAATCATATCCTGGAATTCGCTGTAGCACATGTGCGTATGAATCTGTGTTGTGTTTTTAACGTTGGATGTAGCCAGACGGAAGGCACGAACGGCCCAGTCAAGATAGTCTTCGTGCTCGCTGTGTTTCAGCGGCAGGCCTTCACGGATAGCAGGCTCATCTACTTGAATCATTTCAATGCCGGCTTTCTCAAGAGCCTCTACTTCTTTGCTCAGCGCTGCGGCGATCTGATTTGTCACGTCGCGTTCTTCCATATCATCTCGGACAAAAGACCATTGCAGGATAGTGACCGGTCCGGTAAGCATGCCTTTCATCGGTTTGTCCGTCAGAGACTGCGCGTACTCGGATTCTTTCACTGTCATCGGCTCTGTCCATTCTACATCTCCATAAATAACAGGAGGCTTTACGCAGCGGGATCCATAGGACTGTACCCAGCCATAGGCGGTAAAGGCAAAGCCTTCCAGTTTCTCCCCGAAGAATTCAACCATATCATTGCGCTCAAACTCTCCGTGCACGTAAACATCCAGGCCAATGTCTTCTTGAATGTGCACCCATTCTTTAATCTTATCGTTAATAAATGTATCGTATTCTTCTTTTGAGATCGTTCCTTTTTTCACGCTCTCTGGCTACACGAACTTCTTTCGTCTGCGGAAAGCTGCCTATTGTAGTAGTAGGAAACAGCGGAAGCTGCCATTTTTCCTGCTGGACGGCGCGGCGCTCGCTGAAAGCTGCCGGCCTTGAGGAAGGAATGCTCTCTGTAACAGATTCAGGCGCTTTTGTTCTCCACTCCGATTCTGCCAAAGCTTTAACGGCACGATTGCTTTTCTGAAGAACTTCCGTGTTCCCCTCACTTAATGCCGTGCGTAAATCTTTAATTTCGTCCAGCTTTTCGTTCGCAAAAGAAAGAGCTTCCTGTAATACAGGGTTAAGCTTCGTTTCATTCTGAACGGTAACTGGAACGTGCTGCAGGCTGCAGGACGGCTGAATCCAAATCCGGTCTGATGACACGGCTTTTTGTATGGTTTGGATATCTACGCTCTTTTTTTATACCGTCGCTTTTCCAAATGTTTCTTCCATCAATAATGCCGGCTCCAATTATTTTATCTTCAAATCCATGAGTACGGAGAGACTCCGTATTCTTTTCCTTACCATGCACAAAATCAAGTCCTATACCGGCGACAGGGAGGGCAGTGATCTTCTCGTAATGGTCCACACCTTCGAAATATGTCTGCAGCATAATAGAAATTCCCGGTACTTCGTCTGCAAAAAAGACGATAGGCCTTCTCCAGGTGGAGAATATCTTGCTCCGGAAAGGAAGCTACCAGCGAAGGCTCATCCATTTGAACCCATTGCACGCCTTCCTGCTTCAGTTCCTGAAGAACCTGTACATATAAAGGAAGAAGCTGATCAAGCAGCTTTCCGAAATCTGCCTCATCATATCCTTTCGCTAGCTTTAAAAAGGTAATAGGGCCGATAATAACCGGCTTTCCTTCTATTCCAAGCTCCTGCTTTGCCTGGCGATACGCTTCAAGCGGTATATTTTTTGTCAGACGGGGCACCGCATGTTCCATTTCCGGCACAATATAGTGGTAATTCGTGTTAAACCATTTGGTCATTTCAGAAGCCTGAGCATGTTCTGACCCTCTTGCCATAGCAAAATAGGCACTATCAGGTATTTCGTTGCTGAACGATCCAAATCGTTCCGGCACGATATTAAACATAACCGACATATCAAGCATCTGGTCATAATAAGTAAAGTCATTTACGGGAATCCAATCAATTCCACGCTGCTGCTGTTTAGCAAGAGACTCCAGGCGGAGCTTTTTCATTTCCGCTTTCCATTCTTCGTGCGTTATGTTCTTTTTCCAAAATGATTCCAGTGCTTTTTTCCATTCTCTGTTCTCTCCAAGCCTCGGATAGCCGAGGCTGCTTGTTGTCCATGTGCTCATTTGTACAATATCCTCCCTTTTTTACTAGTCCTAAAGCGTTTCTAATACGCCCATGTCATAAAAAAGGAGTATTTCTGCTCTGCACTAAGGGAGAGTGCATAAAGAAATACCCCCGGGTCGTATATGACACGCTCAGGAACACCCGTCCTATCTCCCGTAGGTAAAAATCGGTGTTGGTAAAATAGGCAGGTCTCCTGGCTCCAGCGTCATCATCACAGCAGGCCTTCCCGGGGCATCAGCTCCCAGTGGCACATAATAACTATGACTCCTCTGTTACAGTGGCGGGACCGCGACGGCTTTGCACCGTTCTTCCCTTTTCAGTCTGATATTGAAAATCAGAGCACCTATTTCCACTAATATGGTTTTGTTGTAGACAAACTATATCTTTTTTGAAGCAGCGTGTCAAGGCATGTCTGCTTCATATTTATGTAAAAAGGCGTAAATATAGCATATATTGAATAAAATAATTTTTTTCGTCCATATTTAGTGTTAAGTATCCCGATATAATTACTTAGTATTGAGCAGAACAAAAGCAGCAGGAAGGACCTGCTGCTTTTGTAATATTCGTATTATTGTTTGACGGATCCATGAGGGTCAATAACAAATTTTTTCGCTACACCACTGTCGAAATCCTGATAGCCGTGAGGGGCCTCATCCAGATTAATCAGCGTTGCATTAACAGCTTTTGCAATTTCCGCCTTACCGGACATAATCGCCTTCATTAAATCACGGTTATACTGCATAGCCGGTGTCTGACCAGTTACAAACGTATGGGCTTTGGCCCAGCCAAGACCAAACCTTACTTTAAGAGAACCTACTTTTGAATCCTCATCTGAAGCACCTGGATCTTCCGTTACGTATAAACCGGGAATTCCAAGCTTCCCTCCAACACGTGTTACATCCATGATAGTATTCAACACAATGGCCGGCTGCTCTCCTCCGCCTTCTCCATGTCCGGATGCTTCAAATCCTACGGCATCGACCGCGCAGTCGACTACAGGCTCTCCAAGAAGCTGATCAATCTGCTCTCCCAGATTATCATGCTGTCTCAAGTTCACTGTTTCGCATCCAAAGCTTCTTGCCTGCTTAAGCCGATCTTCGTTCAGATCGCCGACAATAACGGTAGAGGCTCCCAGAAGCTGTGCAGAGTGGGCAGCTGCAAGTCCTACCGGTCCTGCGCCTGCAATATATACAGTGGACCCGGTTCGTACTCCGGCTGAATATACGCCATGATAGCCGGTTGGGAAAATATCCGACAGCATCGTAAGGTCCATTATTTTCTCCATTGCCAGATCTTTATCCGGAAACTTCAGCAGCTGAAAATCAGCATAAGGAACCATAACATATTCCGATTGGCCGCCGACCCAGCCGCCCATATCTACGTATCCATAGGCACCGCCCGGTCGTTCCGGATTTACATTCAGGCAGACGTGCGTATTCTGTTCTTTACACATCTGGCACCTTCCGCATGCAATATTGAAAGGCACAGAGCAGAGATCGCCTTTTTTAATAAACTCCACGTCTCTGCCTACTTCAATAACTTCGCCCGTTATTTCATGGCCGAGCGCGAGCCCTTCCGGTGCCGTAGTACGTCCTCTTACCATATGCTGATCGCTTCCGCATATATTGGTTGTTACAACTTTCAGGATAACTCCATGCTCACACTTTCTCCCTACGTTAGATTTAGGAACGCCGGGACCCTCTTTTAAAATAAGTTCAGGGTAGCCAATATCCTCAATTTCTACTTTTCCTTTTCCACGATAGACAACTGCTTTGTTCATATGAATCCGTCCCTTCTTTTTGCTTTATGCTTTCCAGGAGTTTCTTTTCACATGTAGTAGGTTTAAAACCACGACGTTGATGACGGGATATATAGAAAAATGAAGATGAAGCTGAAAATGTTCTGGAAGCATCACCCCTCTCAATATTCAGTAAAACGTAATCATTCTTTTTTAATATATTAAAAATTCAGACTATTTACACGAGTCAAAAATAAAGCGCTATCACTATTGTAATGGATTTTCCTTTTTTTAGCGACCTTTTGTTCAGGGCTTTTTTATTTTTACCCATATAAAATAAGTATTGGCAATGTTTCAAGAAGAATAGACTTTTGAAAGGATGTTTGTTATTTTAATTAAGGCCCTTTGTAACTTGAAAAATTATACATTCTATACAAATATAACTTTTCAGTATCTTAGTATATTAAAAAACAAAATAAAAAAGCTCTTTGTACCAAACGGTACAAAGAGCTTTAAGATAATAGTATTAGTGCAGGGTCATATTCGTTTCGCCAAAAAGATTAGAATAAGGCCAACGATTAAACCACCGATACCTACTCCCAAAATGCCTGTTCCTGCTCCGAAAAGAGAAGTAATAAGATTGATTACACCTGCTATTGCTAAAACATAACCTATAATGAGTACGATTTTACTTAACATATTATACCCTCCTTTATATGTTGATACTATAATATACCCTTCATTTATATATTTAATCTACTTATTTATGGAATGAGCAGAAGAAAGCAGATTTTTTATGCTTTTTGGAGAAATTACGTTACTATAAATATAAAGTGGACAAATGTCCCATAAGGAGAGACGACTAATGAAAAACATCAACGAAGCATATAGACCGGGAGATGAAAGCATTCTTGTCTGTGTTTTTTTTTCCACCGGATGCTGAACGCCTAATACGCAGAGGATCAACAATTGCCAAATCCTTTAATGCTCCTCTTCATGTTATTACTGTAGAAAATTCCAGAGAAGATGAAGACTACCTGGAAAACCAGCAGAATCATGAAGAATGGCAGCGATTGTCTGATGAGTACAATGCTGATTTCACTATTGAACCGGCGAATGGCAGAAAAGTAGCAGAAGTCATTGTAGACGTAGCCAAAGAACGGGAAATCACCCAGATTGTTATCGGTAAAAGCGCCCGCAGCAAATGGCAGGAGCTTACAAAAGGAGCTATTGCTACAGAAATCCTGAAGCGCATTGATTTTGTTGATGTTCATATTGTGTCTGTACAGCGTGAGCTTCCGCCTTCTTTCGGCGACTATCAGAAAGGCGTACGCGCCTACCTTACAAAGGATAATGAAACGTATACTCTTCATTTAGGAAACTGCCCGGAAGGCTGCATCGAAGGCATATTCTTTAAAGATATGCACACCGATTTCGAGAGCGGTTTGTTCAAAACCTTCCATGGCAAGGAAATTGTTATCGGACGTGTCATCAATGGAACGGTCCGCGAGAAAATTTTCCCGAAAGAGTAACACAAAGAAAGGAGAACTTTCTTATGGTCCGGCTATTATTTGGTTTTATTCTTACTGCAGCTGGTGCAGCTCATTTCAAACGTCCCGGCTTCTTTTCGAAAATGATTCCTTTTCTCGGCCGCGGCACGAATGGCGGCCGTCTACCTTTCCGGCGTCGCCGAGGCGTTTCTGGGTATAATGTTATTCATTAATAAAGGCACCGCCTGGACCGGTAAAGCAGTATCCATATTAATGGTTCTCGTATTTCCCGCTAACCTGTATATGGCCGCAGTAAATATGCCCTGAAAAAGGATGGAAAGCCGAAACCGCTTCTTTTATGGCTTCGGGTGCTTCTGCAATGGCCGCTTATTACGTCGGCATGGAAGCTCTCTTCCGATAGAAAATAAATCTCCCATAATAGATAAAAAGCCTGCCTCCCCATTCAATTAGGAGCAGGCTTTTCTTAATTAAACAAGATAAGGTTAATCCCGGCGAGGGCAATTAAAATGCCCGCCCCCAGCTTAATTTTTTCCGAGGAAAGATGGCTGAAATAGTGCATTCCTAAATTGGAGCCGGCAATAACACTTACAGCACCTGCGAGGAAGTACCATATAAAGGTGCCGCCTAAATCACCGTTGAATAAATGAATCGTGACCGTCAGCAGACTCGTTATAACAAACGTTGCCTGAAGCGTAGCCGTGTAGGCATATTTATCTTTTAACAGGAGCAGGAAATAAAACACGAAAAAAGGTCCTCCAACTGCAAATACACCCCTACAATCCCTCCGAAAAAACCGAGAGTAAGAGGAAGCCATTTCTTCTCTGCCAGTGCAGGGTCCTTCGTTTCCTTTTTCATAAAAATATAGATAACCATCAAAATCAGGACAGCACCGAGAATCCGCTTCATTATTTCTTCTTCGCCAAATGTATCCAAAATAAAAAAAGCTCCGATTCTGCCTGCTACCGCCGCGCTAAGTATGTAAATCAGGCTCTTGTAATCAATATGCTTTCTAAATTTCAGCATAATGGTCACCGAGGTGACAAGAGCCAGTGCAATCACCAGAAGGGAACTTTCTTTTACAGTGAATATAAAAGGCAGCAGCGCCATGGCGAACAGACCGAATCCAAACCCGCTGATTCCCTGTATCACGCTTCCTGCAAACAAAATAGCCATAATAAGCAGTATTTCTATCATCTTGTCGTCTCTCCTCTTCACCCGCTTCATCAATAGTTCTTCCGCTCGTTATATTACACCTTTTTCTTCTTTTTTTCGAGTGTCAAAACAGCTCTATAGAGGTTCTCCACGCAAAAAAAAGCAGTGCCTGTATCAGGCTGCTGCTTTTTTTGGTTTATTTTATGCGTCCGGCTGAATCTGTTTTACACCTGAAGCAATTTGTACGGTACGCTTTGCCTGATGTTTTACAGCTTCTTCAATATTTTCTACAATATTTCCATCCTGTCCTACCGTTGCACTCGTTCCGTAAGGGTTGCCGCCGGTTGTAAACGTAATTGGATCAGAATAACCCGGCGATGCAATGATTGCACCCCAGTGCATCATGGAAGTATAAAGAGCAAGAATGGTGGCTTCCTGTCCGCCGTGCGGGTTGCTCGCTGAGCTCATACCGCTTACTACTTTATTAACAAGTTTACCCTGAGCCCAAAGGCCGCCGGTCGTATCAATATACTGTTTCAGCTGGGCCGGAAGGTTACCAAAACGGGTTGGCATGCTGAAGATAATGCCGTCTGCCCACTCCAGATCTTCTGTAGAAGCTGTCTGAATATCTTTTGTTGCTTCGTAATGCTCTCTCCAGGCCGGGTTGGAATCAAGTGCTGCTGCCGGTGCTGTTTCTTCTACTCTTAGAAGCTTTACTTCGGCTCCTGCTGCTTCTGCTCCTTCAACTGCCCATTTAGCCATTTTATGGTTAGTACCAGTTGAACTATAATAAATTACTGCAATTTTTGTGTCTGCCATTGTATCATCGCTTCCTTTCGATTTAAAAATATCAAATAGACCCATGTTTTATTCTCCACCTTACCTGAATTTACACTATAGCTGTGATCAGCAGATAATGCAGTTTTTATTGAAGAAAAACTCACCTCCTATAAGAATGAATTGTTTCTATTTATGAAGGGACAGTCCCACTCTTTTTAAGAGGGTGATAAACTGTTCTTTTTCTTCCGGGTTCAATACGCTGAATATTTCTGTGATTTTTTCTTCGTGGGCCGGAAAAATTCTTTCTATCTGCTGGTAGCCTTTATCCGTTATTTCGGCGTACACAATCCGTCGGTCTTTCGGGCATCGCACTCTTTGAAGCAGTTCTTTTTTCTCCAGCTTATCAATAACGTAGGTCATGCTTCCGCTTGTGAGCAGAATACGCTTTCCAATATGCTGGATGGGCTGTTTTCCTTTATGGAAAAGAAGTTCAAGCACACCAAATTCTGTCGGTGTTAATCCGTGGGACTGAATGTCTTTTCTTACTTCTTCTTCCACTGCATGCTGTGCTCTGGCCAAAACAATTAAAGACTTCAGCGCAGCAGAAGTATCTGTCTGTTTTTCTGTCATAAGGATCATATCCTTTTGTTTATATCTCTAATTCAATTATCTTGAATTAAAGATAATTTATCATATATTGAACTTCTATGCAACTTTTTCCTTTCTAATAAACCGTGCATTTCTTTTTTTATTTCGTTACACTAGAGGAAAAGCCTGGCTGGAGTGGGATGAAATGGGACTTCTTTTTTCTATATTATTGCAGATTATTCTGCCTGTATTCATTTTATTGTTTGCAGGAGCAATGCTTCATCGCATTTTTCAATTTCAGCTGAGTACACTTTCCAAGCTGCTCACTTATTTATTTCTGCCGACCATCATTTTTACAAACATTTATGAAAATGAGATGGAAGGCGGGCTGCTTTTAGAGATAGGCGGCTTTTTATTTTTGCAGTTTCTCGTTCTTGCTGTTTTGACTGCATTATTTGCAAAAAGTACAGGGATGGACCCGAAACTTGCCGCAACGTTCAAAAACAGCGTGGTACTTAATAACTCCGGAAATTTTGGTATTCCGGTAAGCCAGCTCGTCTTTCAGGCTAATCCTATTGGTTCGTCTATCCAGATTATTGTGATGATGTTTCAAAATATTCTTACCTATACATATGGTATGATGAATTCCGCTTCGACCAATGGCCCGGGCTCAGGAATGATTAAAGAGCTCTTCAAGACCCCGATTATCTATGCTTTGTTTCTCGGATTTATTTTTTATGGCTTTTCCATTCCAATTCCCGATTTTTTGTGGATTCCTCTCCAAAATCTCGCAGATGGATTTCTTGCCGTTGCTTTAATTACATTGGGGGCTCAGGTTGCCTATCCGGCGCTGAAGCATTTCTCTTTTCTATTTTTCACTGCTATTTTTGGACGTCTTATTTTTGCTCCTATTGTCGCTTTTTGTATTATTACCGTTCTTGGTATGGAAGGAACGGTTGCCCAGGCACTATTTATTGCAAGCTCCTTTCCTATGTCACGTAACAGCGCGTTGTTTGCGCTCGAGTACGATAACTATCCGGATTATGCAGCGCAGGGAGTCCTTGTTTCAACGATGCTGAGCAGCGTAACGGTAACGATCGTTGTCTATCTTTCTGAACTTCTTTTTTAAACAGCATAAAAATCCTAGGCAGGCTCAGGTTTTAAAAAATACAATCAGAGCTTTTTATACAAAAAACCTTTACAGGGGACGCTTTCCGAAGGCCATGCCTCGGCTGAAGAGGAAAATACTCTCTTCATCTTCAACTATGGCTGTTCTGTAGGAGTCGCCCTGTTTATTTTTCTTTTTACCAACATTATAAAAAATTCGAGTCCTTTTATAGATATAAGAAACAACCGCTTTTTCGATAAACTAAAAGCCTCCGGAAACTCCGGAGGCTTTTAAATATCATGTGTCTATCTTCTTTTTATTCTGTAGTCATTTCCAATTCTTCTACCCGCTTTTCTACATAACGCTGGTCTTTTTGAGCATGGAATGTTTCCGCTTTTTCCACAACCGCACCGATGTTGTATTCCGGAATCTGCGCATATTGTTCGTATGCCCGTTTATCAAGCAGTACGTTACCTTCCGGCCAGTACACAGCAATATTGCTTTTGGCGATGTCTTCAAACTTCGCCGTACCCTGATAAGTACCGAATTTATTGTAGGTGACGACGGCTTCGCCTTCTTTAATATTCAACACAGCGGCATCTTCCTCGTTCATGATAATCGCGTACCGGTCCGCCCCATTAAACGCATCCTTGCTGCTGTAAATCATTGAATTAAACTGCTTTCCCGTCTTGATGTAACATAGAAATTGCCTTCTGTCCGACGATTTTCCGGTATATCGATCGCAAACAGCGTTCCTTTTCCATCCGGCGTCGGGCACACACCGCCTTCGCAGAGCCATGCTCCGCCCCACTGAAATACATCTCCCTGCTCTTTCAAATGCTGGATGCCGTCATAGTTTGGATTGGCTTTCGCAATCTCGGCACGTATTTCATGTGCTTCCTGAAAGTTCATCTTTTCGACAGCGTCCGGACGGATCCGTGCGGCAAGGTCTACATATATTTCCCATTCTGAACGAGCCTCTTCAATACGCGGCCCTTCAATTTCCGGACTGAAGTACACCATTCTCTCCGTGCTTGTGGACGTGCCTCCACCTGGCTGCTCATACCTCGTCATGGCAGGCAGAACGATTACTTCCTCCTGTGCGTCAACTAAAGTAGCGTATTAAAAATAATGTCCTGATGCACCCGCAGCTCTACGCTGCTCAGAATATTTTCAATTGCATCCGGATCCGGCATGGTTTCCAGAAAGTTTCCACCGCTCGTAAAAAACAGCTTCAGCTTTCGCTCATGATCATCCGGCAGCATCGCATTCTCAAGCGACTGGCCGATCGTATCTCCCTGCCATTTCGGAATATCGAATCCCCACAGTTCTTCCAATCTGGCTGCGTTGCTTTCTGTGAAGTCCCCTCCTGGAAGTACAAATGGATCTGCCCCCATTTCACCGGAACCCTGCACTCGCTGTGACCGCGGGATCGGCATCACTCCACAGTTTTCTCGTCCAATAAAGCCCCGCAGCATAGCGAGATTGGCTACCTGGGAAATATTATCTGTTGCAAAGCGGTGCTGGGTCAGACCCATGCTCCATATAAAAATACCCGATTTGGAATGAGCAAGAAGTTCTGCGAATTCAGCAATTCGTTCCTGGGAGAGCCCAGAAGAAACCTCCAGCTCTTCCCAGCTCTGCGTCTGCATATGAGACTTTAGTTCAGCAAATCCTTTCGCATGCTCATTCACGTAGTCATGATCAATAGCGGAACCGGGCTGCTTGTCTTCCATTGCAAACCAGTGCTTCATCACTCCGTTCATAAAGGCAATATCCCCTCCGATATTCACCTGGTACACATCATCTACAATCTGTGTGCCAAATACAGCACTTTCTGGAATAGACGGAATCCAGTACTTTTCCATCGCCGGCTCTCTGTAGGGGTTGATCATAATAATTTTCGTGCCTGCTTTTTTGGCAGCGTACATATATTTCGTCGAAACCGGCTGATTGTTTGCGGCTACGCTTCCCCAGAAACGAGAACGTCTGAACCGATCCAGTCTTTGTAGTTACAGCTGGATGCGCCAATACCAAGCGATCGCTTCAGCGCCGTTTTACTTGGGGAATGGCAGATGCGCGATGCGTTATCTATATTATTTGTACCGATAAATCGGGCCATTTTTGCGGCCGTATAATATACTTCATTGGTTATACCGCGGGCCGTTAAGTAAAAAGCCATCTGCTTGGGGTCTATTTCCTTTGCTTTGTCTGCAATGCGGTCCAGCGCTGTATCCCAGCTGATCCGTGTAAATTTTTTCTCTCCCTTTTTACGGGAAAGCGGAAAGGGGATCCGGCCCAGCTTTCGAAGCTGGGTGCTGTCGAGTTCCCGCATTTGATCTACATCTTCAAGAATATCTGTTTTCATGGCCGGAGCTGTATTCAGACGGAGCACGTTCAATCTTGTCGTACAAAGATGAGGTCCGGAAAGCGTTTGATCATAAAGACCCGATACACCAAGTGCGCAGCCATCACAGACCCCCTTCGTCAGAATGCGGTAGGCATATGCAGCATTATCTTTATTATCCCAGGCTACTTTCATCGTGTCGCGGATATGGTGTGGCTTTACCTTGCCGAGTCCCATTGGCGTTAATCCCGCCCAAAGACTTGGCGTAACTTTCTTATCCAGCTTTACTGGTCCTGTATGTTTCGTTTTTCCCATTTCTTCCACCTCTTTATATGTAATAAATGCATGCCGGGAGAGCGCTTTCCTTTTATCATATACGCTGCTCTTCCATTAAAACAAAAAACCACCGTACCTCTCCCTAAGGAAGAGATATACGGTGGTTGAGTCTTTAACAGGAACGCTGCCAAGTGCCTAACCTGAGTTAGATTATGCTTTTAAAAACTTCTCTTCGATATTCTCATTAAATACGAAAATTGACATACCGAAGTCTCTTTCAATATCAATATCGACGAAAAGCTCTACAAATTTACACTGCAGAAATTCTTCCATTTCAACGGAGGCGTTTTCCGGTATATGTCCTTTACCATTTCGGTTCTGGCTTCCCGGAGCATATGCTTGCCTTCGTCTGAGCTTGAAATGAACTTCTCAATAGGAGAAGATTGCCTTCCATCTCGCATATCGCCCAGTTTTTACAAAACGTAGTCTTGATCATGCTTGGTCCTTTGCCCATATGTTTCTTGCGGAACGAACGGACGAGATTACTAAATTCTGCTTCATATTTATGCATTGCTATGCCAATCCTTTTTTGTTCAGCTACGTAGAATCCTATAAGGATTTAATCCAAATGTCAACTGGCAGCTTTTGCTTTGACGGCATTCTCTTTTTTGAGCTTGTTAATATCGATGCGGATCACAAGGGAAACGATCAGTGCTATGACAAACATTCCTCCGAAAATATATAAAGTCGCGGCATAGCTTGATGTTGTTTCTCTGACCCAGGCTGCCAGGTTTGGACCGACAAGACCAGCTGCGGCCCATGCTGTTAAAATATAGCCGTGAATCGCACCGAGCTGCTTGGTTCCAAATAAATCACCGATATAGGCAGGGATAGAAGCAAATCCTCCCCCGTAACAAGTAATAATTAAAAACAATACGGCCTGAAATAGAATTGCTGCCGTAATACTTGGCAGAGCGAAAAAGGTAACAATTTGAATGGCAAAGAACGCGGTATATACATTCGGACGTCCCATATAATCAGAAATGGTTGCCCAGGCAATCCGCCCTGCTCCATTGAAAAATCCCATGATTCCGACCATCGTTGCTGCTGCCGCTGCCGACAGTCCGGCAATTTCCTGTGCCATCGGAGAAGCTACTGCCAGGATAGCAATACCACAGGTTACGTTGATAAACAGCATAATCCACAGAAACCAGAATCGTCTTGTTTTCACTGCTTCATTCGCCGTGAGCTGGGATAAATCAGTCGTAACCTGACCGGAACCACCCTGCTGGTATTCCGGCATATAATCCGCGGGCGGACGCTCTAAATAAAGAGCAGATAAAATCATGACAATAAAATACACGCTGCCGAGAATATAGAAGGTGCCGGCGATGCTGACATTTTCAATTAAATTTGCCATAATCGGGCTTGCAATCATCGCTGCAAATCCAAAGCCCATAATAGCGAGTCCAGTCGCCAGACCACGTCGATCCGGGAACCATTTCACAAGTGTGGAAACCGGCGTAATGTATCCAACGCCAAGTCCAATTCCTCCAAGAACGCCATATGTAACATAAAGAAGAGCCAGTGATTCAATCGATACAGCAATACCGGAGCCAATCATGCCTGCTCCAAAAAACGATGCAGCCACCAGACCGGATCTACGAGGACCGTGCTTTTCTACGAAGTGTCCCATGAATGCGGCAGATAGCCCAAGGAACAAAATAGCTATACTAAATGTGATCGATACTGCACTTAAATCCCACCCATACTGTTCCATTAAAGGATTTGTGAATACACTCCAGGCATAAACCGATCCTATTGAAATATGTATGCCTACAGCAGCAAGAGCGATGAGCCAGCGGTTTTTTGTTTTTCCCATTTCTTTTCTCCTCTTTCTTCTATTTCATCATATAAAACAGGCCGTGCGGTGCTTCTCTCTGATGGAAACCTGCTTTTAAAACAGAAAAAACGCCGCCAGCTCTCCAAAAGGATACAAGTATCCCTTAAAAAGTCGGACGACGTTTAGTATTAAGCAGGTATACGCTACTTCTCCACCAAAGGTAATCGCTTACAAATGTGCTGCAAATAAAACCGATAACAGGATCGCTGCCTCGGGATTTTATCGCTTCACGTGTATGAACTTCGTATAAATCATATCCTGTTTCCACCGAAAGCACAAGAAAAATTTATGGCCGGCGGAATAGTTGTTTCCTTTTCATGAATGTGTTTTCATTAAGGTACAGCTCTTATGAAAAGAGGTATGCCCATGGCTATCGACCAATCAACAGATAAAATGAGCCTGACGCGGTCTATTGTCCGCTATAATCAGGAAGCTTTCTCTGAAATAGAAGACAGCATTGTCACTGAGTTTCCGCTCACCATATACGTGAATGGCGAAGAATTTGCAACAATGGTCTGCACTCCCACCCATTTTGAGGAAATGGTTATCGGCTTTCTCGCTTCCGAAGGAGTGATCTTGTTTTATAAAGAGATTGCTTCGCTCGACATTGATGAGAGCAAAGGATTTGCCTACGTGCAGCTCGCAAACGGTAAAACGATGCAGCCTGCGCAGTACTCGAAACGGGTGATTGGGTCCTGCTGCGGTAAAAGCCGTCAGTTTTATTTTCAAAGCGATGTAAAAACAACAAAAACAGCGGTATCCGCTGTTACTATGTCCGCTTCGCAGTGTATCCGGCTGATGAAAACGATGCAGGAAGAGAGCACGTTGTTTAAAGGAACCGGCGGGGTGCACAATGCTGCTATCGGTACGCCGGAGGAGCTTATCGTGAGCCGGACGGATATCGGCCGCCATAATGCTCTTGATAAATTATACGGCTACTGCCTGCAGAACCAAATTCCCGTACGTGATAAAGTACTTGTATTCAGTGGACGTTTATCTTCAGAAGTGCTGACCAAAGCCGCTAAAATTGGTGTCGGTGTGGTGCTTTCCAAATCAGCTCCGACCAACCTTGCAATCGAACTGGCGGAAGACTTGAACATTACAGCTGTAGGCTTTATTAGAGGACAGTCTTTTAATATTTATTCACATCCAGAACGGATCCATCCATAAACAAGGAGGTTTTTCCATGAGTTCCTGCAGTATCGATCATACCCCGGAACAGGTAAAAGAAAAGCTGGAGAGCCAGCGCGGTTTTATGCCGGAGGACGTTTCCCAAAAAGCAGATTCTCTGCTTACCGAAGAACTTTCACAGGAACGGCTCAATGAACTGTTTCACCTATTAAAAAAATATGACCTTGCGGCTCCGGAAGAACAATCGGAGCGGAACAAAGCGATTATCAACCTGGCTGTATAATGTTCGCCTTCCATTCACAAAATGGAAGGTTTTTCTTTTCCCGCCGGTCGTTATTTCGATTACACTAGAAAGAAGAACGTAAATTGATCTTGAAGAAGAAAGGTTGCTTTTTTATGAAACGTACATTTTTTGTATTTCTTCCCCTGCTTCCTCTTTTTGCTGCCTGCACTCCTGCAGCTGAAGAAGAAGATACGATAAATATTTATGCGGCCACCAGTCTTCAGGACTCCCTTGAATCTATGGAAGAAGAAATCGAATCAGCTCTTGGGGCCGATGTTACCTTCACTTTTGAAGGATCCGGCATTCTTCAAGGAGAGATCGCGGACGGCGCGGAAGCAGACATTTTTTTCAGCGCATCAAATGTTTCGATGGATGCACTTGAAGACGAGCAGCTGATTGCTCAGGATTCCAGAGAAGTTGTACTTTCAAATGAGCTGGTCATGATTGAAAATGCCGGGGAGCCGGAAAAACTGGAAGGGCTCGATGACTTAACAACAGATGCGGTTGATAAACTGGCCGCCGGCACGCCAACGGATACTGCCGCAGGAATCTATACCCAGGAAATGATGGAATCTCTTGGTGTTTATGATGAAGTCGTCCACAAAATTGTTCAGTCGCGCAACGTGAAAGAGGCTTTGCTCTTTGTCGCAAGCGGCGAAACGGAGACCGGCTTTGTATATGCAACAGATGCCCCCTCCACTGACCAGGTGGACGTCGTGGAGACGGTAGACAGCAGCCTCCACTCTCCGATTGAATATCCTATTGCACTTACCACAGATGGTGCAGAAAATGAAAATGCCCGCGAGGCGCTTGATTACCTCACCGGTCCGGAAGCAGAGGAAGTATTTGATTCCTACGGTTTTCTGCAGCCCGAATAAAAAGCAGCCGTCCCTTTTCGGGCGGCTGCTTTTGGTTTGAAGCGGACGATGTCCATTTACTTTTTCGTATATTTTTCAAAGAAGGCAAGCACACTTTTATACACATTAATCTCATTTTCTTTCTTTGAAAAGCCGTGGCCTTCATCTTCGAGCACGATATATTCTACAGCGGATCCTTTTTCTTTCAATGCTTCTACGATCTGGTCCGATTCTGCTTTCACAACCCTTGGATCATTCGCTCCCTGGATAACGAGCATCGGCTTGGTCATTGAATCCAAATACGTTATCGGCGTATCTTCCGTAAACTTCGCTTTATCCGCTTCCGGATCGCCTACCCATTGTTTCATGACCGGCTTCCAATGCTCCGGTACCGACTCGACAAAACTGAACAGGTTGGATACTCCGAAGATATCCACGACGGCCTGGTAGTAGTCCGCATGCCTTCCGTGCAGCAGCAGTGCCATGTAGCCGCCGTAGCTGCCGCCCATCAGCAGAATCTTGTCTTTGTCTGCATAGCCCTGTTCAATCATATAATCGATGGCTTTGACGTTATCAAGCCTCGGGCCGTATCCCCAGTCGCCTTCCACCATTTTCATGAAAGAAAGACCGTAGCCTGTCGATCCCCGGAAGTTCGGAGCAACAATGCTGTAACCCCGGTTCAAAAGAAGCTGGAACAGCGCCCGGAACATCTTCCGCTCTGATGCCTGAGGACCTCCGTGCGGCCAGTGGATTAAATATCCATTATCCACGTCCGGCTTTGCTTTAAAATAGAGCGCTTCTATTTCCAGACCGTCGTAGGAAGGATAGCGGATGATATCCGGGTCTACGAGACTTTCCTCTGCAATGCCGGGTACTTTAAAAGAAGTCAGGCGATCCCAGTCCTCCGCTTCACGGGCCAGCTTAAAAATATTAAACGGTTCAACGGCACGGCGTCCCATCAGATAGACCGCTCCGCTTTTCCCTACAGTAATCTGCTCTATTACATCCACCGGTATCTTTATCTTATCCAGCGTTTCTTCCTTCAGTGCGTACACGTACAGCCGGTCTTCTACGCCAAGAGAGGCCGACAGATACAGCTTTTCTCTATCTTTATCAAAGTGAAGGCTCGAAAATTCGCCTTCGGGTGCATCCATCAGCTTTGTAAACTGTTCTTTCTCCACATCAAAGTGAGCCAGATAGGTGAAATCCTCTCCGTAGTTAGTGAGCAGGTACACATCCTGTTCGCTTGTAAACACAATATCCGATACCGTATGCTGCTCTTCGCTTTCCGGCGTGAGCTGCACTTCTTTTTCTCCTTTGAGCAGGTAACCCAAAACATATGTATTGGCAAAATGACGAATAAACGCAATGGTCTGCTCCTCCGGACTCCGCGCTGCAAAATAAGTTGCACCACCGCTTCCTTCGATTATCCGCTTTTCGGTATCCTTTTCCATATCATAACAATACGTGTTTAAAAATGTCGCATTGTCCCTTGTTGTTGTATAATACAGGCGCTTTCCATCGTCAGAAAGAGATCCGAAGAAATGTCTCTCTCCTTCTCCGGTACGAAGCGGAACAAGCTGTCCCCCCTCCGGAGGCATAGCATACAGCTGGCTGTTTTCATCCCCGTCTTCATCAAAGCTGACAACGGCGAAATCGGCGTTGTCTGTATAATGAATACCGTGGCAGTTCTGATTAATAAACGTCAGCGGATAGGGAAAGGTATGAGGCAGGTCCATTCCCCAGATGTTAAATGCCCCGTTCATATTAGAGCTGAACATAAGCTGGGTTTCTTCTGCGTTAACAGCAAACTGCTGAATGATTGTCGTCTGGAAAAACTGTTCGGCTTTCGGTTTATGAAACGATATCATATAGCTTCCCCGCCCTTCTTTTCCGTATTTTTTGACTTATCCGCCGCTTACCGGCGGAATAAAAGCAATTGTATCGCCATCAGAAAGCGTGTCTTCATTTTCGGCAAATTCTTCATTTACCGCGGCCATCGCCTGATCCAAAGAAGAAAGCTGGTACTCTTCTTTCAGCCATGTTTTTATTTCCTGAACCGTCATGCCTGCCTTCTGTGTCTCCAGCGCTTCTGTCCCTGCTTCGTCCTGAAGACGGGCAAAAAACAACACTTTAATCATTTGATTTCTCTCCTTTTTCCGGGAAACCTTTTTCATAGGACGTATTCTCCAATTGGTCTCCTATCCATTTCGTCCCATCTTCCCAATATTCTTTCTTCCAGATCGGCACGATTTCTTTAATTCTCTCGATTGCATATTCATTTGCTTCGTAAGCGGCTTTCCGATGAGGCGAAGATACCGCAATTACTACAGCAATATCCGAGATATCAAGCATTCCGGTGCGGTGGGTAATGGCTGTAATGGCCCCCGGCCACCTTTCTTCAATTTCACTGCCGATCTCTTCGAGCTTTTTTACGGCCATTTTTTCGTACGCCTGGTATTCCAGCCGCAGTGTTTTTTTTCCGTGCGTCATTTCCCGGACAGTTCCTATAAAAGTTGTAATAGCTCCGCAGTTACGGTGCTCTACTTTTTTTATAAGCTCTGCCGGATCAAGCGGACGGCTGGAAATGGAAAATAACGTGTCATCTGTCATAAAGCGTCCCTCATTCGATTTATAATAAATTCTATATACTGCGGGCTTTCCTCTATAGAAAACACAGGAATCTCTTTGTCGGCCAGGGTTTCATCCCAGGAAATGAAACAAAGCACCTGTTCACTTTCTTTTAACAGATCCATATCTGTTTTTGTACGGATCATCACGACTTTTGGATAGGATGCTTTCTTGTAGACTTCGACCAGCACAATATCCGGAGCGAATAAATCCTGCGCTTCAATTAAGCGCTCGAGGGACCACCCGGCACTCGGTGATTGGATGTGAAGCATGCCGCCCCCTCTACAAATGCAGCAGAAGCACCTGCTGCCAGGTGCCTTCCGCTGTCTTTGTCTTCGGGACTGTCCGGCGTACCGCCGTGTCCGTGATGTTTAATCGTTCCCGTACTCCAGCCCCTATCTGAAAAAGCATGAATCAGCTTTTCTGTAAGAGTGGTCTTGCCGCTGTTTTGAAACCCGGTTATCTGTAAGACGGGACGATACTGCTCCACGGCCATTCACTTCCCTCTGTATCTTCAAGCAGAAGGGTATCTACTTTCATTCCTTTTTCATAGCCTCTCGTGCCGCCGGGCAGAACAATAAATACATCTGCTCCGGCAATCGATGTGACCGATCCTGATTTATCAAGTCCTGCCGGCTTCACGTATACCTTTCCGTCTTCTACATACGAAGACGCACGTACAAAACGAGTAAAAGGATTTGCTTTTGGAAAATCCATCGCAAGGAAGGCAGACTGTTTTTTCAAATGCGGCCGGCTGCTCTGCATAGCCGTTCTCATTAACGGACGGACAAACAGTTCGAATCCAACGTAGCAGGCAGAAGGATTGCCGGAAAGGCCAAACAATACCTTGCTGCCTGCAGCAGCAACTGTTGTCACACTTCCTGGTCTCATCGCTACTTTATTAAACAGCACTTCCGCCCCAAGTCTTTCAAAAATAGCCGGCATATAATCGTAGTCTCCTACGGACACGCCGCCTGTTGTAATTAAAGCGTCCACGACCTGAAGAGCTTCCGTTGTCGCCTGCAGGCAATCATCAAAATCATCGTTAAATTTTCCGAAATAAACAGCTTCGCCGCCGGCTCTTTCTACCTGTGCGATAGCCATATATGCATTGCTGTTCCGGATTTTCCCCGGCTCAAGCGGCTCTCCTGCTTCAAGCAGTTCACTGCCTGTTGCTATAATACCGATCCGTGGTTTTTTCGCAACAGAAACCTGCGCAAAACCAAATGTTGCCAATAGAGCAGAAATACCAGGATTGATAAAGGTTCCTTTTTCTACAAGCGTCGTGCCTTTTTTGGCGTCTTCTCCCTGAAACGAAATATTATCGTTCGGTTTAATTTCGCGCTTCAGTTCTATAGCGTCAGACCCTAGTTCATTGACTAGTTCGAGCATGACGACGGCATCACAGCCATCAGGAATTTGGGCACCGGTCATGATCCGCACTACTTCCCCTTTTTTCACATGACGTGAAAATACAGACCCTGCTCCGATTTCACCAGCTACGGATAATGTCACCGGATGTTCTCTTCCGGCTCCTGCCGTATCTTCTGATCGAACGGCAAATCCATCGTATGGAGATTTGTTAAAAGGCGGCACATCATGATCAGCCGTTAAGTCTTCCGCTAGAATTCGTCCATGGGCTTCTGCGAGCGGAAGCATTTCCGTTTCGGAGGCCAGCGTCTGTTTCATGACAGACCGTACCGCTTCTTCTACGGGCATCGGTTTTCTTTTTTCTACCATTCAGCATCTTCCTTACGATAAAAAGTATTTTTCATAAATTGCTTTGGCCTGCTCTACTCTCTTCGTGCCGTGAACAAGCACCCGCCCGTCCCGGAATACGACGAGACGATAGTCCGGAAGAACGCAGGAAAGCAGATAAGGATTTTTCTGTACCCTGCCGTGCCGGCCAAGCTTGGTTTCCAAATACGTAAAATCATATGAACGGGAGGTTTCGGGACGAATCTGTACCGTATCCCTTCCGCAGAGCACCGCCATTTTCGTATCATCTGCGCCGGCTAAATGAGCGTATGCCGGCGTTGTACCGCAGGAAGGACACGTATCTTTTTTCGTTTTTCCTACTTGAATCGCATGATGCTGATTTTTCCAAATATCAAACAGCGTCAGCTTTGTCTGTACCGCCTCTGTTCGCCCGGAAAGTATTTTCAAAGCTTCAGCTGTTTGATACGCGGACGTCATCTGCACCGCCGGGGCAATAACCCCATCAGTTTCACACGTTACGCTGAATGCCGGAATCGCCGGCAGAATACACTGCAGGCAGGGAGTCTGCCCTGGTAAAATAGTAAAACTCATACCGTAGCTGCCTGCACAGGCACCGAACACCCAGGGAATTTCGTATTTCTGGGAAAGATCATTTAAAATAAAACGAATATCGAAATTATCCGAGCCGTCAATAATAATATCCAGTCCGGGAGCAATGTCCTCCAGCTTTTCAGCCGTCGCATCCATAACTAAACTGTGGATTACCGCGTCGCTGCGAATCGCCAGCAGGCGCTCTTTGGCTGCGATGGCTTTCGGCATTTTAGCTTCTGCTTCTTTTTCTCCATACAGCTGCTGCCTTGGGAGGTTGCTCCATTCCACATAATCCCTGTCGATAATGGTTAGTTCTCCAACTCCGGCTCTTACAAGCGTTTCGGCCGCTGCACTGCCAAGCGCTCCTGCACCTAATATAAGCGCATGCTTTTTCTGCAGATTGGCCTGTCCGTCTGTCCCTATGCCGGGAAAAAGTATCTGCCTTGAGTATCTATCATTCATGCTGTTCTATCCCCCGATATAGGACATCTCAATTTTTTTGCGGTTTTTCACCGTTTCTTCGGTCCGCTCTTCTGAATAACGATCTGTCCGGCCGTTCCATACATTTTCAATGAAATGTCTGACTTCATCCGGCGAAGCCCCGCTTCGAACAAGCGTCTTCAGATCCGTACCGCTTTCGGCGAACAAACAGGTAAAGAGTTTACCGTCTGCAGATATTCTTGCTCTCGTACACGTTCCGCAGAATGCATCCGATACAGAAGAGATAAAACCTACCTCTACATTGGAGTCTGCATATCCATAGCGGTTAGCGACTTCTCCTAGATAATCGCGCTCCAGCGGCTGCAATGGAGCAATCGTGGATACCATGTCCAGCAGCTCTTTTTTGGTTACGACCTGAGAGTAGTCCCAGCCGTTCGTCTGGCCAACATCCATAAATTCAATAAACCGGAGCGTTACCCCTATGTCTTTACAGTATTTCGCCATAGGAATCACTTCCTGATCATTGACTCCTTTTCGAACGACCATGTTTACTTTCACATGCAGGCCGGCATCTACCGCAGCCTGCATTCCTTTCAATACAATATCCGGCTTTACTTTGCGGCCGTTCATTTCCTGAAAAACCTGCGGATCGATTGCATCCAGGCTGAGATTAATCCGCATCAGGCCGGCTTCTTTCAATGCTTTTGCCTGCTTTACTAAATGAACACCGTTTGTTGTAAGAGCAATATCTTCGATTCCCTCTATTTTCACGAGCTTTTCTATCAGTTCAGGCACATTTTTTCTAAGCAGCGGCTCGCCGCCTGTAAGCCTTAGTTTTTTTACACCGAGTGCGGCAAATTCTTCTGCCAGCATCGTAATTTCTGAAAAAGACAGCAGTTCTTCTTCCGGCATAAAAACATAATCATCCCCGAAGATTTCTTTTGGCATGCAGTAAGAGCATCTAAAATTACAGCGGTCCATAATTGAAATGCGCAGGTCCTGCAGAGGCCTTTTATATTGATCGAGCGTCGGGCTTTGCTTCAACATCTTAATCCCCCCTGCGAATAGATAAAAAAATCCGGCCCGCCGCTGGTTTATTAGAGAAAGGCCGGCGTGTGATTCCTCCACGGCTTCAACGCCTGATGGAGTGTATATATAGGAGAACATCCAGAATTGGAAAGGTTTCCAATCCTGTATACTTCCGTTCGTTATCTGCATTGTGTCATGATCTGTGAGGATATAAAGCTGCCTGTATTAGATTCGGTCGACGAGAAGCAGCAGTACCTTCATTTGTTTTTAGTATCCTTATTTGGAAAAAAGCTGATAGAATAAAAACAGCAAACGGTCTGCACCTTCTTTAGAGACTTATTCTAACACATATGGAGAGGAGAATTAAAAGAATGCACCACGAAAACGATGTACGCACTTTGAGGGCAGCCGTTCTAACGATGTCCGATACAAGAGGAAAAGCAGAAGATAAAAGTGGAAAGCTGATTCATTCTTTTCTTGAAGAAGCTGGATTTAGCGTTGAAGCATACAGCATTATTAAAGATGACCGCCGACTTATTGAACAGCAGCTTAACAAATGGGCAGAGAACCCAATGATTCAGGCGGTCATTATGAATGGCGGCACCGGCGTCTCTCCGAAAGATGTAACATACGAAGCTGTTGCCTCTTTACTTGATAAAGAGCTCCATGGATACGGAGAGCTGTTCCGCATGCTCAGCTACGAAGAAATTGGAGCTAAAGCATTGTTCAGCCGAGCGATTGGCGGAAGTATTGGCAGTACAGCTGTGTTTGCGCTGCCGGGCTCAAGCAATGCCGTTCAGCTTGGGATGGAAAAGCTTATTATTCCTTCTCTTCCCCATTTAATCGGAGAATTAACCAAATGACCATTAACACAGCCGGTGCTGTACTTGCTGGAGGACGATCTTCCCGGTACGGCCTGCCGAAAATGTTTGAGCTTTACCACGGAAAACCTCTTTATCAGTACAGCCTTGACGCTTTTAAAGAGGCAGGTATTCAAGAGAGATATATTATTACAAATAACCAGCTGGCGGATCGGTTTGACAGCCGCCTGGCTTCGATTGTTATAGAACCGGCCCCTTTTTCCGGGCCGCTGTTCGGGCTGAAAGAAGCCTTACGCCAGGTGGAACCGGATAGCTGGCTGTTTCTTTTAGCTGCCGACATTCCGTTTGTGACCCCGGAATTTGTCGCTTCCTGCTTGAAAAAGCAGAGGCCGCTATGGATAAACAGGCGGTTATTCCTGTTTCCGGAGGCCGGCTCCAGCCGCTGCACGGTCTTTATCATTCTTCCTGCCTGCCTGCCGCTGACAGGGCCGGACAGGAAAAGCAGCATGAAAGCTCTTCTTGACGAGGTCAGCGTTCTTTACGTAGACTATCCGAGGGTCAGAAAGATTTTGTTAATATTAACCGGCCCGAAGACTGGAAACGCCCTTAAGAAAAGACAGGCTAAATAAAAGGAGCCATCATAACAATGGATGAAT
This sequence comes from Sinobaca sp. H24, assembly GCF_023845525.1. Classification (NCBI taxonomy): domain Bacteria; kingdom Bacillati; phylum Bacillota; class Bacilli; order Caryophanales; family Sporolactobacillaceae; genus Sinobaca; species Sinobaca sp. H24. Next base: position 265,704 of record NZ_JALBWT010000001.1, read on the forward strand.
TTACGCATTATAATGAATCAGGACGCGCCCGCATGGTCGATATTTCCGAAAAAAATGAAACCAGCCGGACTGCCGTTGCCCAAAGTATCGTTCACTTAAGCAATGAATTGTATGAAGCGATTGAAAAACAGCAGCTGAAAAAAGGAGATCCTCTTCACACTGCTCAGCTGGCCGGCATTATGGGAGCCAAAAAAACAGCTGAACTTATTCCAATGTGCCACCCATTGCCCTGCAGGGGACAGACCTTACGTTTGCTTATCATCAGGTGGAAGAAGGGTGGGAGCTGCATATCCTGGCTACAGTGAAATGTAAAGGCAATACAGGCGTAGAAATGGAAGCACTCACCGCCGCGACTACTGCCGCGCTTACTTTTTACGACATGTGCAAAGCTGTCGATAAAGGCATGATTATTAAAGAAACGAAGCTGCTGCGGAAAACCGGGGGCAAAAGCGGTGATTTCCAGGCCGCTGAATGATAGAAATATACACAAAAGAGAGCCCTAACCGGCTTCTCTTTTTGATGTATTCTTTTTCCAAATAAATGCAGCCGCAAACCCTGCAGCAGTGCAGATCAATATACCAATACTAAATGGTACAGGTGCTATCATAAGCCAGGGCCTCGCATCCACAATATAGAAAGCTGCTGCCGCACTTATTCCGGAAATAACTGTCCCTATAAGGCGGAGGGAGGTAAACATTTCCCCCGCCCAGGCCGGTAAACACTACGGCGCTTGCGAGCAGAATCGTATAAAGCGTTCCAAACACGTTCGGATCGAGCACAGCATCCAGCAGCTGTGGCAGGATGAAATGCTGTTCCTTCGATATTTGATGTGTTCATAGGAATTTCGTGAGCTTCCGACGACTCCAGATCCATACTTTTTAATTGGAAGACGGGAGGGTCTTCCGGCCAGTTCTGCTGTTCCATGTAGGCAATATAATCAGAGTGATGGAAAAACACCGGAGAATCGACATTCATAGACCCTTCCGTAAGGCGTTCACTTCACCGCTTTCAATATTAAGAACAAAAGTTCATACTGGTATATCTCTCCTTCTCCCCGACCGGAGGCTGTTGTATAAGCAAACTCTCCTCGTCTGGAGAAAGCGTTGGGGAATATACCCCTGAAGGCAGCCTGTTGATCAGCGCCTCGTGTGAATTCGAGTTGTCCAGTGAATAAGTTTCACCATTTCTCCTTCATCCCCGTCCGCTGTAAAACAGGGCTGAACCATCATCAGAGATAGAAAGGGAGCTTATGACATAGCTGTCTTCTTCCGTCAGCTTTACCGGATCTCCTCCGCTGCTGGGCATTTCATACACATCAAATCCGCCGGCAGTTTCCATATCTTCAGAGAACCAGTCCTCTGTTTCAATTCCAGCAAAATACACTTTTTCATCATCCGATGAGAAAACCGCATCTCTTATATGTAAGTCTTCTGATGTTAACTCAGCCGTTTCCCGGGTAAGCAGATTGATTTTATTTAAATAGCTTATTCCTTCGGCGCTGTCTGATAAATAGAGAAGCTCGGTTCCGTTTTCGTTAAAGGCGGGCTGATGCTGATCCTCCCCTGATTCATTGGGAATTGGTTCCGGCGTACCGCCGCTCACCGGAAGTGTATATATAGAGCGTTCTCCTTGCTGAAAATAAGAGAAGGCAAACACTTCATCATCTTTGGATAAATCCAGGTCGCTGTTCACCCCGCTGTGATAGTCATAAGGATCATTATCCCATAGAAAAAATATGAAAAGAAGGCAGACGAGCAGAATCGCACTTCCTGCCATAGCGGCAAAGCTCCACTTTCTTTTCATTTCTCTCCTCCTGCCGTTTCTGTAATTCCATACTTTTTCCGCAGTGTTTTCTTCCAGCTTTCGGCAAGAAACGGACTTCTTAGAAGAGCAAGAATAGGTTCATGATCGTTGATCGGCTGGTATGTCAATGTATTAATTTCAGCAATTGAAAAGCCTGGACCGCTTTCCTGTTTCTTTAATACACTGTCCATAGATACCATACCTTCTTTCAAAACTCTAAAATAATAGCCGGAGAAGCCATTTTCTCTAACAAATAAGGGAAGGCTCGGAAGACCATGCTTTTCGGCGAGCTTATAGCAAGGCTGTCTTGGCTGGCTGACCTGCACAACAGCTTCGCCCCATTCATAAATATCTCCAATGCAGACTGTTGTTTCAGGCATCCCGAGGATAAGCAGATTTTCGCCGAAAGCCCCTTCTTTCATATTCATGCCGTGGTGGCTTTTCCAGTGTTCATAGTGCTCTGCCGGATAAACGCATACCGCTTTATCAGGACCGCCGTGATTTTTCAAATCAGCCTGTGTATCTCCTGAAAGGCCGTTAAAGGAAAGAAAGACAGATTTTCCGCCTACACTTTGTTTGTTAATGCCGGAAAGAATTTCCCTATCCTTTTTCTGGGAAATGACCTCTGCTCTGCCAACATTTAACGATATAATACTTGATTCCACAACCACTCTCCTCCTCTTGATACTTCATTCCAATCCTTTTTCCGCTTAAAAAAAAGCCTGCCCGGAATAAGATCCGGACAGCTTTGATTTTATTTCAGCGCATCCGTCAGAACAGGAACAATCTGCTTTTTACGCGAGACTACTCCCTCTAATACCGCTTTGTTGTTGGACAGCGTAACGTTAAATGCTTTTTCTACAGCGTCGGTCTTGCTGCCTACCGCTACGGCAGTAGAGTCGCTGTTTAAAATGTCGGTAACGACAAAGACAAACAGATCCAGTCCGTTACTTTGAACAGCCTCGTTCATCACTTTCTCAATTTCCGCCTGGCGCTCGAGCACTTCGTTTGGATCGATGGCATTCACCTGGGCGATTTGCACTTTTGCATTTCCCATGGAAAATTCTTTAGCGTCTAAAGAGATTAATTCTTCCTCGGTCTTGCCGCTGATATCGGCGCCGGCCTTAAGCATTTCCAAACCATAGCTGTCCGTATCAACACCTGCAATAGCAGCAAGTTCTTCAGCCGCAGCAACATCTTCGTGTGTGCATGTCGGTGATTTAAAAAGCAGGGAATCAGAAATAATAGCAGACAGCATCAAACCGGCTGTGCTTTTATCGATTTCCACACCATACTCTTTATACATTTTATTTAAAATAGTAGCTGTGCAGCCTACCGGCTCTGCGCGATAGTAAAGCGGTTCCGATGTCTGGAAATTAGCAATGCGGTGGTGGTCAATGACTTCTTTAATACTTACTTCCGCCAGGTCATCCACGCTTTGCTGCGCTTCATTATGGTCTACCAGACTGACGCGGTCTGTTTCACTGGAAACCGATTCTACAAGACGCGGGCCTCGATTTTGAAATAATCCAGTGCGTATTGTGTTCTCCATTTATTTCACCCAGTCTAACCGCTTCTGCCTCGTCTCCTGTTTTGTTTTTTAAAGCAGCGTGTGCGATCGCTGAACATATTGTATCTGTATCAGGGCTCTTGTGGCCGAATACTAGCAATTTACTCATTCTATCTCTCCCTTGTATGTATTTTGGCTGTTTTCACTCTTGTATTTTATCATAAACCTTTTACGAATAATGCAGTCGCGGGCAATTTTTATCGTGGGAATCTATTTTTGCTTTCCTCCATTCTTTAAGCTATACTCGATAAATGATTAGTTACTTAAGTAACTATATGGAAGGATGGGATTATTATTACGCTCGACCGCGATATTTTTACCCTGATGCATCAAAAAGTTCGCCTCTCCATGAAATCCATTAATTTTGAGCTTCAGGAACACTCCCTGTTCAGCTCCCAGTGGAGCCTTCTTTACTGCCTGAAGAAAAATGGAAGCATGACGCAGAAAGAAATGGCAGAATACCTGCACGTAGAGTCCCCAACTATCACCCGCACGCTTCTGAAGCTCGAAGAAAGCGGTCATATAAAGCGTCAGTCCGGCATTGATAAGCGCGAACGTGTCGTCAGTCTGACAGAAAAAGCGCTGACATGTTTTCCATCTGTGGACGAAAGCGTCAGACGTCACGAAAGAAACATGCTCTGCCGGCTGTCCGTCAACGAAAAGCAGCAGCTTGCCGCACTTCTGGAAAAAATCGAATACGTAGAAGAAAGAAGGTAGCTCCTGTGTCCTCCACCGCGTCCGAAAAAATCTGGACAAAGCCTTTCTGGATTGCCCTGATTAATAACTTTTTTGTATTTCTCGCCTTTTATGCCCTGCTGACGATTCTGCCTATTTTTGTGCTTCAGGAACTGGGCGGAACAGAAGGACAGGCGGGTCTTGCTACGACTATATTTTTAGTTTCTGCCATTATTACGCGGGCCTTTGCCGGTAGAATTATTGAGAGCTTTGGAAAGAAAAAAATGCTGATGGTAAGCGTTCTGTTATTTGCCTTTTCCATGCTTTTGTATCTGCTTGCTCACGATCTGATGTTTCTGCTTGCCCTTCGTTTCTTTCATGGCATCTGGTTCAGCATTGCTACAACTGTATTATTAGCTGCAGCTGCGGATCTTGTTCCTGCTGCCAGAAAAGGAGAAGGCCTGGGCTATTTTATTATGTCTATGAATTTAGCGGTCGTTGCCGGTCCGTTTATTGCCCTGACCGCCGTCCGTTTTGTGCCCTATGCTGTTTTATTCGGCGGTCTGGCAGCCGTTTCTATTCTTGGATTTCTATTAACGTTTCTTATTCGTCTACCAGCAGAAACGCCTTCACGGCAGCCTGTTTTTAAACAGCTGGCTGTAAATGACCTGATCGAAAAACGAGCGGTTCTTCCTTCCAGTATTGGATTTTTAGCAGCCTTTTCCTATGCCAGTGTTATTTCCTTTATTTCAGTCTATGCCGAGGCCATTAACCTATTTCATGCAGTTAACCTGTTCTTCGTTTGTTTTGCAGCCGTTATGCTTTTATCCCGTCCTTTTACAGGAAGATTATTTGACCGGGCGGGGCCGGCTTACGTTATTGTTCCATCCCTTCTCGTATTTTCTGCAGGATTGTTTCTGCTCAGCACCGTGACAACAACAGCTGTGCTGCTTATCGCCGGCGGGTTGATCGGCCTGGGCTATGGATCGATTCTGCCAAGCCTTCAGACAATGGCGATCCAGGCTTCGCCTCCCGAGCGTACAAGCCATGCCACCGCTACTTTTTTCATGCTGTTTGATTCAGGAATTGCCGTCGGTTCATTTGTACTTGGAACAATTGCTTCGCTGGTAACGTATTCCTACGTATATATTATATGCGGCACGCTTGTGCTTGCGACGCTTGGCATCTATATGCTTCTTTATCGAAACCAGCTTCGCGTGCAGTCTGCCCATTAGAGTCTTTTTTGTTTCCCCTTATCAAAAGAGCCTGACTGCCGTACAATAAGAAGAAGCATACTATAGAAAGCAGGAATACGAATGGCAAATGGACAATCCAGAAAAGACATTACTCCTGGTATCGAAGTGGATATCGTTTTGAAGCAGGATCAGCGGACTGGTAAAACAACAAACGGCATTGTAAAAGATATTTTAACAAAGTCCCCTCAGCATCCTCATGGCATTAAAGTGCGTCTTGAAGACGGAAGCGTCGGACGGGTTAAGAACATTATTCAATAAAGATTTTAAAAGGGACTGTCCCAAAAGAATACCTGTGACCAACAAAATGCAGCCAATTCAACCAGGCGCGCGCTTTCGGCAGGCCATGCCTCAGCTAAAGAGAAACCCTTTCTTTATCTTCACCTATGGCTGGTCTGCCTGAGTCGGCTCCTGGTTATTTTCATGATGATTTATAAGAATCAGCTAAAAAAAACACATTTCCACTATGTGAAGAGAACCTCACGTCCCTTGTAACAAGGATGCGAGGTTCTTCATTTATTTTCTTTTGAAATAATAAAAATATTTTTTGGGACAGTCCCTTCTTTTATGGACAAAAAGATTATTCTTCTCTTTCCTCAAATACATTTTTCACTTTTTCCACTACGTATCCGCTTCCGCCTTCATCTTCTACGTTTTCAATCATCATAGTGATCAGCAGATCTTCCTGTTCGTAATCGTACGCAACAAACCAGCCGTTTTCTGTTCCATCTTCTCCCTGCTCTGTTTTTAGTTCAGCCGTACCGGTTTTCCCTGCGATAGTAAGATCTTCCCGAACCGGTTCATAGGCAGAGCCATTTTCATTCTCGACAATGCCGCGGAGTCCTTCTGTAATCACATCGGCTCCTTCCTCAGGAAGAATGCTTTCTTTCCAGACTTCAGAACCTTCTTCCTGCCGCTCCAGCTGTGGTGTCAGCATATCTCCTTCATTTACAAAAGGGGTATAGGCTGCAGCTAAGTGCAGTGGGGACATCAGCATCTGGCCCTGGCCGTAACCAGTATCAGCAAGCAGAATATCTGAATCCAGACCTCCATTGGAAATCGCAGATGGCTGCACAGGAAAGTCATAGGGAAGCTCCTCATCAAATCCAAAGTTCCTAAGACCCTCTGCAAAAGCTTCTTCGCCTGTATCCAGCGCGGTTTGCGCAAAAAAGATATTATCCGACGTGATTAAGGCATTTTCCAAGTTTACTTGTTCCAGTCTGTCTGAAACCCGTGTAACCGAATAGCCTCCCCAGCTGCTGTCCGGCTGCCATTGCTCACCGGTAATTGTTTTTTCTTCCTGCGGATCTAAACTTCCCTGATTCATGCCAACCGCTGCCGTTATTGGCTTAATCGTAGATCCCGGCGCATAAAGGCTGTTAAATTTAGCTGAAAAAGGACGTCCTTCGTCTTCACTTAGTTCCGCGTATTCCCCTTCCGGCCATCCAAATAGATAATTGTTAGGGTTGTAGGCCGGCGTGCTCACCAGACCAAGGGTTTCCCCCGTTTTAGGATCGAGGGCTGCCGCTGTACCGGAGTCACCGTCCAGTTCTCCGAACAGATTTTCCTGTACGTTTGTATCAATAGATAAATGAACGGTTTCTCCATCTTCCGCCTGCTGTTCAGCGATCACTTCGCCGCTTTCCGTTGTGACGAGAGCCCGGCCCGGTGTACCGCGCAGACGCTCTTCATAAATATATTCTGCTCCTGCTTTACCAAGGGTTGTTCCTTCGGTGTAGCCTTCTCCGCGTTCTTCAAGTTCTTCTTCACTGATTCTGCCAATATACCCTGTTAAATGGGCTGCCTGCTCCTCGAGTGGATAGTAGCGGCTTGTCGTCTCGCGCGACTGCACTCCTTCTACTTCTTGAATTTCACCAAGCGATTCGGACTCTTCCGGGGTTAGTTTTTTAATGGGCACAAACGCTTCCTCCGATACCCACTCTTCCGCCAAAGCTTCTGTAATATCAGATTCCTCCATATCAAGAAGAGCAGCAAGCTCTTCTGCAGCGGCTTCTTCGTTTTCCGTTTCTCCTGGAACGATACCAACCTGATCAATAGTCGTGTTTACCGCAAGGCTGTTATCATTTCTGTCCAGAATATCTCCTCTTACCGGTTCTATTATTTCCTCTCTTACTCTTTCACCAGCCTCAAGTTCCGGCAGAATAAAAGATGGTTCCCAGTTTACTTTCCACTCTTCGTTTCCTTCTATTTCTTCCTGCTGCCAGGACGCTTCTTCTTCGAACTCTACCGTGCCGGTATTTGTTTCTACCGCTGCTTCAAACGGAAGAGACGGTTCCGCCTGTTCTTCAAATTGCTCCTGCTGTTCTTCGGAATACTCCGGCATGGTGATACCCGGTTCCGATACGCCCGCCGTCTCGTACACCTCTCTATGCTGAGCCGTAAACTCTTCTTCCGTTACGGCTTCCTGCGCTTCTGAAGACAGCATCGTATACATCTCCGCATACTCCCTGCTCGTTCCAATGCTCTGTATATGTCTGCATGGCGTCTTCTGCTGTTGAGTTATTGCTGCAGGCCGAAAGCAGCAGGCCGAGACCAATAATTCCCGCTAGTTTTTTTCATATAGGACCCTCATTTTCTAAGTAAATGTGCCTCGATTATAGCATAACCGCTTTCAAAATCCTTCCATTTTCATGACTCTTTTTAAGGAAAGAGGAGTGATACTTCTCTATATCGGGTACAGTTTTCTAATACAAAACGCAGGAGGGATTTATTTGGCAGATTCATTACATCACGTTCCCCGTTACCCTAAATCACTTTGGCGCGATATTCAGGGGCTTCCTGAATTTCCTGTCCTCACAGAAGATTTCGAAGCCGACGTTACAATTGTCGGAGCCGGTACAACCGGTTTAACCGCTGCTTACTTATTGTCTAAGCAGGGGGTCAAGGTAGCCTTAATCGAAGCGGGCCGAATTCTTGATGGCACGACCGGGTACACGACAGCTAAAATTTCTTCCCAGCACGGTGCTATATACGATGACCTGATTACTAATTTCGGCCTGGAAAAAGCACGTCTTTATTACGAGGCGAATGAAGAAGCTTTAGCATTCATACGAAAAACAGCGGAGGACCTGGACATTGACTGCGACCTGACGACAGAGGACGCTTATGCATACACCACAGAGAATAAAAATGTTTCCACGTTCGAAAAAGAATTAAAAGCATATCAGGATATCGGCATTAACGGAGGCGAAGCGCTTAATGAAATAGAGCTGCCTTATTCAGTAGAAGCCGCTTTAGTGATACGAAACCAGGCCCAGTTTCATCCCGTTAAGTTTTTTGCCGGCCTGATTCCAAGTATCGAAGAAAATGGGGGCCGCATCTTTGAACAGACGAGAGCAGCCAAAGTGAAGGGATCTAAAAATCCTTCCATTGAAACAACGGATGGGCATACGATCAACAGCCGGCATGTTATCGTAAGCTCTCATTTTCCCTTTAATGACGAAGAGGGGCTTTATTTTTCCAGGCTTCATGCCGAACGGTCTTATACACTCGCCGTAACTACCGAGAAAAAGCCTCCTAAAGGAATGTATCTTAGTGTGGACTCCCCGGGTAAATCGCTTCGCTATGCCAAATCAGCTGATGGAAGCGATCTGATGATTCTTGGCGGGGAAGGCCATACGGCGGGGAAAAACAAAGAAAATACGTTTAACAACTATGAGCGTCTGCGGGAATACGGGGAAAGCATTTCGGTATTACGTCTATTCCATACCGCTGGTCGGCAGGATCTTATCACGCTGGATAAGGTACCTTATATCGGTCCGGCGGTTACCGGAAAGCCGAATGTTTTTTGTCGCAACAGGCTATGCCAAATGGATGAGCAACGGCGTTGCCGCCGCTTTACTGCTGAGTGATCTCGTGCAGGAAAGACAACCGGTTTTGCGGATCTGTTTGATCCAAGGCGCACGAAGATAAAAAAGCAGATGCGCTATCCCTTTTTCAAAGAAAATATGGACGTAGGAAAACTCGTAGCCGGCAGCTTCACCGTAAAGATCGAAAGCTTGAGGAACTGGAAAATGATGAAGGGGCACTAGTTACCCAAAGGGAAAAAATCGGCGCCTATAAAGACGAGGACGGGCGGACCCACATGGTGTCAACGACCTGTACGCATATGGGCTGTGACGTAGAATGGAACAATGCGGAACGGTCTTGGGACTGTCCGTGTCACGGTTCACGCTTTTCTTATGATGGAAGCATATTGGAAGGACCCGCAGTCACTCCTTTGAAAAAATTGGATAATAATTAACAAACAGCCGCAGAGCATATGCTCTGCGGCTGTTTTTGTATTACTGGCGTTTTTCTAGCCCAGGTCTTTTACAAGACCAAGAGACATCAGGCCGTTTCCCTCTGCAGTCATCGGGTAACCAATTGGAAGCGTGCGGCGGATCAGCTGGGCATAAAGCTCCGGCTCTGTAATCGTACGTTCGAATCCTTTTTCGGCAATATTATCAATAACGCGAGTCCCCGGCTACATGGGGAGCAGCCATCGACGTGCCGGACAGGCCGTGCATAGCCTCCATTTAGATAAGTGGATAAAATATCAACACCAGGCGCCACTAAATCAATTTCATCATTCGTATTTGTAAAATCCGAAAGCTTCTTTTGAAAGGTAACAGCTCCTACCTGAATGACTTCATTATAGGCTCCCGGGTAGGCAAACTCATCTGTATCAATATTTTCCGTCTCCTTCATTTCCGGCAGCACATACAACAGAAATACCGGCATTCACTGCATCTACTACGGCTCGGTACAGATCAGGAATGTCTTCCGGACCGCCAAGGGACATGGATATAATTCTCACTTTTTCGCCCTGGCTTCCTCTCCATGTCCTTGCATAGTCAACTGCCCATATAATCCAGTCCATCTGGCCGCTGCCATTTCCTTTGAGGGCTTTTAGTACAAGAAGATCAGCTTTCGGGGCCGCGCCGACAACTCCTCTGCCATTTTCCGATGCTGCGATGGTCCCGGCCACATGTGTTCCGTGTCCGTTATTATCGTTATAATTTCCCGGATCTCCTCTAAAATCATCCGTGAAATTCCGACCTCCGATAATACGGCTTCTTCAAATCCGGATGTGCCTGGCATCCTGTATCGATGACAGCAATCACATTGCCGCTTTCCCTGATCTGCTTCGCTCCACAATACCGGTGCCTCTACGAGCTCGATACCGGTTGGAATGGTCGATGATACTTGAACATGCTGTTCGTGTCTGAATGGGATCAAATGAACATGTTTCATGTAATATCCTCCTTAGCATCCGGCCTTACTGCGCCGGTATACTATCTAAAGGGAGCTTCAGCTGTATTTCAACAACCAGGTTATAAAAAAGTGTTTTATGCATAGGTAAGCCGGGTACTATGAGTAAGTAAGCAATATTATACGAGATGATAATCATTTAAATGAAGGAGTTTTTAAAATGGGACATTATGTAGATGTAGAAAAAAATGTGCAGCTGTTTGTTGAAGACCTCGGAGAAGGACAGCCGGTTGTTTTTATTCACGGGTGGCCTGTGAATCACAAGATGTTTGAATACCAAATGAATGAGCTTCCTAAAAAAGGATACCGCTTTATCGGAATTGACCTGCGCGGTTATGGAAAATCCGACAAGCCGTTTGGCCCGTACGATTACAACACAAAAGCCGATGATGTAAAAAAGGTCATTGACGCGCTCGGACTTGATAACGTTATTTTGGGCGGCTTCAGCATGGGCGGTCCGATCGCCATTCGTTATATGGCAAGACCAACAGCCATAAAAGTATCTAAGCTTGTCCTCATGGCTCCGGCAGCCCCTGTATTTACCCAGCGCGACGATTACCCGCACGGACTGGAAAAACAGGAGTAGATGACATTATCAGCAATCTGCAGTCCGATCGTCCGGCTATGCTCGAAGACTTCGTCGCAAAATGTTCTTTGCAAGTGAAGTATCCGATGCCTACGCCCATCATTTCCACAGCCTTGGCATGGAGGCTTCCTCATACGCCACCATTCATTCTGCCAAGGCGCTCCGCGATGAAGACGTACGCGGCGACCTTTCATCCATTAACGTTCCAACCTTAAGCCTGCATGGCCGCAAGGACGAGATATGTCCATTTGATTTTTCACTGGAGCTCGAAAAGAGCATCAGCGACTTCACTTTAGTTCCTTTTGAAAACAGCGGCCATGGTCTCTTTTTTCGAAGAGAAAGAAAAATTCACCAGGAACTTCTTTCCTTTTCAGCAAATAAACAGACAAAAAGCGCTTTTCTCCCTTTTGTTGGAGAAAGGCGCTTTTTTTTACTTTTAAAAAGGACCCCATTCAATACCATGAGCGATCAGAAGGAACACCGCACCTATTAAAAACCAGGCGATAATGAGCGGCATGATAAACTTTGCCCATTTCCACCAGGAAATGCCTGCGGTAGCAAGCACCGCCATGAAATACCCTGAAGTAGGAAAAAATAATATTGGAAAATTCCATCCCCAAGCTGGAAAGCAAGAATGGCTGTCTGCCGGGTAGTGCCAACAATATCAGCAAGCGGGATCATAATAGGCCATCGTAATCAGTGCCTGTCCGCTTCCGGATGGTACAAAGAAATTGAATAATCCCTGTGTACCAAGCATCCCGAGCCACAGTTACAGATGAAGGCATAGTACTGACTCGGAAGCCAGCGCAAAAATAATCGTATCTATGATCTGGCTTTCTTCCATTACTACCGCTACACCGCGGCAATACCAATAATCATCGCCCCCATCAACCACTTCCGGAACCCGTTGTTAAAACTGTCGCTGATTCATTACCGGACATTCCGGCAATGATTCCAACCAGAATTCCCATGGCCAGAAAGTATCCGGCAAGCGCCACGAAATCCCACTGACTGCAGCACTGCAAAGACCATCCCAGCAAACATCACCAGGGCTGTATACCGGCAATTTTTTGTCTAAGTGTTCATGGTTATTTTTTCTTCCTGCATATCATTGTGCTTCCGAAACTCTTCTGCTTCTGCCGCCGCTATTTCTGGATTTTTCTCCAATTTCTTTGCATAGCGGAGCAGAAATAAAACACCGGCCAGAATAATGAAGGAAAGCACGAGGAAGCGGTATGCCGCCCCCGAATACATAGGCAGATCCGCAATCTGATGGAGAGTCCAACTGTTCCCGGGTGGTAATAGCGCCCAGGAATCCTCCAGATGTAGCAATCAGCGCTACACCGGCTGCCATCATTTTATCGTAGCCCCGTTTAATCATCAGCGGAATAAGAATCGGTATGTATACCAAACTTAGTCGGGCGTCCCTACAAACGCCGCTATCATGGAGAAGACTACCATTAGAATAGGAATAATTAATTTTCTTCTGTGCTCGAATGTAGTAGTTAAATACTGCACGCCAAATTGGATCAGGCCGGTCTCTTTAAAAACATAGAACGCTCCACCAATCATAAAGGTGAAAAAAGACGACTGGTGCTGCATCAATCAGCCCCTGCGGGATGGCAGTCAGAAAATCCATGATGCCGATAGCGGCGCATCAATATAGGAAAATTCCTCTGCATTTATCATTTCCGCGACCGCCTGGACCTTCTATCGTTTCATACTCCCCCGCGGGAACAATGTAGAAGCTAAACTCATAATGCGATAAACAAAATAAGGATAACGTATATATGCGGGAAGGAGAACCGGCTTCCTTTTTTCGGAGAACCGGACGTTTCTATATCTTTTTCAGAAGAGGGTCCTGGCTTTTTAGCTGACTGCATATAAATAAATCCTCCTTGGTTTAAGCCAATGACGGCTGTTTTTGTTTTGTATAAATATCCAGCGCTGCCTTTGCTGCTTCACCTTTGTTAACAGACGCTCCTGCATAAATAAGAGAAGCCTCCAGTCCCATCAGCACTTGAAGCACATTTCCTGACGACAGCTGTAGCCCATCGTGCCGATCCGCCATATTTTTCCCTGCAGCGGGCCAAAAGAAGAAGCAATTTCAATACCAAACTGCTGCAGCAGAAAATCCCTTACACTATCTCCATCTATTCTTCAGGAATATTAATGCACGTTACAGTTTGTCAATTTCGCTGCCGGGTCTCCAAATAACGTGAGTCCCATCGCTTTTCAGTCCGGCTGTCACGCCTGTTCGTGATAACGGTGTCTGTTGAACCTTTCTTCGAGGCCTTCCTCCAGTACTACCTGCAGTCCTTCATGAAGACCGTAAATCATATGTGTTGCTTCGGTATGGTGATTCAGCCTGCTTTCACTCCAATAATCCTGAAGCTGGGTCAGGTCAAAATAATTGCTGTGAATTCTTCTCGGATTCGGCGTTCTTCTTTTTTGTACCAGACCCTGCTCAATGTTTTTTCGTTCTGCTATTACTTTTTCCACTCGATCGTTATACGTTAATGGAGCAAGCCCGGATGGCACAGAGAGACATTTTGTGTGCCGCCGATAACTGCGTCAATGCACCAGTCATCTGTTTTTACGTCCATTCCTGTTACAGTTGCTACAGCATCTACTACAAGCAGCACATCCTCGGCGCGGCAGGCTTTACCGATTTCTTCCAAAGGCTGTACCCGTCAGTGGATGTATCGCCGTGAATCATACCGACTACTTTAGGCTGAACCTTTTTTATTTCGCAATGACATCGTCAGGGTCAAAGATTGTGCCCCATTCGCATACATGCGGAACACTTCAGCTCCGCAGCGCTCTGCGATTTCTGCCATCAAATAGCCAAACCGTCCAAAGATGGGAATCAATACTTTATCGTCCGGCTCAATTAAGCTGCACATAACCGCTTCCCTGCTCTTGATGTCCCGTCTACTGGAAAAGCCCATTTATTTTTCGTTGGAAAGCCTCCGCAGCCTTCCCATTGTCTCGTCCATAATGGAAGTGAACGCCGGATCAAACTGCCGAGCATGCGGTTGGACATCGCCTGTCTTACCCGGGGATGAACCTCAACAGGTCCTGGTGTCATGATTGTGCGCTGTGGTATGTGTAATCCTTGCATCATCTTCATTCCTCCTCTTATTCTGCGAGCCTGCGCATCGTTTCCAGAAGCACATTTGCGCCGTCAATACAGTCTGCCTCGTCGCTCCATTCATCGGGATGGTGGCTGATCCCCTGCCTGGACCGGACAAAAATCATTCCAAAAGGTACGTGCTCTCCAAGTATTAATGCATCATGGCCGGCACCGTTCATTTCATATACCGGAAGGCCAGCAGACACGCAGCTTTCTGCAATCGCTCTTCTATCTCTCCGGTGCAGGAAGCAGGCTCCACCTGTTTCGTTATGTGGTGTTCTATATGTACGCTCCGCTTTTTCTCTTGTGCTTGAAAGCACTGCTTTACACGCGAGAGCATACGCTCTCTTTAGCTGTATCTGTATGACGGAAATCAATGGAAAAAGCTGCTTCGCCGGAATAATATTAATCCCGTCCGGATATACTTTCAGTTTCCCTACTGTACCGACACCGCCTTCATCTACAGCAGCCTGTTCCACCTCCATCATCACTTCAGCCATAGCAAGAGCTGCATCTGAGCGGATATCCATTGGCGTAGCTCTGCATGATCAGCCATTCCTTTTACTTTTACCTGAAAGCCATAATGGCCCTTGAATATCTTTTACAACGCCTACTGAAAGGTTTTTTTCTTCCAGCTGCCGGCTTTGTTCGATGTGCATTTCTATATACGCCTTGACCTCTTCCGGAGCCCGGACAGCTTTATGAAATTCAGCAGGATTAAAACCTGCCTGCTCATATGCTTCTTTATATGTCTTCCCAGGTCATCTTTAAGATTCAATGTATCCTCGCTGATCTTTCCAAACATTCCTCTGCTGCCAGTGTATCCGGCCCCAAAACGAACGCCTTCTTCATCTTGAAAAGAAATTACCTCTATTGGATGACTCATTGAAATTCCCGCTTTTATTAAAGCTCTTACCGCTTCCACAGCACCTATGACTCCAAGGCTCCCATCAAAGGGCCCGCCATTTATAACTGTATCAATATGAGAACCGGCAATAACTGCCGGAGCACCGGGACCTTTCCTTCAAGTCTTCCGATAATATTGCCTACTTCATCAACCCGGACCTGCAGCCCCGCTTTTCATATATTCAATCAGGCGGCCTCTCGCTTCCATATCTTCGTTTGACAGCGCCAGTCTTGTAATTCCGCCTTTGCCCGTCCTATCTGCCGGAAGGCCATTAATTCATCCCAGAGCTGTTTTTCATCTACCTGACATGTTGCAAGCATCGACTTCACTCCCGTCTTTCATTAGTTGACGTAAGTATAAGTCGAATTTTTCAGACAATCATTGTTTATATTATCCAAAAAAATTATGTTTTATTAGTTATTAAATCCAGTGAAAAAAGAATATTCGTTTCCCATAGGCTGGAAAGGCGAAAGTATCGTCTTTTCGTTCTTATTCTTATGGCAGATAATATGACAAAAAAATAAGTGCCCATTATTGGACACTCATTTTTTGTTTAATTTTATTAACCGTGAAGCCGTGACGTCGATGCCTCCACTGTACAGAAGATGAGGAACAGACGAGGGCTCTGCGAAACGGTTGGCCCGAAACAAATCATTTTGCACGGCTTTCCAGCTTCCTCTCTGCAACGGCCAGGGCTTATGGGCAATCCGGCCTTCAAATAAGCCGTTTCTGCCCCGGCTCGTATAGAAAATATATCGTTCTGTCAGCCAATGTTCCAGGCTTCCTTTTCCGCATAAAAAATCTGTTTATCTCCTTTGTAGACAGCATCAAATCTTGTAGACGTATTTTTCGTTTGTGGGCAAACTGGATCGATTCCTGCGCAGTGGACACAGAAAAGTCCGCCTGATAATAAGGAATCGCAAATAATTTTCTCGCAAGGTAGACGCCCAGGGCCGATGAAGCATCCAAATTAAAGAAATAAACACCTTTCTCTCCATTTAACGTGACATACGTGCGCAGGTTGAGCTCAGGAAAAGCAAGCCCCGTTCCAGAGGGCATTACGGCTAATCGAATATCCTCCATAAGAAAAGGCACTACTCCCAAATATGCCCTTCCGTT
The DNA here is from genome assembly GCF_023845525.1 of Sinobaca sp. H24. Taxonomy (NCBI): domain Bacteria; kingdom Bacillati; phylum Bacillota; class Bacilli; order Caryophanales; family Sporolactobacillaceae; genus Sinobaca; species Sinobaca sp. H24. Next base: position 282,027 of record NZ_JALBWT010000001.1, read on the forward strand.
AAATGTATCCAGCTGAAGTCCTTTGGGCAGACGTGCTTCGACATCCGACGGGTCCCAGTCCCAGTGGGCAAAAAATGCTTTTTTCCATTTCATTTTTAACAGTTTTGGTTCCATAGAGGCAGTCACTCATTTCTTTATTATTCTGTTAAGTATAAAAAGAAAAACAGCTTTTAGACAGCATCCTGCTTTTACTGAAAGCAAATGACTTGCAGTTCATGTTTGGCAGCAGTATTATTAAAAAAGTTAAAACTTTAGTATCAATACTTTTTACCTAAAAAAATTGAAAATTTCCAAAAAATGTCGATATAATAAAAAACAGCTATTCTTCATTATGTACGGGGGATTATGGAAGCATTCACTGGCTCATACAACTATTGGATTGTCCTTTTATCTATATTTATTGCTTCTTTTGCGGCTTATTCCGCTTTGGATTTAACTTCACGGGTCATTCATTCAAGCGGATGGAAGCGAAGAATTTGGCTGTACGTGGGCTCTTTTGTCATGAGTCTTGGCATTTGGTCTATGCATTTTGTCGGCATGTGGCGTTCGAAATGGACATGCCTATGATGTACAATCCATGGATGATGCTTTTGTCTTTTGCTGCAGCCTATGTCGGGTCATTTATCGCCTTTTTACTATTAACCTGAAATCCAGATTGAATATCCGACGCCTTTTGTTGCTGGTTTATTTATGGGAGCTTCCATTTCCGCCATGCATTACATTGGAATGGCCGCAATGGAAGGCGTTACGATCTCATATGATCATTTCCTTTTCGCTTTATCTATTCTCGTAGCTGTTCTTGCTTCTATGACTGCTATGAAAATGTTCTATGAACTCGCTATGAAAGATACTTCATTCACCTTATTTTTATATAAATTATTAAGTGCGTTGGTAATGGGTATTGCGATAAGCGGCATGCACTATATTGGAATGAACGCTGCCTCCTTTACAGGCGAAATGAACCACGTTCATACCGGCGGCATTGATTTAATGACCACTGCTATTATCGTAAGTATCTTTATTGTGATGATTCAGTGTTTTTTGTCGTTGGTGCTTTTACTGACAAGCGCCTTGCTTACAAGACTGCCATGCTCTCTGATAACGAGCACCGTTATCAGTCGCTGCTCGATCATAGTATCGACGCTATCTTCACGACTGACCTTCAAGGCAGATTTACGAAAATGAATAAATCGGCTCCCGGTTGATAGGCATTCCTGAACATAAGTGGAAATATGTTAACCTGTCCTCCGTGTTTTCCGGAGAAGAAATAGATCATGTCTCCTATCAGTTTCGAAAAGTAGTTTCAGAAGAAAAACCTGCCAGCTTTGATTCTATTATTCAATCCAACGATCAACCCGTTCATTTGAACACAACCTTAATTCCTATGTATCTGGGCAGTGAACTAGAAGGCATTCACGGAATAGTAAGGGATATCTCTGCCCAGGTGGAGGCCGAAGAGGAAATTCACGCTATTGCTTATACCGATCAGCTGACCGGCCTGCCGAATCGGCGCTTTTTCGTCAACAAGATTGAACAGACGCTGGCTGCATCTAACGAGAAAACCGTTTTATTCTTTCTTGATCTCAACCGGTTCAAGATGATCAATGATTCGCTCGGTCATTCTGTAGGAGATCTGCTGCTGAAAGGAGCATCAGCGAGACTTCAGGACTGTATTGATGACACAGCTGTTCTAGCCCGGCTTGGTGGTGATGAATTCACGATCCTTCTGCCCATGATAGAGCATGATAATTATCCGACTGAAGTGGCGGAGTGCATCATAAAAGCATTCGAGCAGCCGATCCAGGTTCTCGGCCACAGCCTGTATACCTCTCTAAGCATAGGAATTGCCGCAGCACCCGAAGATGGACAAACATCAGATGAATTAATGAAGCATGCAGATATTGCTATGTACGCAGCCAAATCGAGAAGTAAAAGCAACTATGCGTATTACCATGCCAGCCTTCTTTAAAAACGGAAACCATGCTTGAACGGGAGCAGGAGCTGAAGCACGGCATTTCAAACAATGAGTTTTTTCTTGCCTATCAGCCGCAGATCAGCTGTACCGATCGTACTATGGTTGGTGTGGAAGCACTGGTGCGCTGGAAAACAAAATCAGGTGAAATCAAAAGCCCCGGTGAGTTTATCCCGCTGTCTGAAGAAACCGGTCTGATTATTCCATTAGGGGAAGCTATTCTTGATATGGCCTGCGCTCAGGCGAAAAAGTGGGAAGAGGCAGGCACCCCTATCCAGGTATCTGTCAATCTCTCACCCAAACAGTTTCAATCCGACGATATTGTTGATTATGTAGCTGCCATGCTGCAGCGTTACGATCTTTCTCCATCCCTGCTCGAGCTTGAAGTCACGGAAAGCATGACAATGGATCATATGGATCGTTCCATAGGTATTTTAAACAAGTTCAGGGATCTTGGGGTATCGTTGTCTATTGACGACTTCGGCACCGGGCACAGTTCGCTTTCTTATTTAAAAGAATTTCCCATTCAGCGGTTAAAAAATCGACCGTTCATTCATTAAAGACATTCACTCTGATCCAAGAACCGAAAAAATCACCAGCGCTATTATTGCAATGGGACGTCATCTTAACCTATCTATTACAGCGGAAGGGGCGGAAACTGCGGAACAGGTTTCCTATCTCGAAGACCATCATTGCTCGGATATTCAAGGTTTTTATTTCAGCAAACCGCTTTCTCCTTTAGAAATTGAAGCCAACTACTTTGCAGGCAAGTCAAACGACTCCATTTCTTTCTAAATTCATTCAGCCGGCCTGCAAAAGTAAACGGGGCCGGTTTTTTTCATGTATCCGGGCTTGTCACAACAGCAGGAATAAGCTTATGATAAACCTAAGTTTAATCGAACAAACCAGGCAGATAGCATGTCGTAAATACAATATGAGGAGTTTTTCCAATGAAACGAATTGCCGTATTCTGCGGCTCCAGAATGGGAAACAGCCCACAATATAAAGAAGCCGCTTCCGTCCTTGGATCACTTCTGGCAAAGGAAGGCATCGACATAGTGTACGGCGGTGCTTCTGTCGGAACAATGGGGGCCCTGGCGGACAGTGCGCTTCGGGAAGGTGGAAAGGTTATTGGCGTTATCCCGCAGATGCTGGAACAGAGAGAGCTTTCCCATCAAGGGTTGAGTGAGCTTCTTGTAGTAGGATCCATGCATGAAAGAAAAGCAAAAATGGAAGAGCTTGCTGATGGATTTATTGCTCTCCCGGGTGGTCCCGGTACGCTGGAAGAATTAGCGGAAGTTTTCACCTGGGCTCAGCTTGGTGCACACCGAAAACCAGTAGCCCTGTTGAATGTTGATCACTACTATGACCATTTCCTAAACCTGTTTGTTCACATGCAGAAAGAAGGCTTTCTCGAAGAAAGCCAACGATCCATGCTTATTCATGATAACGATGCAGCAGCACTGCTGGCCGGCATGCGTTCCTATCAGCCGCCTCACGCCGCTCCTGTTATTGATCGTTCTCAAACTTAGCGAAGAAAAGGAAATTTGGAGGGATCGTCCTGATTCTGTTCGAAGTATTGAACAGCAGGGGCGATTCTTTCTTTTAAGTCTGCGCATTCAATACCTGACCCATCCAGATCCTGGGCGGCTCTTCTTGTATCAAACGATGCTTTGTATTCAAAGTAATCCAATGTCTCTTTCGGAATGCCCAGCTTTCTTCGCAAGGATCCTGTAGATAAGAGCATACGAAGAAAACTTATCGGAACTTTACGCTTTGGTTCTCTGCCATGTATTTCAAGCGCAAGCATACGCTGAATCTCTTTCATCTTATAAGGATTTGGATCCGTCAGGTGATACGTATGATTCTCTCCCTTTGCTTCATGGGCCAGGTAAAGCGAAGCCCGGACGACATAATCGACTGGCACGAAGTTCCCTTCCGCCTCCCCGCTTCCCGTATATCCTCGAAAAGCTGCCTGGGTTGGATTACGCATTGCCTTTATTAAATAATAAAATCCATCAAACTTATCCGTTTCCCCGTTACAGAATTACCCATAATAATACCAGGACGTATAATCGTTACAGGAACGGTTCCCCGCATCATTTTTTCTACAAGAAATTCACCCTGAAATTTCGTTTGTTCATAATTATTTTAAAGTACTGCTGTTCATTAAGCTGCGTTTCAAAAATGTTTCCTTCTCTTTTTCCAGCTACGTAAGCCGTGCTGAAATACGTATAACGTTTTAGATGCGGGAGCTCCTTCACCCAGTCATTCACCATTCTTGTGCCTGTTACATTGACCGAATAGGCATGATGGTAGGAAACGGACAAATCGTATACTGCTGCAAGATGAAAAACATGGGTCACCTGTTCTTTTATTTGTTTTTCATACGCTGAATCTATATTCAAACCCGATTTAGTAATATCGCCGGAAACGATTTGAATGGCGCCACGTGGAAAGGCCTGTGCTTTTGCTGTTTCATTTGCTTTATCTTCTGCTTCTTCCAGCTTTTCCGGATGAACGAGAAGGTAAATTGATTCTGTATCCGGCTTCTCTTTCATAAGCTCGCGAAGCAGGGCTCCAGCTACAAAGCCCGGAAAACCTGTAATAAAATAAGAATTTTTCACGGAATTTCTCCTTTTCCTTTTTATTTTCATTAAAAACGGGTACACATCCTAAAGAGGAGGGATGACACAATGGCAAATGAAGAAACAACAGCTCAAAAGATGGAAGCAACTACGGAAGAACCGTTTAAATCTTTAGAAGAAGCAGAGGCGGCAGCTAAGCCGAATCATATTATCGTTTCTAATGATAACGGGGTAACATTTCTAGTTATTCCTACTGAACGTAAAACAGTAGCGAATTCACTTGGTTATGATGTACACGAGTAATTGTGAAATAAAAGAAGCTTCTTTCTATGAAACATCAGAAGAAGCTTCTTTTTTTTGCCTTTTTACTGCGTGTTCTTACGACCGGGACAGCAGATATTTATATATAGCCTGCGTGCCGCTGTCTTCTTCGCCTGCTTCTGCCATCGCTTCGTATACTTGTTTAGAGGTCCGGAGTCCCGGTGTCTCAATGCCAAGCTCTTCAGCTGATTCAATCGCTATTCCCATATCTTTAATAAAGTGTTTTACATAAAATCCCGGGGCATTATCTCCTTTTATCATTCTTGGAGCAAGGTTTGTCAAAGACCAGCTGGAGGCAGCACCAGTACCGATACTTTCAAGCACCTCTTCCTGGTTGAGACCGGCAGCTTTAGCATAGACCATCGCCTCAGCCACACCCATCATTGTAGAAGCGATAACGATCTGATTACTCATTTTCGTATGCTGTCCTGCCCCTGCCCCGCCCTGCCATCTAATATTTGATCCCATTGCTTCAAATACATCTTTAAGCGCATCAAATGCTTCTTTATCTCCGCCCGCCATAATAGCAAGCGTGCCTCCTCTTGCACCGATATCTCCGCCGGATACCGGCGCATCAATGGAGTAGATATTTTTCTCTTTAGCCTGCTCATAAATAGTTTGGGCAAGCTTTGGTTTGGACGTCGTCATGTCAATGACATAGCTTCCCGAACCAGCGCCGGCCAGAATTCCGTTTTCTCCAAAATACACCTCTTCTACATCCGAAGGATAGCCGACCATTGTAATGACGATATCTACCTGCTGCGCCAGCTCTTTGACTGTTGGAACCCACGAAGCGCCTTCTGTAATCAGGTCTTTTGCTTTTTCCTCTGTCCGGGTAAATACGTAAAGCGTATATCCTGCTTTCATTAAGTTCGCTGCCATACTTTTTCCCATTACTCCTAGACCAACAAAACCGATTGTCTGCAATGCACGCTTTTCCATAGATTCAGCCACCTTTTTATTAGTATGTATTATAGTTTTGTATACCCTTCCAAGCAGGAGTCTTAAAACCTTTCTTTCTAAAAAGAGAGGAATAGAACGTTACGCATTTCCTACAATGCCTGAATGACCGGTTTTCTGTTTTTATAGTAGCGCCATTCTTTAAAGCCTGTTTCTTTTAGTACCTGCCGGACTTCTTCCCATTCATCACCTACGCGTTCCGGCACATGGCTGTCTGATCCAAATGTTACCGGCACATCGTAATGGCAGGCCATTTCCAATATACCAGCAGAAGGATACCACCCTCCGCAGTACTTCATTTTTCCAGACGTATTTACTTCGATCGCCGTTTCTGTTTCCCCAATCACCTTGAGCGTCTGCTCGACTTCAGGAGTATAGAGCTCGGAGATGTAAGGGAAGTATCCTTTTAAAGCATCAATATGACCGAGAATATCAAACATTCCGCTGCGCGCTGACTGCTGAATTAAATGATAATATTCATTTTTCACACGGAGCATTTCTTCGTCTGTCATTCCCGTCCAGCGGTCTTTATTAAAAATATTCTGGTCTTCTACAAAATGAACCGAACCGATAAGATAATCAAGCTCATATTTAGCAAACTCATGCTTGTACGTCGAGGCAGCTTTTGGAAAATAATCGGATTCCACCCCCGCCAGCACATCAATCCGGCCTTTATATTTTTGTTTCAACGCTTCTATTTCCTTTATGTATTCTTCAAATTCGCTTGCTGCCATCGTAATGTGTGGATAAGGATGATCTGTTTTTTCGGCAAAGTAAGGAGAATGATCAGAGATGCCAATAACCTGAAGACCTGAATCCAACGCCGCTTTAATATAATCTTCCATCGTTCCTTTGGCATGGCCGCAGCGATAATGATGGGTATGCATATCAAATTTATTCATGTTATCCCCTCCTGTATATAGTTTAGCAGATATCCGGAGACTGGTGCTTTTATTGACAAAAAAGGAAAAATCATTATATATTCAAGGAAGTTTATAAGGAAAGGACTTATGTAGAGTGAAATGGAGTTTTGGCTTAACCATTCTATGGACAGGTGTCTTCATATTAGCTGTGCTGTTCTTTGTGGATAACACCGACTTGATGGAAATAACAGAAAATCCTTTTCAGCCTGAAGTATCAGCTGAAGAGATTATAGAATTAAATGGACTGCACCCGAGTGTGGAGGAGAAAAGAGACCGTATCATCCGACGGGCCGGTGCAAGAGGAATAGATATCGTTATTACAGAGGAATATCGTACAAAAGAAGAGCAGGATGCGCTGTATGCGCAGGGCCGTACCGAACCCGGCCAGATTGTAACAAGTGCCCGTGGAGGAGAATCCTATCATAATTATGGTCTTGCCTTTGACTTTGCCGTACTTGATGAAGATGGAGAAATCCACTGGGATGTCAAGCGGGATGGAAACAACAGCGGTACCGCCGATTATAAAGAAGTCGGAGAGATAGGAAAAGACCTTGGACTGGAATGGGGCGGCGACTGGCAGGGCTTTACGGACTATCCGCATTTTCAGCAGAGCTACGGCTGGAATATCAGCGATCTGCAGCGGGCGGAAGACTCTTTATAATACCTCTCCGGTTTTTTGACTAGGTGTGTTCTTCATACCGTCCTTCTTTGTACCAGTACAGCACTTGAATGACAAGAGCAATCGCAACGATGAGAACCATCCATAAATAATTGACGTAGCCCGGACGAAATATGCTTAATATAACAACAAGTCCGGCAATAAACCACGCCATATGCTGGGCGTTTTTCCACATGGAACTCCCTCCTGTTCGTGCGTCTTGTACCCAGTATACTCTCTTTTCGGAATAGACAAAAACCTTTCCACTTAATAGCGGAAAGGTTCTTTACTGTTCTTTTTTGTCTCCATTTATAGATTCCCCACAGTGCCGTAACAACAAAAGCAATAACGGACACGACAAAGGTAAATCGGAAAAATGGCGGGTAGTAGACAAATTCAATCGTATTATCCCCCGGTTCAATCTCTGTGCCGAGAAAAGCAAAGTTTGTTTCCAGTACATCCTTTGATTCTCCGTTTACTTTAACGTCCCATCCCAGTTCATAAGGAACCGGCAGCGTTAAATGCGTATCATTTTCTGAATTGTTAAATTCAAGCTCCATTCGATTTCCTTTTATGCTCACCTCTTCATCTTCATGAGTTTCAGAGGCTGCAGCCTGTTCGAGCGTTTCGTAGGTTTCTCCGGCAAGCGCAAGGTTGTCCAGTGTATAACTGCCTTCAGGAATGCGGATAGATATAGTATCCGTACTCTCCACCCGGATGGTAATGTCATTTACATCTGTCCGGTACAAGGAATTATGAGATTTCCGATCCGTCCGGAATTCGTTAACGTCGAGCAGAAAACCAGGAGCATCTCGATCATTGTTCTCAAGGTAAAAGGAGACATATAGATCTTCCCATGTTTCAGACTCTTCCCCGAGAACAATATCAAGACCGCCTTCCTCTTCTGTAACAGTAAGCTGGCCGTCATTATACTCACCATTCACCGGCACAACTTCTGCTTCTTCCAGAATGTCGGGGCTGTCGTCAGGAATCTCGGCATTCTCGGCGGGATTCTCTAATATAATACCTGACAGCATGGCCTGCTCCCGTTCTGGAATCGAACGGTTCAACGCGTCTTCTCTATCATAAATAGTACTCGACGTCTGAACAAAGGGCAGAACATTTGTGTTCTCATAGATTACATAGTTTTCACTTTCCATGAACTCCTCAAAACCATACGGAACGACTTCTTCCTCCTCTTTAGCGTGCATCAGATACTTACCGCGGAGGTCGCTGTACAAATTCGCCCGGTCGCCAAAGCCGGAATAGCGGCTGACACTTTCACTTTCCATATCAATTTCCAGATCCTCATAATATAAAAACAGCATATTTTGATTTTGAATGCTCGAGTAAGCACTTGTTCCGTAAAATTCCTGCACAAGAGGAATATTATTTCTCGTATCCTCTCCTCTCCAATCAAGGCGCGGCATCGTTGTTTCGTCCTGAGCCTGGAGACGGTCAATCAAATTCATCTGTTCCTCATTCATATAATCTTCACTTAGCATATATTCACGTGTAACCTGATCCACGTTATTTCCTTCGTGAAACTCAATCCGCTGGTGGTTATTTAATACCAGGATATTGCCAATCATAATAACCGCAAGCAGCGTGTAGCCAAGAGCCGGTTTGCGGAACCAGCCAAACAGCACGAAAACCAGTGCTATGACAAAAGCCTGAATGAGCACCAAAACCCCCTGGTTCGTATCACTGTCTGCCACATCGCCCGTCACATACATAAATATATACATCACGATAGCCAGAATACCTGCCGTGACCAGCCAGGTTCTCTTCACTTTCGTCAAAAGCTGCAGACCGACAGCTGTCATGCCTCCTATTGTGAAAGAAGCAAGGTACTCAAAACGATTTCTCGGTGCAGAAAAACCGTTAAATAAACTGCCGGCAAGCGGGCTGAAATGCAGAATAATTAATAGTAAACTAATAGAGGCAAACAGAAGGAACAATTTATTTTATAGAAGGTCCCTATCCATACAAAAAGCAAAAAGATAGTAGGAAGCAGCAGCGTCAGGCTTGTAAATAGGATGTTGTCGGAAAAATCCCACAGCGGTATGCTGTCTTCATAGGGCGGCCGGTGGTTATTAAAGTAACCGTAAGCAGCCGGAATAAAGCCTGGAGATCCCATTCCAAAGCCAAGAATCCCGCCAAGCGTATAATGTTTTAAACTGCTTTTTAAGCGGCGCTTCATTCTTTCCAAACGGATCAGCCATCTGGCCAGAATATAAATACCGATAAAAATGAGGTTAATATAGGCAAAGTAGAAGTTAGAGAAAACTGTCAGTGCAACGGCAACAACAAACCAGGCCGGCTGTTTTTCCCGAATAATTTTTTCTACTCCTAATACGAGAAGCGGCACCCATAACAAAGCATCCGCAAAAAATTCCCAAAAAACCACGTGCCGGAAGTAAATAGCGCTGATGGCATATAAAGAAGCCCCCACAAAAGCTGGGACTGTCTGAATTTTCATGTAGCGGAAGACTGCTGTAGTAATTAAAATAATTACGGTCACTCGTATTACGCTTATCCATACGTTCGCCTGGGCCCAGAACAGCGCATCCGGGGAATCGATAATCCCTATCGTATCAAGCAAAAATACAACGGCAACAGAAAAAAGGTACACCAGATTGGTAGAGTAGTAATAACCAAGCTGGCTGTATATACCTGCACCCATTCCGAAGGAAAAGGAATAAAAGAAATTCCCGCTTGTGTATTCGTTATATAACAGTGCTTTAAAGGGTGCTACCTGATTCAAACCGTCATTGGGGCCAAGCATATAGCTGTCGTTCCACCATTCCCTTAGAAAGAAGAAATGAGAGAAAAAAGCAGCGGCAAAGGCAGCAGCGATTAAAATAATTATTTTTCTTTTTGTTAGTCATAGAGGCCCACCGTTATTTTTTAGTATTTTTCCAGTAACAATAAACGTGATAGGGATGGTGAAAATAACAGCGAAGAGCGGTGCTGCATTGCTGTTCAGCTGCAGCCATTCCACAAAGATAAATACAAGCGTGGAGGACACAGCTACATTAACAAACTGGGTAATCGGAAACTGCAGGAACTTTGAGAGCGTCGGCTTTACCCGGTACGTAAAATACGTATTCAAGAAAAAGGAAATCACCAGACTGACAATAAAACCAAGAATGTGTGACACCATATAGTGAAAGGACAAAAGGTTATGGCAGACTAAAAATACGACATAAAATTAAACGTGTTCATGCCGCCGACAAGGACAAAACGAGTGAACTCTGTGTTGAAACGCTTCATTTCTTATGTCTCCTCGTTGTGTTTGTTTCGCGGACAAGATAATGCGGACGCTGCTTGGCTTCGTAATAAATCCGGCCGATGTATTCACCTATTACTCCAAGGCTGAATAAATGAAGGCCTCCGAGGAAGAGTACGGCTGAAATCGTCGTGAAATAACCCGGCACGCTCACACCATTGCTAAAAACCTGGACAAACATAATCGTAATGTACACAAGGGATAGCATTAGAATAAATAACCCGACATACAAGCAGATACGCAGCGGTTTATGATTAAAAGAAATCATTCCATCGATTCCATAGTTAACCAGATTCGACATGGACCATTTTGTTTCGCCCTGCTGGCGCGCTGCACATTTTCATAGTGGATAATTTTCTGGTCATATCCGATCCATGAGAACAGACCTTTGGAAAAACGATTGCCTTCTTTTAGTTCCAGCATAGAATCAACCGCGCGCCGACTCAACAGACGGAAATCACCGATACCATTTTTAAGGTCTACATCTACCAGCTTGTTCATTAATACATAGTAAATATTAGAAAGGCCGGTACGTACTTTAGAATCGCCTGTTCTATTGCGCTGGGCTATGACCTGGTCGTACCCTTCTTCAAAGCCTTTAAGCATATCCGGAATCAGGGACACCGGATGCTGCAGATCAGCGTCAATAATAATCACAGCTTCTCCTTTAGCGTGCTCCAGGCCGGCAATCAAAGCTGCTTCTTTACCGAAGTTTCTCGTAAAGGAAATGTAGCACACCTCACTAAAAGAGCCGGCCAGCTCCTGCAGCACCTGCAGCGTATTGTCACTGCTGCCATCATCTATATAAACAATTTCATATTGATAGGATAAGGACTCAAATTCTTTCCGTAACTCTTCATGAATTAACGGTACGTTTTCTGCTTCATTATACGCCGGTATAATGAAGGAAACGGTTGGCTGTAAACCGCTCATAGCTGCTCCTCCAATTACATTTATCTCTTTTTTTACATGCTGCTTTCTTTTATACTCTCTTAAACTAGTGCCTGTATCAGCTGTCAGAGAAGAATCGAACCAATATTATAATATACCAGAAGAAAGCTGATTTGGTTTCATAGACACATTGAAAAGCTATGTGAAATTATGTAATTATCTGTTTACTGCATAAATAAAGCCGGCCGGCTTCAGCCGGTCAGCTATTATGCTACTCTGCCAGAAAATCCTTAATTACTCTATTCACAATGTCAGGCTGTTCATGATGAACCCAGTGCGTCGCTTCTTCTACAAGAACAAACTTTCCATCCATACACAGTTTAAGACTCTCCTTAGGAAGATTCCTGGATAAAAACGTGTCATTTGCGCCCCAGATAATTTGAACGGGCACAGGAATATTGTTATCCGCCCCCTGTAATTTTACCGATTTGGAAATAGACCGGTACCAGTTAAGCATTGTTGTCAGCGCCCAGGGCTGACTCCACGCTTCTTTATATTTCTTTATATCTTCAGGTGAGAACACATCTGCCCTGCTCGAGGTAAGCAGCGCTTTTTCCATCGCTAGAAAATCATTTGCGCGCAGAGCTTTCTCGGGGTTTCTGCCATTTGGAAAAAGAGCATGTAAGAGCTTTTAACCCACTGCTGGGGCTCTTTGGCAAGTACCCTTGGCATAACCGCCGGATGCGGGATGTTAATGGGTATAAGCTTTTCTACATATTCCGGACGCGTCGCAGCTAAATGCCATCCGACAGCTCCGCCCCAGTCGTGTCCGATAATAATTGCTTTATTTTTATGATGGTATTTAATCAAACCGATAATATCGTCCCGCAGTTTATTTAGTGTATAGTTTTCCACTCCCGAAGGTTTATCGCTTAAATTGTACCCTCTTTGATCCGGGGCAATCACCCGATAGCCAAGCTCTGCAAGCATGTCTATCTGATGTCTCCATCCATACCAGAATTCCGGGAATCCATGAAGCAGGACGACCAGTTCACCATCGTCAGGTCCTGCTGTCGCTGTATGAAGACGTATGCCATTTGTTTCAATATATTCAAAAGTGATATCTGCCATAATGTCAGCCTCCCTTTTGCTGGTTATTTCTTTATATTCCCTTTGGCTGAAGGCGTAAACTTGTAATTGACGCTCCCTCTGCCGGGAGAATTCTTCCTGCACATCGGGAACGGATTATCGTTTCTACTCTTCAAGCTTCCAGTCATTCTGTTTTAAAAGTCGTACCTGCTCATCGATATTGTCCTCAGTGAGACGAATACCGAAATCATCTGGAAGCTCGTTATCCTCCACGCCCGCCATCCGATGAGCCATTAAATCACCAAGTGTCTGATAATAATGATGGGCATCGTAAAAATAATCAGGATTTTCCGTCACGGAATTCACATACATAAAGTGCTCTACTCCACCAAATACATTCGTAATATCATGGAGCCACTTTTCGTAATCTTCTTCTCGTCCTTCCTGCTGCATCGTACGAAATAAGTCTTCCGTAACCGGCGTGGTAAACGCTGTAAATTCTGTATCCGGATGAGCCTCCCGCAGCTGCTGCATTTCTTCCTTAAAGCTTTCATCATAGGAGTACGTCTGGTCATCGTATGTTACGTCTTCGAAGTCCTGATCTTTTTCTTCAATTCGTTCCTGCGTTTCTTCCGAGCCCAGCTTCTCTGTCGTCCCAGCATTATTACGGTCATAGCTTCTGTGAAAAGGTTCATTTTTTACAGAGGCTGCTGCATTGTCAAATGACTGTTCCAGTATATCTCTCGATAAGTAAGCTTTTAGAGGATAAAACCGGTCTTCTGCGTTTTCAATAAATGGTGCCGGATCAGTTACTCCTTTATTCTCAGAGGTCGCAAAAAAATCAAATCCTATATATACTTTATCCAGCGGTTCTCCTCTTTTTTCTTCAACATACTCAAGGTAAGGACCGTACTCCTTATGGCTCATATGGCCGGAAGACATATTAAAGACGTCCTCCTCTCCAAACTCTCCCTGGTCTATATAAGTCACGCGGCTGCTGCCGATAAGCAGAGTATCGAACTCTTCTCCGGCGAAAGCGACACGATTGACCTTCTGCTGTCTTTCGTCAAAATCTTCCTGTACTTCATTAAATCTGTTTTCATGATTGAAAAACCAAAGCGGATCAACCAGTACATTAATAGAAAACATTATCAAAAACGGCAGCGTAATAATGAATAACATCCCGCCGGTAAAAGCTGCAGCCTTTTTCTTTCGTATCATTTCTCTCCCGCCTTGCTCTCTCTTAGTATCCTTTTCTTTTATACCCCTAAATTTACTACATGGAACATGCTTTACTGTCCCTTTGTATTTTATTTACTTTCTCTCAACGTGTAAATGAGCCTTCCTGCCTTTTCCCTATAAAAAAAGCTTCCGCCGCAGCGGAAGCTTTACTTTATTCGTTTGGAATCATTTCTCTGGAAAGCTCGGTGTCTTTCACATATGCTTTGGGACTCATGATTTCATCAGGGTTAAAATCATCAAGAGGCTTTCCTTTTGAATGCGGTTAGGAGCATCCGGATTGGCAAGAGCAGCTCTTGCCACAGCCACATAGTCGCACTCTTGCCGGTCAATCATGCCGGCTGCTTTATCCGGATCTGCCAGATTTCCTGCTGTAATAACAGGGAGACCGCCGTATGCTTTGGCAGCTGCTGCCATCGTCATCGTTCCTTCGCCGAAGCCGGGCTCTGCGGCATCATCATCAGAAATATGAATGTAATCCACTTCGGACCTGCCGAGTATACCAAAAATCGTTTCGGCTTCTTTTTCTCCGCCTGACCATTTGTGGTTCGGGTTTACTACTTTGATTTGGGAGATACGGATACCAAGTACCATGTCATCTCCTATAGCTTCTCTCACTTCTTTAATAGTTTCCAATAGGAATGTCAGGCGCTTTTCTACACTGCCCCCATATTTGTCAGTACGTTTATTTATGCCCTCTGATAGGAACTGATCCAGCAGGTAGCCGTTCGCCCCGTGAAGCTCAATACCATCAAACCCGGCTTCTGCTGCATAAATCGAAGCCTGGACGAATCCACGTTTTGCTTCATCAATGTCCGCCTGCGTCATTTCACGTGCTTTTTGAAATTTCCCTTCCCCGCCGTAAGCTCCAACTTTTTCAGCATCTGGATCGTAGGGAGACGGGGCAATCGTTTCTCCATTGTAATAGCTGCCCTGCGATTGTGCTCCTGCATGCATAAGCTGAACAATCGCTTTTGACCCATTGTTTTTTATATCCTCTACAATAGGCTTCCAGGCATCTCTATGCTTTTCAGTGGCAAGCCCTGCCTGATTTTCATAGCCCTGGCTGTAAGCTGTATCCGGATAGGTTCCTTCTGTAATCACCGCGGAAAATCCGCCTTTCGCGTAGCGCACATAATATTGATGCACCCGTTCATTCGGGGTGCCATCTGCCTCTGAACTCACTCTGGTCATCGGCCCGACCATGTAGCGGTTCTTAAAAATATGATTGCTTATGTTTCCCTGGTTAAATAGATTGTTATCGAACTTGTCCATTTTTATCACCCTGCTTATTTATAGTTAGTTATGGTTACTGCTATACCCTGTACATATCTACCCATAAACATTTCTTTAAGCCTGAACGACAAGAACAATCATAAAAGTGATGAGATAAAGAGAAAATAAAATGCCGCCGATACCGGACACAATTCCTGTAACTGCCATAGCCATGCCTTTTCCTGGGCTGCTTTGATTTTTTTACGGGCATTTTTTCCAAAAATAATGGCCATGACCCCGAAAATAATGCCTATAACCGGTGCAAATAAAGATAAAATACCAAACACCATTGCTACAATAGCGTCTCTGTTTACTTCTGCTTCTTGTGCCATGCGCTGCTGTCTCCTTTTATATAGATTGCTGCTGATCACAGCCGTTTTCTGCAAAATATTCTTCAATCACCCGCTCATCAGAATGAGGGATAGATTTTCCTTTTACAATCTGTCCCCCATTTATACACCCGCTCGTCAACAGAACAATATCCTCCTCTTCTGAAAGCGATAACGCTTTCCGAACGGCCTCTTTTCTATTTGGGGCGGTATGAATGGAAGGATCATCAGGATGCTTAAAACCGGATAATACTTTTTCTATAATCACCTGAGGTTCATGATCACCAGGATGATCGACAGAAACGACAATATGATCTGCTCTCCCTCTGCTGTTTCTGCCATTCGGGGCATTTTGGAAAAATCCCGTATCCCTATCCCATCAGCATTAATATAATCCGCCGGCCATTATTCTGCTTCTTCGCTTCCTTTAAAAGCTGGTCCATCGCCGTTGGAGTGTGGGCATAATCTATAATGATTTTCTGCTTTTGCTTTCCCCATACTATTTGAAATCTGCCCTCGACCGGTTCTATTTTCTCTGCTGCCCAGCACACGGCTTAACGAATATCCGGCGTGCAGGGCAGTACAGATGGCGGCGAGCACGTTGGCTGCATTATATTCACCAAATACCGGCAGAAAAACGTTATGGGCATTTCCATCCATTTCTATTACTGCACTGGTTCCCGTATCTGATGGTGTAAGAGCATACGCATGAATATCTGCTGCAGTCTCCCGATCGAGACTGTACGTTAATACTTTTCCCGGACATACAGAAAGGATTTCCGTTCCTAATACATCATCTACGTTTACTACGGCTTTATCGGTCTGTTTAAATAATTCCAGCTTAGCTTCGCGGTAGTTCTCGAACGTTTTATGGTATTCCATATGCTCCGGTGACAAGTTCGTGTGCACAGCTACATTAAATTGAAGTCCCTCCACTCTTTTCTGGTCAAGCGCAATAGAGGATACTTCCATCACAGCCGCTTCTTCTCCCTGCTTTACATATTCAGAAAAGATTCTATGCAGATCAGGCGCCTCCGGAGTAGTCGGGGTGCTTCCGCGAAACGGCAGTTTTTCTTTGGAAGACCAGATACCGTTCGTTCCAATCATCCCGGTCGGCTTTCCCAGTGTATTGAAGATAGAGCGTATATAAGAGGCTACGGTCGTTTTTCCATTCGTTCCGGTCACTCCCATTAGAAATAAAGAACGATAGCTGTTTTCATAAAAAGCAGCAGAAAACTGGGCTGCAGCTGTTCTCGTGTTCCATACCTCGATAAATGTAAGATTGGGATACTGTTTGCTTAAGTCCTTCATTCGTTTTCCATTTTCGCTTACAACTACTGTCGTTCCTTTGCTGATCGCCTCTTCGATAAAGGTTTCCCCATTCTCGTTAAAGCCTTTCATGCAGAAAAAAACAGAACCGTCCTGCGACTTACGGGAGTCAAACACGATAGAATCAATTTCTCCAGCCTCTTTACCGAACACCTGGAGGTAGTCGAACATTTGGTTTCCGTGGAACTTTATATGCATTCACTGTCCTGCTTTCTATCTTTATTCGCCATTTATAACATGTACCTGTTTTCCTTTTTCCCCTGCAGGAAAAGGCAGGCAAGTAATAAGATCGAGTAAAGTGTACCCCGCCGGACACGTTTTTTTCAACTTCCACCTATTATCATTAACAGCCTTTGTTTCATTTGGTATAATAAGTAAAATTAACCATTTATTTTTTCACTACATTGGAAAAGAGGTGTATTTATTGGAACTTATTCTCGCTTTGATTGTAATTGTTTTCGCGTTATGGTTTTTTAATTTTTTAATGGGTTATCGGAAAAAAAGTATTTCCTTTACTCTGGAAGAGCGGCACACCGGAATGACCAATATCGGGAAAGCGGCGGAGAAAAAACTTCAGGAAGATGGACGCGACGCGGTATATATAGGAAACGGGCTCTGCCGGGTGGACGGCAGTCTCTACCGGCTGTCAGAACGCACGGTTCCGATGGGAGGGGTTCCCATGCAGCGTATTGTTCTGACAATAGAAAAGAAAGCTTCTGCGGATGAGAAAATAGACCTTGAACCTGACAAATAAAGAAAAGGCTGCGTCTCTGGACACAGCCTTTTGCTATCGACAGAGGCAGGTATTTCTTTCTGCCCTCTTTTTCTAAAATAACGCGTCATTCAAATTCGTCACGACCCGGACCTCTTTAAAGGAGATCCCCAGATTTACCGATTTCTGTGCGATTTCCGGACGCATACCGGAAAGAATTGTTTCAATACCGATCAGCTTTAGGGCATGAGACAAATCCATCACTTTCTGTGCGACGAACTGGTCCATGCTGAGCACACCGGACAGGTCAATAAATAAGTGTTCAATATCCTTCTGCCTGCATTCCTCGAGCGTCTTTTCTGCAATGATCTCGCTTCTGGCTGCATCAATATTGCCGATCAGCGGAAGCAGCGCCTGATGTTTTTTCAAAACAATGACCGGAGAGCTGAGCTCGTTAATGACATCTTCCTGCTCTTTTAGCTGCTGGTCTGTCTTCTGAATGGCTTCACGCATGAACATTTGGATCGTAAAATCAAAAGCTTTAGTCACTTTTTCATTCCAGGCAAGAAGTTCCTCCTGAGAGATTTCCCCGTGATAGCTTTTAACAAATGATTTAATATATCCTAAAACCATATCACGGTAGCGTGAGAATTCTCTTTGCAGCGTAATAAGGGGAGTATTAACGTATTCTTCTTCCTTTACTGTAGCCGCAAATTTCTTTTCAAACTTCTCGTAAAATTCTTCTTCTTCCGTATTAAATATTTCGACAAACTGCTGAATGAATGTAGTGTTCATTTCTTTTAGTTTTTTTGTTGTTTCCGGATCAGTAGAGGCGTAAACGGATGAGGGATCACTGTCATCTATCGATTCATACCATTCTTCGCTTAACTGATTGGAATGGGATAATAAATAATCGTGCAGAAGCTGGTCGTAATTTTGAGCTGATTGTTCCTTCACTGTACCTACCTCGCATTACTTTTTCTATTACGTCATATTGATTGTACCAGCTTACCATATATTATGACCGTTACATAAGAGGGGGAGATAATCCAATGAAAGAAAACAGCTGGCCTCTTCTGCCAGCTGTCTTTGTTCTATTAAAGCTGTTCTCCTCTGTCGAGTGTAAGCGTAAGCTGTTCTTCTTTGCCTTCTCTAATCACCGATACGTTTATATCGTCCCCAATATTTTTATTTGTGTATACGTACTGGCGAAGCTCTGACATTGTTGCGATTTCTTCATCGTCCACTCCGATAATCACATCAAGCTCTTCAATTCCAGCCGACTCTGCAGCAGAGCCGGGCTCCACCGATTGTACAACCGCTCCTGTGGTTCTGTCTTCCGGCAGGTTAAGCTGCTGCTGATACTGCTGGGGGAGAGAGGTTAAATCAAGCAGAGCTACGCCTAGAGCAGGACGTTCCACTTCTCCGTTTGATTCCAGATCATTGATAATCGGCTGGGCGCTGTTAATCGGAATAGCCAGGCCGATTCCTTCCGTTGCTTCCTGGGCAATCTTCATGGAATTTATGCCGATCACCTGTCCCTGGGAGTTAATCAGCGCTCCTCCACTGTTACCAGGGTTAATCGCTGCATCGGTCTGAATTACTTCTGACTGCCAGTCTGCTGTTCCGTCTTCATTTACATCGATTGGAATAGAACGCTCCGTTCCGGAAACAACTCCTGTCGTAACCGATCCGGAGAACTGCTCTCCAAGCGGGTTGCCGATAGCAATAACCGGCTCGCCGGACTTCAGTACGGAGGAATCTCCAAATTCAGCTACTGTATCAATGCCCTTGGCATCTACTTTCAGCACAGCCAGGTCGGTCCATACATCTTCGCCGAGTACCTCTGCTTCTTTTTTGGTTCCATCGGAAAGCGTAATTTCCACCTGATCCGCGCCTTCCACTACGTGGTTATTCGTAACGACATAAGCCTCTCCGCTATCCTTTTTATAAATAACTCCAGAGCCCGTTCCTGCTTCCTGTTCCGTATCTTCCGAAGCATCCGCACTCTCTTCGTATAAACCATTCTGTGCAGCGGCAGCCTGCAGATTGGTAACTCCTACAATGGCATCGCTTGTTTTATCAACAGCCTCTGTCACATCGGAATTCACATCGTAGGACACGGTCTCTGCTGTAGTCTGTCCGCTCGTCTGTGCATCGGTCTGGGCATCTGCCCCGCTTCCATCCAATCCGCTGATCTGCGGACCGGCAGCCATCATAATTACTGCACCGGCAGCCAGTCCGGAGAGACTGGATAAAAAGTAGCCTCTTTTCGTTTTATTGTTCGACGGGCCGTCTGTTTTTTCTTTATAGTATCCCATTTGTAATACCTCCTTTTTATATTCGAATCGATGGCAGTGTATGAAACATATTGATTTCTTTTTTGAGGGTATTCATTTTTTCATCAAGTTCATATAGGGTTACAGCGGATTCTCTTAAGTTTTCCTGCAGATATTTGGGTACATCATGGCGGAATTTATAATACATCTTATGTTCGAGGCTGGCCCATACGTCCATGGCCATTGTCCGGATCTGTACCTCTACTTGAATAAATTCTGCTGCTGTTGTCAGGTTTACAGGCACCTCCACTATTAAGTGGAGACTCTGGTAGCCGTTCGGCTTAGGCTTTTCAATGTAATCTTTTTTCTGCGTAAGACGAAGATCCGTCTGCTCTTCAATAAGACGGCTGATATGATATACATCATCTGTAAAGGAGCATATAATCCGCAGTCCCGCTATATCCCGAATATGCTCTTCTGCCATGGACTCTGTGACGGGAAATCCTTTCCTAATAAGCTTTTCTTCAATTGCATGCGGGGACTTGATTCTCGATATCATGTGATCAATCGGATTATGCTCGTGCAGCACTTTGAATTCTTCATTTAGAATATGCAGCCGTGTTTCCATCTCGCGGAGGGCAAATCGTCTCTTCATCAAGCAGATCTCCCAGTCTTTCTCCCCGGTCTGCATATTTATTCCTGCTCATCCGCCAGCGAATTTTTAATATCGTATTTTTCCTTTGTTTCTTCCAGCCAGGTCGTATAATTCGCATCAAGCTTCTCGTCTTTCAGCGTTTCTTCAATTTCTGCTCTGCTGTCTTCAAGAGTTGGTTCTTCAGCTTCTTTTTTATCGGTGACGTGAATAATATGGAAGCCGTATTCTGTTTCAACAGGTTCGCTTATTTCATCTTTTTTCATATCAAAGGCAGCTTCTTCAAACGCTTCCGCCATTTCTCCTGTGCCGAAAAATCCGAGTTCCCCGCCATTTTCCGCTGAAGCAGTATCTGTTGAATATTCTTCTGCCAGTTCTGCAAAGTCATCTCCATTATCAAGTTTTGTTTTGACTTCTTCTGCTGTTTCTTTGTCTTCTGTCAGGATATGACTTGCTTCTACCTGCGCCGGCTCACCCAGCTCATCTTTATTTTCATCATAATATGTTTCAATTTCTTCATCCGACACGGAAATGTCTGCTTCCATCAGCTTTTCGACTTTAAGCGTGGTCTCTATCTGCTTTTCCAGATCTTCCATCTCGAGGCCGCTCTGGGAGACAGCCGATTCCAGTGCTTCTGCTCCGCCGTAGGACTCTTCCAGCGTTGCTTTCTCTTCATCGATTTCTTTTTGGGTGACTTCTACTTCAGCCTTTTCGGCTTCGGCATTAACTACTTTTTCCGTAATCATCGTATCCAGCGCTGCTTCTCCGGAGGAAGCGGCCATTTCATCGTACAGCTCATCTTTTGTAATGGTTTCATCACCGACTTCGGCTACCGCATCGCTGCGGCTGAAGCCTGTAATAAGCAGCCCTATGACTGCCGCCGCAATAATTAGTCCAATAAAATATCTCTTTTTTCCTTTTTTAAACATGCTGAACGCCTCTTTCTCTCTGTCTTTTCTGCCTGCTCTTACAGCATAATCGGTAATTATGAATAAACTATGAACAGACTATGAAAGAACAAAGAAACTTTAAAAAACCGCAGGAGGATCGCCCCTGCGGTTTACATATTTATTTAGGAAAACGGACGATAAAGATTGTTCCTCTGCCTTTTTCACTTTTCACTTCAATGGTACCATCATGAAGTTCTACGAGACGCTTCACGATGGACAGTCCGAGTCCAAATTCTCCAAACGTTACGTTGGCTCTCGAGATATCAGCTTTATAGAAACGGCGCCAGATGGTTTTTATCTTTTCCGGATCGATTCCCTCTCCAGTATCTTCAATCTCCACCACAGTCTCCGTTTCTTCTTCCCGGGCACGGAGCCATACCGTGCCTTTCTCTGTAAATTGAATGCTGTTCTTCGTAATATTCATCAAAATTTGGGTAAGCCTGTCGTAATCTGCATTCACGGTGACATGCGGTTCTGCTTCAATGATAATCCGGTTCTGCTTTTCTTCGGCCTGGGTTATTAAATGCTCTTTAATAATTTCAAATACTTCTTCCAGCTGCACCTGCTCTTTCTGAAGTACCAGCTGGTTCGAACGGATTCTTTCGTAATCCAGATTTTCGTTCACAAGCCGGATCAGCCGCTTCGTTTCTTCGTTAATTAAGCGCAGCCCTTTTTCTTTCTGCTCTTCCTCGATCATACCGCTTTCCAGCCCGCCGATCACTCCCTTAATGGTCGTCAAAGGGGTTCTCATCTCATGGGAAACGTCCGCAATAAACTGACGGCGCCGGTTTTCAAGGCTTTCTATTTCAGCGTTGGAACGCTTTAAATCCGCGGCCATCTCCTGAAAATCACTGGCAAGCTCCCCAATTTCGTCAAAGTCAGATGAGGGCACGTCCACATCATAATTCCCTTCTGCGATAGAGGAAGTAGCGCTGCGCAGCCGCTGAATCCGGCTGACGTGAAACCTGGACATCAGGTAGCTTAGCAGCAGCGCCCCTGCCAGAGCAATCAGCGCTGTGTAAAGTAAATACTGATTGATTTGGGCGATGATTTCCGCAGAGCTGCTGATAGGTGAAACGAGCAGCACTCCACCGGAGAAATCTCCATTTTCAAAAAAAGGCAGCACGACTAAAGATACCGTCTGATCAAAACGTCCGGCGTCCCTTGTTTCTTCGACGAGTTCTCCGTTTTGAATACGGGACCACTCCTCATCCGTCAACTGGGGGTTGGGAAAGCTGCCAGCCTCCGGATACAGTACTCTTCCATCATTATCAAACACGCTGAAATTAATGTTCTGCACGCGCAGGACTTCGCTGTATGGAGAGAGCGATGCCGGGCTGGAGCCGGTCTCCAGATCCGTTAGAATATCTTCTCCATAAGCGGTTAGTTCATCCACTTTGTCCTGATACACAAACTCCTCTACGAAATTAACAAACAGCAGGCCGAGCAGCAGAAGTGCCAGGATCGACACACCGAGGTGGCTTGCCAGCAGCTGATACATGTATCTAATCTTCATGGGATACCGATTCCGTTTCCTCAAATTTATAGCCTACGCCCCAGACCGTATGAAAAATGGTATTATCTTCGCTCTCCATCTTTTTACGCAGTCTTTTAATATGCACATCCACTGTCCGTTCATCCCCATAAAACTGATAACCCCATACCTGCTCAAGCAGCTGCTCTCTCGTGAATACTTGTCTTGGATTTTTTATTAAAAAATGCAGCAGATCAAATTCTTTGGGAGTTAAGTGAAGGACAGGCGTCCCTTTATAGAATACTTCTCTTGTACGTTCATTTATTTTAAAATAACGGGACGTAATAATATGATTATCTTCCGCCTCTTCCGTCACGTTCCCGGTGCGTCTTGTAACCGCACGGATTCGTGCCATCAGGGCAAGCGGACTAAATGGCTTGGTGACATAATCATCCGCACCCATTTCAAAGCCGATTACCTGCTCGGATTCACTGTCCTTAGCCGTCAGCATAATAATCGGCACGCTGCCCTTTTCCTGCCTGATCTTCCGGCACAGCGTTACGCCGTCCATACCGGGAAGCATCCAGTCCAGAATCAGCAGGTCCCACTCCTCCTGCTTATACAGCTCATATCCTTTCAGTCCGTCTTCTGCAAAGGTTCCTGTAATCCCTTCTTTGGAAAAAAACATGTCCAGCATGGAACGGACGCTTGCATTGTCTTCCACGACTAAAATTTTCATCGGAGGCACCATCCATTATCTGTATTTGTAAAGGTATAAGCATAATACCACAAGCCCGCCCCGAAAAATAAGCCGGCACCAAAAAAGACAGCCGGATTTTTTCGGCTGTCTCTGCATGTCCGCAGTTATTTTCTTAATTTGGATAAATCAACAGCAGGAACAATCTCCTCAGCTGCCGCACGAGTTAAAAGAGATTCGACCGCAGCAAACCCGTCTTCTCCAAGATCGCGCGTAAATTCATTTACGTATAAATCAATGTGTGATTCAGCAACGTCTTCAGACATCTCCTGCGCATGTTCCATCACATACTCTTTTGAGGAATCTGGATGCTTCCATGCATAATCGACCGATGCCCGTATCCACTCTGTTATTTTATCTGTATCAAGCGAACGCTTTGCAATAATCGCCCCAAGCGGTATCGGAAAGCCGGTATCTTTTTCCCACCAGTCCCCCAGGTCTTCCATCATATGAAGATTGTAGTTCTGATAGGTAAACCGTGCTTCATGAATAACCAGTCCGGCGTCCACGCGGCCTTCCTGTACAGCCGGCATAATATCGTCAAACGGCATCACCTTAATCACAGGCAGGCTGTCCGGCATCATTTGCTTGGCCCAAAAGCGGAACAGCATATACGCTGTAGAGCGTTCACTTGGAACTGCTACAACTTTGCCCGCAAGCTCTTCCGGTTTTTTTTCATCCGCCGATAAAATAAGCGGTCCGCAGCCACGCCTAGCGCGCCTCCGCATGGAATCAACGCATAGTCGTCCAGAACGTAAGGAAGTGCCGCGAAAGAAATCTTCATTACTTCCGGCCCTTCTCCTTTTGCTGCCAATGTATTTGTAATATCAATATCTGCGTATTGAACCTCCAGTTCGGGGGCTCCTTCTATTAAACCATGCGCCAAAGCATGGAACACGAATGTATCATTTGGGCATGGAGAATAAGCTATATTCATTCAATCAGCACCTCCGATAATATAGAACTAGCCGCTTCCAGTGTTTCAAGCGCTTCGTTAATGCGCCAGGCCGACCGGTCACGAGGGCCCACCACGTTGGAAATAGCACGAATTTCCATCGAATCCACCCCAAACATTTCTGCGGCGGTGGCAGCACCGAATCCTTCCATTGCTTCTGCCGCTGCTCCCGGCACCTGCCGTGCCAGCCTTTCTGCTGTTTGAGCAGTGCCGGTGACAGTAGAAAGCGTCAGCACAGGCCCAATGTTAATCACAAGGCCGGAAGAACGAAGCGCCCGCTTTACGATCTCTATTTTTCCTTCATCAACGACCACGCGATCCGGCCCCATCCCAATGTCTTGAATCGTTTGAAAGCCCGTCTCGGTTTCTGCTCCCAGATCAGCTGCAATGATTTCATTGGCGATTACAAGGGAACCTACTTCCGCCTGCCCCTCGAATCCTCCGCCAATACCTGCACTTACAACAAGATCATAACGGGTTCGGGATAATGCCGCGGCTGTAGCTGCTGCGGCTGCCGCGGAGCCGACTCCTGCTGTCACTACATCAAAGCTGCTTGATGCATTAAGACCTCTAAGAACGGCATCTTTTTCCGCCGAAACTGAGGTAACGACAAGAATATGGTAATCTCTATCTTGATTTATAGGGAAATTCATTATCTTATCTCCTTTTCCATTCACTCCTTCGTACGGTTGTATTCAGTGTAATGCATAGAAGAATAGATTGGCTAGTCGTACTGTCAGAATTAATAAGAAAAGTAGAGCAGTACTTTAAAAGGAGCGCCGGTCTTCGTAAATGCTGTCTATCGAATAGAGAGAATGTGGTACGATAGACAAAACCTTTTTTCTATCCAGCCCTATGAAGGAGGTAAACAAATGAAAGCATCCTCGACTGTTACATTTGTCCGCCGAAAGGAACGGTACGCGGTTCTGCGTGGATTTCAATTATTCATTGATGAAAAAGAGACCGGACGTATCAAGCGAAATCAAAAGCTGTCTTTTACAGTAGAGCCTGGTGTCCACCACCTGCAGGTAAAAAAAGAAGCGGACGGATCAGAGATATTCACCTGTGAACTGGCACCTGGAGAAGAAGGAACATTTCTCGTGCTTGGAAACAAAGACGAACCGCCTTCTCTGCAGCGTCTCGATGAACCTATTTGAAAAAAACAAGCAGAAACGGCCAAAGCCGCTTCTGCTTATTTTGCTTTTTCTTTTAATAAAATATCTTTTTCACCGGTCGCTTCGAGCATCTCGTAGCAGACGTTTAATTCAGCAATTTTTGCATCCAGATAATCCATCGCAATTTCCATTCCAAAGGGCATGGCCAGCATATTAATCTGGTCAAATGCTTTATGAATACGTTTCGTTGCTGTTTCAAACTGGCCTTCCACCAGGGTTGTGATCGTAAGCTCGCATTCTTCATTAAACGCGCGCAGCATCATTTTTTTCATATTGATATGGGAAACCGGCACTTCCTCTTCCTCTGAAGCGGTAAAGGCTCCTTCATGAACAAGTACAGCACGATCTTCTGTGATCATATCACGCTGCTGTTTTTTCCAGCTGTGGTAAAGAGTACGATATTCATCTGCCTCTTGAAAATCAAAGGCTCTTTCAAACGCATGGACGTCATGAAGATTCACTTCTTCTTTAAGCTTACGGTATCCTTCCGTAATACTCGCTGTCTCAGCAAGCTCCATGACTTTCATACCAAGCTGTTCATGTTCTTCTTCCAAATGACGCTTTGATTTGTGCAGAGATTCCATCTGGGCTCCAAAAGAATTCTGCTGATCCCACAGCTTCGTCATTTCCTGATTTTTTGACTCAATGGTTCTGTCGAGTGCAGCCACTTCCCCACTCCGCTGTGCCATATCATGTTCGTACAGCTTTCTTTTGTCGGAGAGCTCATTTTCAAGCTGAAACACCTTTTCCTGGAACCGCTCATTTAGTTCTTTATTCATCTCCTGATAATGGTGGGTAATCGTCAGACGTTTATTCTTTTGCACATTCGCTAAAATAATAGCTGCTACACCGCTTATAAACAATGTAGGGACCGCGAGAATACCCAGCACCGTAATAAACCAGGTGGAGTACCACCATTTATCCTGATACGTAAACGGCACGTAGGCAAACGGAACCTGAGTCTGCAGATCTTCCTGCTCTTCAAGACCGGTTTCTTCTTCTGCCTGAAACTGCTGAAGCTGGTTGGAAAGCTCTGCTGCTATATCGCCGGCTTTCGCCTGTTTAATGTCCCCAAGCGTAATACTGTAAGCTTCGGATTCAAAACTGAACTTCCTCTCCTCCAGCAATTTTATATTTTTCATTTCTTTATAATCAAATGTGATTGACTCTTCCGGCTTATACTTTTTATTTAAAAACATGGCTCGTTCATTCGTTATGATGAATGCGCCTGGAAACTCCTGAGGCCCTGAAAGCTCAGAGCGGCACCATCCGTAACAACTCGCCACGAGACGTTCGTTTTCCCGTTTCACTTCTTTTGTAAAAATCGTTAGAAGCGTATCGTAGCTTCCCATAGGATCCCTCTTTTCGAAAAAATACGTAATTATTTTTCTAGCTTATCACAGTACCCGGGCAATCGGAAGAAACGAACGATGGTTTCTTTTCACAGCAGGTCATAAAAAAGATGCTGCCGGATTCTGCAGCACCCTTGCGCTTCAGCCTTCTGGATCAGCTGCGCTTTCATCCATATACATAACTTCCCACAGATGGCCGTCCAGGTCTTCAAAGCTTGCTCCGTACATAAATCCCTGCTCAGCCGGTGCCTGCGGGGATGTCCCGCCGGCCCGGACTGCACTGCTGATTATTTCATCTACTTTATCACGGCTGTTCACCTGCAGGGCAGTGATCGCCTCTATATTCCGGGAGGTGTCGGTGATTTCTTTTTTCGTAAATGTCTGAAAAAAAGGTTCTGTTAAAAGCATGGCAAAAATCGTTTCACTGATTATCATGCAAGTGGCATTCTCATCTGTAAACTGCGGATTAAATTCAAATCCAAGTTCAGAGAAAAAATGGATGGAGTTCTGTAAGTCTTTCACTGGAAGGTTAATGAAAATCCGTTCTGCCTGCATACTCATTTCAGTCCCCGCTCTCTGCATTTTATTCGTTATAGTATTTATTCTACACCCGCGGCTGAATCCCTTCTGGCCTTCAACGCTGTTCCTCTTTGTCAGAGAGGATGACATCTTTCAACTCATCCTGGACGCTCCGATTTGACATAGGAACACCGGAGCGGTAGGCAGCCCGGCACATAAGATGTCCGGCTACCGGGGCTGTCAAAAACACGAACAAAATCCCTAAAATCAGGCGTACACTGACAAAATTCTCCATACCTGCGAAAAAAATAAAAGTACCGAGCAGCGTACACAATACGCCTAATGTCGCACTCTTTGTGCCGGCATGGGACCTGGTATATACATCAGGAAGCCGCAGAATACCGATTGCACTAAGAAGAGCAAGTGTCGTTCCAATCAGAAGAAGAATAGCTACGATCGTTTCAATCACCACGTCTGGACTCAATGATAATCCCCCTCTCAATATATTTGGAGAAGGCAACGGTTCCGATAAAGGCAATAATTCCCATCAGCAGAATAATTTCCAAATATGCACTCGTTCGAAAAGAACGGAGAGCACAGCAACTACTGCAATTAAATTAATACCAATCGCATCAAGGGCAATCACCCGGTCCGGCATGGAAGGACCGATAATAACTCGATACAGACCTACAAGGATAGAAACAGATAAAAACACAAGACTGATAGTCATCGCAATGGCAAACATCAGCGGGTCACCTCCATAATAGCCTGTTCAAATGAATTTTTAGTTGCTATCACTCTATTCTGAGATTCCGGTATATCCATCGCATGTATATAGAGCACATTGCCTTCCGCAGATATTTCCATTACGACGGAGCCCGGCGTCAGCATTAAAAGCATCGCAAGAAAGGTAATTTCCCAGTCGGTGGAAAGCTCTGTTTCCAGTTTAAAAATGCCCGGCGTTATGTTCAGGCGCGGCCGCAGAATCTGGCGGATAACCAGAATACTGGATGAAATAAGTTCTCTAATAAAAATAAACAGCAGCTTCGTAATACTCCATAGCTTCCACATATAAAATTCTTTCGGGAAAAAGCGGCGGAAAGAGAAAATAAGGACCAGTCCGATCACATAGCCTGTCATCAATGTCGTTACATAAATGCCTTCTTCATCCTGAAAAGATGCCCATAGAACAGCAATTAAAATATTAAGCAGTATTTGAGCCGGCATTGTCTATCCTCTCCTTTGCCGTTATGAGTAAGCAGAGCCAAGCACTGCTTCGATATAAAAAGCAGGATTCATTAAGTCAGAAGCTGCTGCCGATATATATGGGTTCACCCATTCGACACCGATGCCTAAAAACAAGCTCACGCATATAAGCAGAGTGCAGGGAAGCAGCAGCCCGTGCGTAGAGGTTTTTTCATCCTCTTTGCTCAGCTGGTTCTCTCCCCAGAATCCATTCATGAAAATCTTCATGGTGGAATATAATACGGCGAGGCTGGAAAGAGGCCGATGGCACCCAATACGTAAAATTGGGTTTCCAGCGTTCCCTGGAGCACGAGCAGCTTTCCAAAAAATCCGCTTAGCGGAGGTACTCCTACCAGGGCAAAAGAAGCGATAAAAAACATCCAGCCCAAGTACGGGTGGTTTCGGATCATGCCACTCATCTCTTTTAACTGGTAAGTGCCAACAAGACCTACCATTGCGCCTCCAAGCAGGAAAAGCAGCGTTTTTACGACCATATCATGAATCAAATAATAAATCGCACCGGTCAAAGCTGTCTCCTGAAACACAGCAATACCAATCGCAATAAATCCAATCGCAATAACAATATTATAAGCCAGTACCTTTTGAATATTACCGTACGCTACAGCCCCGATGCTTCCAAGTATCATGGTCAGACCTGCCATCCAGGCGATAACGTTATGTGTAATGCCGGGTTCATGATAGAAAATCAAGGTGAACATGCGAAAAATAGCGTACACCCCTACCTTCGTCAGCAGTCCGGCAAACAAAGCAGAAACGGCGGTAGGAGGTGCGCTGTAGGATTCCGGCAGCCAATAGAAAAACAAGAGGGCCGACTTCACAGCAAAAATAACCAAAAACAGCAGCGCGATCGCTGTAAGCAGATCAGGCTGTCCCGCTTCCGCTACACGAACAGAGAGATGCGCCATATTCAACGTTCCTGTCACGGCATATAAGTAGGCAATCGCTACGATAAACAGCATCGAGGAAACAATATTAATCAATACATACATAATGCCCGCACGAAGCTGTTTTTTTAAACCACCGAGGGATAACAGCACATAAGAAGCCAGCAGCATCACCTCGAAGAATACGAACAAGTTGAAGATGTCTCCTGTTAAAAAAGAGCCGTTTACTCCCGTAATAAGAAATTGAATAAATGCATAGTAGTAAAAACGTTCTCTTTCCCATTCAATCGACTGAAAGGAGTAAATCAGGCATCCCAGAGCTACAATGGCGGAAGTAATGACGAGCAGCAAAGAAAAAGTATCCGCTACCAGCACAATACCAAAGGGCGCTTCCCATCCGCCGAGATTAAGAATTTGTATCCCTTCTCCTCCGACCTGGCGCAGCAGATAAACCGCCGTCCCCAATACAGTCAGAAACGACAGCACGCTAAGCAGCCGTTGAATCATGACATATTTAGGAAAAAGAACGAGCAGAGCTCCTGTCAGAAAAGGAATGACGATAGGCAGAATCACTATATTATTCATGCTCTGTCCCCCGCAGCTTCTTCATGTCATCGGATTTAAACTCCTGGTAGGCTCTGTATGCAAGCACTAAAAAGAAAGCGGTTGTTCCAAAGTTTATCACGATGGCTGTAAGTATTAATGCCTGCGGCAGCGGATCCGCATAAGCTGCCGCCCCCATACCAAGCAGTGGAGCTTCACCCTGCTTTAACCCGCCCATCGTCAAAAGCAGCAGCAGGGCCCCGTGCCCGATAATAGATGTGCCCAAAATAATACGAAGCAGGCTTTTTGTTAATATTAAATACGTACCGATGCTGAAAAATATCCCAATAACAAAGGCCATTACAGTCTCCATTATTCCTCATCCCCTTTGTTGCGGCTGATGCTTACAATGACGGTCATCGTGGTGCCGACAACTGCCATGGCCACTCCTATTTCAAAAATAATAGTTGTCGCAATATCTATTTCTTCATTAACGATCGGCATATAAAACTGCAGATGAGTCTGACTTAGAAAAGGCACATGAAATACGAAGGAAGCCATTCCTGTTAATAAAGACACCAGCACGCCCAGGCCGGTAATTAATTTATAGTTAATAGGCAGCGTCTGGGTAACGGTCTCTATATCAAATGCCAAAAGCATTAAAATCAAGGCGGATGAAATGACCAGTCCGCCTATAAAGCCGCCCCCTGGATTATGATGTCCGGCAAAAAATAAATAAATGGCAAAAGTGAGGATAATGAACGTTACTATTTTTGTAACGGTCTGCAAAATGACATCATTAATTTTCACCGTCATCCCCCTTTTCCCTCATCCGAAGACTGATTAAGGAATATACGCCCAGTCCGGCAATACAAAGAACCATGATTTCAAGCAGCGTATCAAATCCACGAAAATCAGCCAGAATAGCATTTACCATATTTCTGGAGCCCGCCAGCTCATATGAATCCTCAAAATAGACCGAAACCGACGGAAACAGTTTATTGCCCTGCGCAGCCAGAGTGAAACAAGTGATCAGCACACCTACACCGAGCGAAATGATTAAGTTGGGAATTTGGACACGTCTTGCCGTTTCGCGGAAACGAAACTCCGGGAGAAACCGGAGACAGAGAAGATACAAAGCAACGGATACCGTTTCCACTACAAGCTGAGTCAATGCCAGATCCGGCGCACGGAAGATAACAAAAAATAATGCGACCAGATATCCCACCGCTCCAACAGCAATAATAGCCGTCAGTCTTTTGGAAGCAAGCATAACGGTAAGCGCGCCTGCTACAAGCCCTGCAGCAAGAAGTATTTCATACACTTCCACTGTTGATATATCTATCTGTTGAAAAGAAATATTGTCTGAGAAAAACAACATTCCTCCTGTAAGCAGTATGAGTATTCCTAAAATGTATTGAATATAATCTCTTGTTAAACCGCTCATATAGAGGTTAGTGAAGGAATATGCCCTTTGTTCGGCTTTAAAAATGCCGGAAGCATACGCATTGTTTAACGTGTATACCTGCGGGAACAAGCTAAAGATACCCTTCCACTTGTTCCAGGTCATAAACAGGAGACTTCCAAGCGAAATCACACCAATGGTCATGAAAAGCTCGGTATTAAATCCGTGCCAGGCCTCAATATGGATAGAAAAGTCACCGGCATTTCCAGGCAGGACGGAAGCAACCATCGGCTCCAGCACGTAATGGGCCAGCACGTTGGGCGCAAAGAAAATGCCAATTACGAAAGCGGCCAGTACTGCCGGGGAAATCAGCATTCCAAGCGGTGCTTCTTTTGGTTTTTTTTCAAGGCGGCGCGGACGGTATTTGCCCCGGAACGTATGAAAAATAAGAATCATGCTGTAAACGAAAGTGAAAACACTTGCCACCCAGGCAACTGCCGGAATCAGCAGACCCGCCCCTCCGGCCGAAAATACACCGGCTTCCTCAAGAGAAAGGGAGCTTGTAAAAAACAGCTCCTTGCTCAAAAAGCCGTTAAACGGAGGTACTCCTGCCATAGACAGGCTTCCGATCAATGTAAGGGTAAAAGAGATAGGCATCAGGCTCATTAAGCCGCCTAATTTCCTCGTATCTCTCGTTCCTGTTTCATGATCAATAATGCCGATCACCATAAATAAACAGCCTTTAAACGTGGAATGGTTTACTAAATGAAAGACTGCTGCGAGTATGGCTGTTGTATAGAGGGCAGCCTCTGCTTCCTCCTGAACGGCTAAAGCAAGCGAACCTATCCCGAGAAGTGACATAATTAAACCCAGCTGACTGATCGTAGAAAAAGCGAGAAGCGCCTTCAAATCAGTTTGTTTCATCGCATTAACGGCGCCCCAGAAAAGCGTAATCAAACCGACCGATGTAATAATCCAAAACCATTCTCCAGTCCCTCCAAAAAACGGAGTAAAACGGGCTATCGCATAAATACCGGCTTTTACCATCGTGGCTGAGTGCAGGTAAGCGCTGATAGGGGTCGGCGCTTCCATTGCATCCGGAAGCCAGATATGAAAAGGAAATTGTGCAGATTTAGCAAATGACCCAATTAAAACAAAAATCATCGCCGGCACGAACAAAGAATGATCCTGCAGCTCTCCAGCCTGGCTGATAATACCGCGGATGCTGTAAGTGCCGGCCATGGAATGAAGCATAATAATACCCACGAGCATGGAGAAGCCGCCGCTCACGGTAATCAACATCGCTTTCTGCGCACCATTACGGGATTTTTTCCGCTGATACCAAAAGGCGATCAGAAGAAAAGACGAAATGCTCGTAAGCTCCCAGAATAAATAAAATCCAATCAGATTGTCGGAGAAAACAACGCCCAGCATCGCTCCCATAAACAAAAGCATATATACGTAAAAATTATGTAACAATTCTCTCGTTTTTGATAAATAAAAAATAGAATACAAAACGACCAAAGCACCGATTCCACTAATTAAAAAACCGAACACAAGACTCAGCCCGTCTACATAAAACGATAAATTAATACCATAGGCAGGAATCCAGGAGAGCGTGTAGAGCATGGTCTCTCCTTCACTTATACCTTGCAGCCAGCTCCCCAGCACGATGAAAATAATAAGGGGCAGCGGCAGAACAAACCATCCTGTATGAATACGGGATGCGTATCGGTAAAGGAAAGGAATCATAAGTGCATATAAAAAGGGTAATAGTACAACGGAATGGAGCCAGGACAAAATGTAACCTCCTACTCACTGGATACAACACGATCCATCATTTTTCAATTTCTTCCTATATACACTAGTATAAAGAAAGGATGCCTGTTTCGCACATAATAATCACATAAACTTTCTCCAGCTCATGATATAATTGTAAAGAGAGCGCTTCCAGCAGTCTCCTGATTATTTATTGACAAAACATGCGGCGAGGAGTAGCCTATGGAAGAGCTTTACCAATACTCAAGAATTTATTTACACGAGGTGAAAGATCATGACCGGTAAAGGTACAATGGATGAAAGTATTCTGGTCTGTGTTTATTACGGGCCAAACGGTGCCAAATTAATACGCAGAGGATGCAAAATAGCCTCCCGCCTTGACTGTCCTTTATATATAGTATCAATTGACCCTGCTCCCGCTGATAATCTGGATCATGAAAAAAGCCAGTATATTGAAAGCTGGAAAAAGCTTGCCGAGGAGTACGGGGCGACCGAGTTTATTTTGAAAGACAACGAAAAACGTCCTGTTGTTAAAGTGATCGGAGAAGTGGCCAGAGAAAAAGGTGTCACCCAGATTATTATCGGCCAGACGGCGAAAAGCCGCTGGGAAGAAATTACGAAGGGTTCTTTTGTTAACATTCTTTTAAAAGAGCTGCCTTTTATCGACCTTCATATTATATCTGTCTCCAGAGAACTTAGAGACCATGACGGAGATTATGAAAAAGGCTGTCACGCTTATCTTGTACGGGACGGAGATCAGTATAAGATCAGCTTCAATCATACAAACGACGCGCAGTACGAAGGCATTTTCTTTAAAGAGACCGGAACCGACTTCAATAACGGCACCTTTAAATTCATGAAAGACGGCGAAATGCTGGAAATTCATGTAACCGAAGATTATGTAACGGAACGAAAAAAGCTGGAAGTATAATAAAAGGTTCCGCACTGGAAGCTTTATCTATTTAAAAAGACGAACCGCGGCGGCGGTTCGTCTTTTTTTGTTTCAGGATTAGTTATTGCTGGAGCCGGAAGCAATGGCACCAACCATAGCACCTGTCATTGCAGCCTGCTGGGCCTGAAGAATACTTTCCAGCGACGTCTGAACGGCGGTTTGTGTAATGGCTGCTTCTTCCGCGTATTCACTGAC
This sequence comes from Sinobaca sp. H24, assembly GCF_023845525.1. NCBI lineage: Bacteria > Bacillati > Bacillota > Bacilli > Caryophanales > Sporolactobacillaceae > Sinobaca > Sinobaca sp. H24. Next base: position 316,742 of record NZ_JALBWT010000001.1, read on the forward strand.
AGAAAGCTGTACAGCAATCGTAAAGTTCATTTTTTTATGCCATTTAAATTCCTTGGAATCATTCAGCGTTTTTTCAATTCTTACAATAAAATCAGCGAGCTTTTCTTTTTCCTCGGCCAGTGCCATAATTCCTACTTCCGGATAATGAACCGGGCGCACCTTTTTTTCCTGTGCTTCCAGGGTAACCACTACATCCATCGCGTGTTTTACGAGGATATCCGTCTCTTCGTTATTACGCAGAGCAAGAATATGACTCAGCATCTGCAGTTCATTGGATTTTTTAAATCCCTTGTCGTGAAGATTCCGGTACAGTTCTTCAATTTTCACCATCAGCGGCCCTTCTTCTTCCGGCGAAGCAGCCAAAAGCACTGCAATTGGATAGTCTGAGCTTGAAGTTAAAAACATGTGGTCTTTTTTCATTAAATCAAATACGCGTTTAGCTCTTTCGATTAGATCGTTTCGACTGTCTGCTTCCTTCTTTATATCAAGAACCAGCAAAGCAGATATATACGTGAAGCTTCCTCTTTGAAAAGAGCTGTTCACCAGCTGATCGTAGACTTCCATCCATTCATGGTATTTGTCTTCCGGATCATCGAAACGGATATTGAGCGTAGCCGCTCCTACGTATACTTGAGCACCATTTAAGGCACTGAATACACCTTTTTTCTTTTTCATGTACTCTGCGATTTCCTTAAACCGTTCGACGTCGAGCTCTTTTTTCCTCACCACGTACATGGAAGAAATCAGCATAAGTACTCTTGCGTCTACTACCTGCCACTTCAGCTCTTTTTTTAAAATGGAATAATACGTTTCATACGTTTCCAGTTTTGCCATCAATTCATTTTCCATGCGATGTCACCCTTTCCGCATTTCTATCTCATTAACCATTATACTGCTTTATAAACTCAAACAGTACCTCACTCCATTAAAGAACAGAAGAAAAAAAGACCCCCTTTTATTGGAAAGGAGTCTTTTTTTCTATTTCAATATAACTGTTTGCTTTACGGTACCAGGGAGCGGCTTCGTAAATGTTCTGGTGAGATAAAGCATATAAATCAGTCCTCCCCCTACCCAGATCATTCCCCCAATGATGGTCGGCGTATCGAGAAGAAATAACAGCCAGAGCATAATAAAGGCTCCTATGCCGGGGACTCCAATATAAAATATGCGCTGATACAGGCTCGTTGTCTCTTTTTGACGGACAGCCAACGCTATAACAGATATGTTCACAAAAAGAAGGCTGTAAGTGCTCCAAAGTTAACGAAGCGGAGCGCTGCATCTACACTGATAAATAAAGCGAGAATAGACAGAACCGAAGCTAGGCCAATGTTGAAAACCGGCGTTTTAAACCGGGGATGAATGTATCCGAAATATTTTTCAGGCAGGATACCATCTCTTCCCATGACGTAAAGAAGTCTGGAAACAGCCGTAATCGAAGCTAACCCCTGCGTAAAAATAGCTGCGATTAAAACAGTCATAAAAATGGCATTGAGTGCGCTGCCTCCGATAAGCGCCATAAGCTCCATCGCTGCAGAGTCTATGTTCACAAATGAAAACGCTGGCTGTGCCAATTGAATCAAATACGAACTGCTGATATGAAGCACGCTGATAATTCCGATCATAATAAAGATCGCCCTCGGAATTGTTTTCTGAGGATCTATTGTTTCTTCGGAAAGCGTAGTAATCGTATCAAATCCAAGAAACGAGAAAATCACAACCGAAGCTCCTGCCAGCATAATCGGAACGGTAAGATCCCCGGCAAAAGGCTGAATCGAGAACAAACCGCCTGCGCCTTCTCCTGTCCAAAGGCCGCGGATGAGAATAATACAAAAAGCAATGATAAACACAATCTGCATAATGACAAACAATCCGCTTAAATTGGCGGAAGAGTTAATGCCCATAGCTGCTATGGCCGCCAGCAGAACAATTAATCCAATGATCCAAACCGGAGCCGGAACACCCGGAAACTGGGCATTCAGGAAAACACCAAATGTAATGCAGGCAATAATGGGAGCGAATAAGTAATTGAACAAAAGCAGCCACCCTACTAGAAATCCTGCATTTGGATGAATAGCTTTTTTGGCGAATGTATAGGCAGAACCGGAAATAGGAATTTTCTTAGCCATAATAGCGTAGCTCGTTCCAGTAAATATAACCGCAACCACGGCAAAGATGTAAGCCGGAGTCAAAAACCCCGAAGATCCTTCAAAAGCTACTCCAAATACAGAAAAGTAAATCATCGGTGTGTTCCATGCCAAACCCATAAAAACAACCTGCCATAGTGTTAATGTACGTTTCAACTCTGCTTTTTCAGCCATTATTTTCCTTCTTTCTGTTGGGATCATAGCATCAATTAAATTATTCTGATATATAATTTTTATAAATAGAAACGTCAGCCGGCCGGGCTGTTCGTGCTTAATGATGTTCATTCTCGGGAGTCTTTTTGATTTAATCAACAACTCTGGCAGAAAATCTGTCAGCTTATTTTGTCTGATGCCTTTTATTTCTCTACAGCCTCTAAGAACAAAACCACGGCGTCCGCTCATTAAAATAAACAGGCAAAAAAACATGTTATATAACCTCACATAACTATTGTCTTTGCCACCAGGCTCCACTACACTTTTTATATACACCGCACACATACCGATCCTCAAAAATAACATAAAGGCCTCCTTGTCTATGACATTGAGGGGCGAAAAATGCTTTCTAGGGTTCCGCTGTCAGCTCCACTGCTGACAGGACAGGTCCGAGAGAAAGCGGGCACAGCCGGATAGCATTGGCTGCAGCTTACACGGACGGACAAAAGCCTGGGAGATTAAATTCTCTCAGGCTTTTTTTTATTACTTTTCAACTCATTGCTGATAAAAGAATTATCTATTCTAAAGGAGGAACAATAATGAATCCGTATTGGACAAAATCATTGGAAGCTGGAGAAAAGTGGTCTGGGGTTGTTAAAAAAGGAAGCCTGTTCCGCTTAACCGCATCAGGAAGCACAGCAAATGTATCCATGCTCCTGTTTAACACTCATGACCGGACAGAGCGCTACAATATGCCGGATACGCTCAAAGCCCAGCACACCTCCCATTTAACAAAAGGACATGTGATGATGAGCGACAATGGTAAAGCGATGGCCGGTATTATCGAGGATGACACCGGGTGGCATGACTCTTTTGGCGGCTTTTCTAAAACCAGCTGGACCGACACCCAGTTTGGCAAGACAACTTATCAATCCGAGCGGAACGAACGCTATCGCAGCGGAGAAGAGAATTTTTCCATGGAACTATTCCGAAATGGTTTGACGATGCGGGATACGGTTCCTGTTGTGAATGTTTTTTCGAAAGTAGCCGTTAAAGACGGAGGCGAAATGGTCTTTCATCCAGAGAATGCCGGAGCCGGAGAAACCATCACCTTACGGACGGAAATGGATCTGCTTATCGTCTTATCCAATACGCCCCATCCGCTTGATACTTCTACCGTATACCCCTCCGTGCCTGTAAAGCTTGAAGCCGGGGCTGCTGAACCGATAGCTGAAAATGATATCTGCTTAAACCTATGCGGAGAAAACCGCCGTGCCTATGAGAATACCTGGGAAGCGGACCTGCTTTCTGAAGGATTTATCATTTCTCCCGTTTCTGCCAAATGAATTTGGAAAATTCAATTATCTGGAAAGGATGATCGATAGTGACACAAGCGAAAGAAATTACAACCAGTCATCGAAAAATAGAGGATGCCGTATACACCCGAACCATTCCGGCAGGAAAAGGCTGGATGTATGATTTGGAACCCGGGCAGGTTTTCAGAATTACAGATCTTGAAGGCAATCAGGCGGCAGACACCCTCTTTTATGATGCCCTAAATCCGGAAGACAGCTACAGTGCCATTGAAACGGTCACCGCCCAGAAAAATATCTACCTTACGACCGGCTCGGTTCTTCGGGCAAAATCCGGTCAGCCGCTTCTCACGATTACTGCTGATTCCGTCGGTAAACACGACACTGTAGGAGGCGCCTGCTCTGCGGAAAGCAATACGGTCCGCTATGCGCATGAGAAAAAAGCGATGCATAACTGCCGCGATACGTTTATGTATGAATTGTCGAAACGCGGCGGTCACTTTTCCAAGCAGGACCTGGCGCCAAACATTAATTTCTTCATGAACGTTCCGATTACGCCGGAAGGCGGGCTTACCTTCGAAGATGGAGTCTCAGCCCCGGCTATTACGTAGAAATGCAGGCAGAAACAAACACAACCGTACTAATCAGCAACTGCCCACAGCTTAATAACCCGTGCAACGATTACAACCCTACGCCGATTGAAGTAACCATCTGGAATAAATAACTCATTATATAGAAGAAAGGAGAATGTTTTATGTTTAAAAAGGTGCTTATTGCCAACCGCGGTGCGATTGCGGTACGAATTGAACGGACATTAAAAAAAATGGGCATTCCTTCTGTCGCTATCTATACTAAAGCCGACCAGGACAGCCTCCACGTGGATCATTCCGATGAAGCTGTTCTTATTGGAGAAGGAAACGCCCAGGAAAGCTACCTGCATCCGGAAACCATTCTTCAGGCCGCTCTTGATACCGGTGCCGACGCCATCCACCCGGGATACGGCTTTTTAAGTGAAAATGCCCAGTTTGCCCGTACCTGCGAAGAAAAAGGAATTACGTTCATCGGACCTACTCCTGAGCAGATGGAGCTCTTTGGCTTAAAGCACTCTGCCAGAGAAGCCGCTGCTAACGCCGATGTTCCCCTTCTTCCCGGCACAAATCTGCTGGAGCACGCAGAAGAAGCTGTCGCTGCAGCCGCTGAGATCGGGTATCCCGTTATGCTCAAAAGCACCGCCGGCGGAGGCGGTATTGGCATGAGAATCTGTAAGGACAAAGACAGTCTGCTCTCTTCTTTTGATGCCGTAACACACCTTGCAGAGAATAACTTTAACGACGGCGGTTTGTTTCTGGAAAAGTACATTTCCTCTGCACGTCATATTGAAGTACAGATTTTTGGAAGCTGGAAAGGAGATGTCGTTTCTCTCGGAGAAAGAGACTGCTCCATTCAGCGCAGAAATCAAAAAGTAGTCGAAGAATCACCCGCCCCCCTTCTTTCAGAAAAAGTCAGACAAGAAATGGCTGCTTCAGCGGAACGTCTGGCTTCTGCTACAGGCTATCAAAATGCCGGCACCGTTGAATTTCTGTATGACCCTGATTCAGAAGCCTTCTATTTTCTCGAAATGAACACAAGACTGCAGGTGGAACACGGGGTGACAGAGGAAGTAACCGGGGTTGATTTAGTAGAGTGGATGATTCTCGAAGCCGCCCGCGAACTTCCTGCTTTCCTCCTATTACGATTCAGGGCCACAGCATACAGGCACGTGTTTATGCGGAAGACAGCTTTCATGATTTCCGGCCGAGCGTCGGTCAGATCGACCGGGTCGAGCTTTCTTCTCTCGCCCGGAATGAATGCTGGGTACGCGACGGCCTTCAAGTCACTACGCTGTATGACCCTATGCTTGCCAAAGTAATTGTTCATTCCAAAGACCGGGATGGAGCGATTAAACAGCTGAGTGCGGCGCTTTCTGAAACAAAAATGTACGGAGTGACGACCAATCTCCTCTATATAAAAAGCCTTCTGCAGGAACCTTCTTTTCAAAAAGGAGAGGTTCATACGCAGCTGTTAAACAGCTTTTCTCCTTCTGAGATGGCACTCGAAGTAGTAGACGGCGGCATCCAGACCACAGTACAGGATTGGCCGGGACGCGTCGGCCACTGGGATGTAGGTGTTCCTCCCTGTGGTCCAATGGATCCTCTTTCCTTCCGCATCGGTAACCAGCTTTTGCAGAATGATGAAAAAGCAAGCGGTTTGGAACTGACGTTACAAGGCGGGTCCTACAGCTTTCGTGAAGATATATGGTTTTGTATAACAGGTGCTGATATGCAGCCGGTACTCGATGGAACAGAAATCAGTTTGTACCATCCTATCCTCGCACGTAAAGGACAGGTGCTCTCCTTCGGACAGGCCGAAGCAGGCATGCGTACGTATCTGCTTGTTTCAGGCGGATTTGATATGCCGCAGACACTTAACAGCGCTTCTACGTTTACACTCGGCGGCTTTGGCGGCCACGGCGGAAGAGCTCTTCGTGCAGGAGATGTTCTGCGCGTTAACGGAAACACTCTTCCAGCCATCAGTGAACCTTTAGCAGCCACAGAAAAACCGGCTATTCAGAAAGAGTGGACGATCGGAGTCGTTCCCGGACCGCACTGTACGGAAGAATTTCTGCTTCCCGCCTATTTGAAACAGCTTGAAGAAACTGAGTGGGAAGTGCACTTTAACAGTTCCAGAACCGGAGTGCGTCTGATCGGACCTGCTCCATTGTGGGCAAGAGAAGATGGCGGCGAAGCCGGTCTGCACCCTTCCAATATTCATGACAATGCTTACGCAGTAGGAACCCTTGACCTTACAGGAGACATGCCTATTCTGCTTGGTCCGGATGGTCCGAGTCTAGGCGGATTTGTCTGTCCCGTCACCACGGCATCTGCAGAGTTCTGGAAAATCGGCCAGCTTCATGCCGGAGATACGATCCGCTTTCAGCTGTTAACCCTTAACCAGGCAGAGTCACTTCGCCTGGAACAGGAAGCCTACTTGAAGACGCTTCGGGAAAAATCTTCCCATCCTATACCTGTACTATCTTTTGAAAAGCGTTCGTTTGATCCGAACTACCCTATTCTTGCCCGTGAAACAGAAGAGAGACGCTTTCCAATAACCGTCCGCTGCAGCGGGGACGAGAACGTACTCGTTGAATACGGAGAAATGGAACTGGATTTGCTGCTTCGTTTTCAGGTGCAGGTACTGATGGAAGCAATCCGCCAGGAAGGTGATTTCCCTATTATGGATTTGACGCCGGGTATCCGCTCTCTGCAGATCCGCATCAATCCACTGGAAAACAACGTCCAGCAGGTATGTGAAAAAGTGCTGGAGCTTGATAAACAGCTTCCTGCTTTAGAGGATATTACTATTCCATCGCGCATTGTAAAGCTTCCCCTTTCCTGGGATGATCCATCGACCCAGCTTGCCACGGAACGCTACCAAAAGAATGTGCGGCCTGATGCACCGTGGTGCCCGGATAATCTTGAGTTTATTCGTCGGATCAACGGCCTTGACAGCATTAACAATGTAAAAGATGTCGTGTTTGATGCGAACTACCTCGTGATGGGTCTGGGAGACGTTTATCTCGGAGCTCCGGTCGCTACGCCAACCGATCCAAGGCACCGGCTCGTAACAACCAAGTACAATCCGGCACGGACGTGGACACCTGAGAATGCTGTAGGAATCGGTGGTGCTACATGTGCGTCTATGGAATGGAAGGCCGGGCGGCTATCAGTTTGTCGGCCGAACCATTCAAATGTGGAACAAATTCCGGGAAACCAAAAGCTTTGAACCCGGCAAGCCATGGCTGCTCCGCTTCTTCGACCAAATTCAATACTATCCGTCAGCGCCGATGAACTGCTTGAGCTTCGGGAGGATTTCCTGCGCGGCCGCTTTGAAGCAGACATTACTGAAACAACGTTTTCTCTTAAAGATTATATCGAAGACCTGCAGGCCGTAGAGTCCGGTGCTGCTAAATTTAAACAGCACCAGCAGAAGGCTTTCCAGGAAGAAAGACAGCGCTGGAAGGAACAGGGGCTGGCAGAATACGTGTCCGAGCAGGATGTGAAAACCGAACAGCCCGAAGAAGGACTGCCGGAAGGGACGTCTCCTGTTACATGCTCGATTCCCGGCAGCGTATGGAAAGTATTAGTGGAAAACGGATCAGAAGTGAAACAGGGAGAAACACTTATTATAGAAGAAAGCATGAAAATGGAATTTATCATTGAAGCTCCCTGTGATGGATATGTGACAGGTCTGTCAGTGAAACCTGGAGATGAAGTGCATCCCGGCCAGACCATTTTAGGGATTACCGAAAAAAAGGAGGTTTCTGTGTAATGCATGCTTATCAATCTATTGCTGCTTTAAGAAAAGCCTATACGTCCGGACAAACAGATCCGGAGTCTCTGATTAATCAGCTTATCGCACAGGCCGAAGAGGAGAAATTCTATAATATATGGATTACTCCCCCTTCCCTTTCCTTTATTCAGCCTTACTTGGACAGGCTCAAGGACCTTTCGATAGAAGAAGCTCCTTTATGGGGAATCCCCTTTGCTCTAAAAGACAATATAGACCTTGCCGGTGTCCCGACGACTGCGGGATGTGAAGCCTACAGCTATATTCCGGAAGAGCATTCCACAGCCGCCGCTCGTCTGATCGAAGCAGGAGCCGTTCCTGTAGGAAAATCAAATCTGGATCAGTTTGCAACAGGACTGGTCGGCACAAGAAGTCCCTATGGAGAGACAAAGAACGCCTGGAATCCTGATCTAATAAGCGGAGGATCGAGCTCCGGCTCGGCTGTCTCTGTCGCTGCAGGACAAACCCTCTTTGCTTTAGGAACAGATACAGCAGGATCCGGGCGGGTTCCTGCCGCCTTAAATAATTTAGTCGGCTGGAAGTCAAGCCTTGGTTCCTGGCCTGTAAGCGGCATCGTTCCCGCCTGCGCAAGCATCGACTGTTTAACAGTCTTCACGAATACAATGGAAGACGCCTCTCTTGTAGATTCAGTCATTAGAGGGTTTGATCAAGCAGATCCATGGTCGCGGGAAACCCCTGCTTTATCCGAAACAAAACCGCAGTCTTACCTGCTTCCGGATAAAGAACCGGCGTTTTTCGGTCCCTTTGCCGACGCGTACCGCCAGGCATGGAAACAGACTGTGGCCGCGCTGGAACAATCCGGTCTCCCCATCAAGTATGTATCTACAGCGTTTATGGAAGAAGCGGCCTCTGTTTTATATGACGGCCCGCTGTAGCAGAACGCTGGGCAGAACTGGGCGGATTTGCAGACTCCCATCCCGGGGCTCTCCTTCCAGTTACCGAAAAAGTGCTCGTTCCGGCACTAATCTGACTACACTGCCGCTGCACTATTTCAAGCCAGGCATAAGCTTAAGGCTTATACTAGAAAGGCAGAAGCTCTGCTGCAAAACAGTGTACTTATCATGCCAACAGCCGGCGGAACATGGAGCCGAAACGAGGTAAGGGAAAGCCCTATTCAGACGAATAGTGACATGGGGCGTTACACTAACCACTGCAATCTTCTTGAATTATGTGCCGTTTCCCTTCCCCAATCGTTTGCCGATCATAATCTTCCATTCGGTATTACGTTATTTGCCAGCCAGGATAATGACTCGCTTTTGGTTGGCGCTTCGACAGAAATACAGCGCTGCAGCAGTCGAAAAGAAGTAATGATTGCGGTCTGCGGTCTTCATATGAGAGGTTTTGAGCTTGAAAAACAGATGATCTCCCACGAAGCCTCTTTTGTAAAAGAGACAGTGTCCGCTCCCGCATACAAACTTGTTGAAGTACCGGGATCCCGGCTAAGCCGGGAATGATTCGTTCCGAAAAGGAAGGTGCTTCCATTGCGCTGGAGCTATGGAAAATGCCGCTTGATCAGCTCGGTTCATTTACAGCGGGCATTCCTTCCCCGCTAGGAATCGGTAAAGTGGAATTGGAAGATGGAACATTCACTCCTGGATTTATCTGCGAAGCAGAGGCTGCTGATTATGGAAAAGACATCACCTCATTCGGCGGCTGGAAAGCCTACCAGAACAGCTCTATATCTCTTTAAAAGCCTGCCGGTTGTTTCACGTGAAACAGCCAGGCAGGCTTTTTTTCATGTTTGACGAAAATCGTACGTTTTCTGTGAAGCGTTGTTTTTTCCATAAGAAACTGTTTTAATATGTATTATAGATACATATTAAAAGGAGAGACTTTATGACAAAGCAGGGAGTACTTTCAGAACACACAATTGATATTGTAAAAAGCACCGCCCCGGTTTTGGCTGTGCATGGAGAAGCTATCACGACTAAGTTTTACGCTATGCTGTTCGAAGCCCACCCGGAGCTGCTGAACATGTTTAATCATACAAATCAGGCCACCGGCGCCCAGCCGAAAGCACTGGCACAAGCCCTTTATGCGGCAGCTTCTTATGTAGACCGTCTTGAGGTACTCGAATCATTTGTAGAAAAGACCGCACAAAAACATGCCAGCGTTGGCGTAAAGCCGGAACACTATCCTATCGTCGGCCACTTTTTAATCAAAGCGATGGAAGAGGTGCTGCAGGAAAATGCCACAACTGACATTCTGGAGGCATGGACAGAAACCTATGGAGCCGTTGCTGACATCTTTATTCGTGCCGAACAGACATTATATGAAACAAAAGAAGAAGAACCTAAAGGATGGACAGGTTATAAAGACTTTACGGTGGTCGATATTGTACAGGAAAGCAGCAGAATGAAGTCTTTCTACCTTCAGCCTGCCGACCATTCCCCGCTGCCTTCTTTTCTTTCCGGACAGTACGTAAGTCTGCGTTGTTCTATACCAGGAGAAGAATACACCATGTACGCTCTTACAGCCTGTCCGATGCTCCCGGTACCGGCTCCTATCGAATTACGGTCAAGCACGAAGAAGAAGGAATCGTTTCCTCTTATCTCATGAGCAGACAAAGGCAGGACAGGCTATTGAACTGTCTGCTCCATTCGGTTCTTTTATACTCCAAACAGACGAGCGGCAAACCTATTGCCTTTATCAGCGCAGGTTCCGGCCTGACGCCGCTTGTCAGTATGTTAAAGTCTCTGCCTGAGTCTTACGCATCGGCTGTTACGTTTATTTACGCTGCCAAAAATCATAACCATCATCCTTTGCAGCAGGAAATCAACAGTGCCCTCCAAAAGCTTCCCGTTTCTCAGTCACTGACATTGTATACAGCCCCTGAACCAGAATATCCATCTTCTGCTTATTTCGGTACGGAAACGACGCTCACCAGGGAAGCACTTCAATCTGCCCTGCCACAGGAAGATACCCGCTGCTACGTGTGCGGACCGCCTGCTTTTGTAGAAGCCGTTGTCTCACGCCTCCATGAAATCGGCCGGCATGATATTTCTACCGAAAATTTTGTTCCTATTTCCTAATCTCCACCCTTCTTATGGTAAGATAATGCATAGAATAAAGAAGGAAAGAGAGTTGTACCGCCTGTGTTTACGTTAATTGATTTCTTTTATTTACTGCTTTCCGCTCTTGTTATTCTTCCTCTCGTTTCTATTATCCGGGAGTCCGGCTATTATTTAGTCGTAAGTCTGCTGGGAGCTACTAATAAGAAGCTGACGGTAGGAAGCGGTCCCGTGCTTTTCCGGACCGAAACGATTGAGGTCCGCCGTTATTTTTTTATGTACAGTTGGTTTGAATATGATGAAATTAACCCGGATAAAAAATTCTGGCATGGGCTGATTTATGCCTCCCCTATGCTCAGTAATATTATCGTAGCTGTACTAATCAATAGTTTGATCGTAGGAGGCATTATCCCGGAATGGGGATTTTGGAACCAATTCTTATTTTATGTTTTCTATTTTGTACTATTTGATGCCCTTCCCGTTTACCTTCCTGACGGCCAGCCTTCAAACGGTCGGGCTATTTTTGATTTAATCTGGCACGGTCAGCGCTCGGATTATTCAAAAGAAAATGAGAAAGACCAGGAAGGCCGCACGCAGGCCCAGGAAGAAACAATGCGTAATAGAGACAAAGATGAGCGGGAACGCGGGGATCATTCCCGCACACGCTCCAGAAACACTAGAAGACGACGATAGAAAAGCCGCTCCCTCTAAGAAGGAGCGGCTTTTCACTATTTTGTAAACGTATTTTCCAGCGTGCCGATTTCATCAATCGTGCATTCGACCTTGTCGCCTTTTTTCACAAATTCTGCGCCAAGCGGGCTTCCTGTTAAAATCACATCACCCGGCTCAAGCGTCATCACTTTGGAAAGGTAGGACACCATCCGCTTCAGAGAAACGATCATCAGATCGGATTTGCTGTTCTGTTTCTCTTCCCCATTTACAAATGCTTTCACGTACACATTAAGCGGATCCAGATCGGTCTGAATCGCCGGTCCGAGCGGCGTAAACGTATCAAATGACTTACCAACGGTCCAGTGTCCGGCTTCATGGAAAAACTGCGGGGCTGTTACGTCGTTACCTACCGTGTAGCCCAGAATGCTGTCGAGCACTTCGTTTTCTTCGATATTCTTCGTGCGTTTTCCAATGACTACAGCCAGCTCAGACTCAAACTTAATCTCGTCCACCCCTTCCGGAATGCGGACTTCTGCTCCTGAACCAATCAAGGAAGAAGCCGGCTTGTAAAAAAAGACCGGAATCTCCGGCTGTGTATCCGGCAGATCTTTTTTATCCCCTACATAATTTTGCTCCAATACCGATAATTTTCTCCGGCTCGACGGGTGCCAGCAGTTTAACATCGGCATGCCCGTGTGTTTCTCCCGGTTGCTTCTCTTCCTGAAAACAGATCCCCTTTAAACGGCTTCAGCCCTTCTTCGGTCCATTCTCCATAATAATGATTCGACTGGTACTCATATCTGCATAGTTTCATCGTATTCTGCCTCCATTTATTAGGGTCTGTTACTGTACAGCTTTCTTGACTTCCAGGCAGCGGCCCGGCATAGGGAAAAGCTTGCCCTGGTTTAATAAGTTGCCCGGGTTGAACACTTCCCGAATCCTCGTCTGTGCTTCGATTTCTTCATCCGAAAAGATAAAGCGCATTTCTTCAATCTTTTCAATACCTACTCCATGTTCTCCTGTTATTGATCCGCCTGCATCCGAGCAGGCCTTCAAACATGCCGAACCTGCGTCTACCGCTTTCTGGGTTTCTCCAGGGTTTCTGGAATCGAACAAAATCAGCGGATGAAGATTCCCGTCACCTGCGTGAAAGATGTTGGCAATACGCAGTTCATACTTGCGGCTGATATCATTGATCTGTTCCAGCACCTCCGGCAGACGGCTTCTAGGGATCACTCCATCCTGGACCAGATAATCAGGGGAAATGGCTCCCATAGCTCCAAATCCGGTCTTTCGGTTGGCCCACCATCTGCCGCGCTCCGCATCATCTTCAGCTACCTTGACTTCTTTTACGTTATTGTGGCGGCAGACAGCAAGAATCTCTTCAATCTGTTCGTCAATACCAGCCGCAATTCCGTCTACTTCAATCAACAGCAGTGCTGCAATATCCCGGGGGTGGCCGACAGGGAAAGATCCCTCCTCCACCCCTTCTATCGCAGTTTGGTCCATCATCTCCAACGCCGCCGGCACGATGCCTGCGGAAATAATGTCTGATACTGCCCGGCTGCCATCTTCCACCTGGTCAAAGTAGGCCAGTACCGTCTGCTTCATTTCAGGATTCTTTAAAATACGAACCGTGATTTCCGTGACGACGCCAAGCGTGCCTTCTGATCCGGTAAGAAGACCAAGCAGATCGTAACCGGGAGAGTCCGGCACACCATCTTCCCCTATGGAAATAATGTCTCCGTTGGGCATAACGACTTCCAGGCCGAGAATATGGTTCGTGGTTACGCCGTACTTTAAACAGTGGGCTCCGCCTGCGTTCTCCGCTACGTTTCCGCCGATAGTACATACATACTGACTGGAAGGATCCGGCGCGTAGTAATAGCCTTTACTGGAGATGGAGTTGGTTAAATGAAGATTTACATACCCAGGCTGCACAACTGCTTTTCGATTCTCATAATCCACGCTCAGCAGCCCTTTCATTTTGACAAGGCTGATAATCACTTCCTTATTGAGAGGTGTTGCACCTCCGCTCAGCCCTGTTCCGGCACCGCGCGCCAGAAAAGGCAGGTCGTTCTGTGCGCAGTATTTAACGAGTGCCGCAACTTCCTTTGTGTTTTTAGGAAAGACGACAGCCTTCGGAGAATGCTGGTGAATTGTAAAGCCGTCACAGTTGTAGGAAAGCATGTCGACATCCTCAAACAGCACTTCTTTTTCCCCGACTATCTTAAAGAAGGCTTCGATATGATGATCCTGGTTTGCGCTTACTTTCTTTTTTCTTCTCATTAACTGCATGCCATTTACCCCTTTCCAGAAGTTTGTAACTGCCGTTGTTCTTCTTTTTGTTTTTTATACGCCCAGTCCAGCAGCTGAATAGTGTGGACAATGCGTTCACTTCTGCCGTATTTCTGTACGCCCATAGCCATCTGCAGCATACAGCCCGGATTTCCCATCGAAATCATTTCCAGATCCTCCGGAATATTTTCCATTTTTCGATCGAGGACGGCGTTTGCCATATCAGGATTTGTCAGGTTATACACACCCGCGCTTCCGCAGCATGTATCGGCGTTCGGCATTTCCACAACCTCTACTCCTGGAATATCCCTTAAAATTTGACGGGGCTCTTCTCTTACACCCTGTCCATGGGCAAGGTGACAGGCATCATGGTAGGTAATTTTTGTCTTCATTTCGGTCTGCGGCTTTTCGTATCCTGTATCGTACAGATACTTGGAAATATCCTGAATTTTTTCGGAAAACTCTTCGGCTTTTTCTTTCCAGGCCGGCTCATCTTTAAATAATTCCGGGTATTCCTGCAGGGCGCATCCACATCCTGCTGAATTAATAACAATCGTATCGGAGTCACTGAACGCTTCAATATTCTGCTTAGCCAGTTTGCGTCCGGAATCACGGTCGCCCGCATGCACATGAAGTGCACCGCAGCAGGTCTGGTTTTTCGGTATAACGACTTCGCTTCCATTATGCGTTAATACATCGATGGTAGAATCGTTAACGTCACTGAACATCACATCCATAATACAGCCGGTCATAAATGCTACTCTGCCTTTGACTTCGTCGCCTTTTGCAGGAATAACCGGCATATTCTTATATTTCTCCTGAACGGGATGTCCAACGTTTGGCATAACTGCTTCCATTCCGGAAAGATGATCCGGCATCAGATTCATCGCTCCAGACTTCCGGGTCAGCGACTGAAGGCCGCTGCTCTGATAAAAACGGAGCAGGCCGCCTATTTTATTTAAGCGATTCGTATGCGGGAACAATTTCTCAAGCACCGTGGTGCTGAATGCTTTTTTCCAGCCGGTGAGCGGCTCCGCGCGCCTTATCTGGCCGCGGGCTTCTTCAATCAGCCCGCCTACTTCCACGTCAGCCGGACAAGCGGTAACGCAGGCCCGGCAGTCCAGACAGGTAAAGACGGCATCCGAGAAGGACTGATCCATCTTGATTTCTCCTTCAGCGACGGCATGAATTAAATGTACGCGTCCTCTTGGGGAATGCTGCTCCTGTCCTGTTTCCAAATAGGTCGGACAGGCTTCCAGGCACATGCCGCAGTGAACACAGTCATCCCATTTGGCTGGATCCGGATGGTCTTCTTGAAAATAGTTGCTTAAACTCTTCGTCGAACAGGCCGGCTGCTTCTCCATTGTGTAATCCTTTGCCATACTCATGTTATATCCCTCCGACAAATCGACCCGTATTTAAAATTTTCTCAGGGTCTGCTTGTTTTTTTATACCGCTCAGTAAAAAGAAATAGGATGGCTGATCTCCCCACACACTGATCTCTCGGCGTAAAGCAAGCGGCAGATGGGTAATCAACGCGTACCCGCCTAATTCCTCTGCTTTCGCTCTTATACTCTTAACTGCTGCCGTAACGCTGCTTTCCGGTCCCTCTATATACATCTTTGATACTCCGTGCCCAAGTCCGCCGTGTGCATAAACAGAAGTCCCGTTTTCCTCGTGAAGACGGTCCGTTTCCACCATTAAGTGAAAGACGTCCATGTTTTTACTGCCTGTCTTTATCGAAGCTTTTATATCAGAAGTAGACGACGGGTCCTTAGGTGACAATTCAGTAAAGCGCTTCCAAAAAGAAACAGCTTCGTTCTTTTCCATGACGGTCATGCTCATTTCTGCCGGCTTGTTCTCCGCCAGCCAGTTCTCCTGAAAAGCGACCGCGTTTTCGACGTCTTCAAAGGCTACTGCCAGCGTGTAGCTTTCGATGCCGGCCAATTTATTTGATAATGCAGGATTCATTAGTTCCAGCGAGACAGGCTCAAGTGTAGAATCCAGAAAGCCGACCGTAAACGGGCGGAGCTTTTCCCACTGCTCTTTAGAAAAGGACAGCAGTACAAGTTTTTCCTGTTTCGGAAGCGGGCGAAGCTTCAACGTAATTTCCGAAATCACACCGAGCGTCCCCATCGATCCGACAAACAGCTTGTTCATGTCATATCCGGCTACATTTTTTACTACTTTTCCACCGGTCCGGGTAATTCTTCCATCCGGATAAACGACCCTCATCCCAATAACATGGTCTCTTGCGGAGCCGTACTTCAATCGCTTCGGCCCGCTGCTGTTGCTGGCCACAATTCCTCCAATCGTCGCATATTCCGGCCATTCCGGATCAAGAGAGATCATTTGATTATGACCTGCCAGAAATTCCTGAATGTCTTTCATCACTGTACCGGGCTTCACCGTCACCGTCATATCTCCAGGAACGTGCTCTATCACGCCGGCAAATTTTTCAAGACTAAGCAGGATATCGGTATTGTCTTTCGTACCGCCGAATCCGCGCTTCGTGCCGCCGCCTATTATTGATACACTTTTGCCATGTTCTCCTGCATAGGTTAGAATCCGGGCGATTTCATCTTCCGTTTCGGGATAAACAGTATGATCGCCTCCATTGCCGAGCACATGGGCCTGCTCTGTTTTTGATATACGCTG
Source organism: Sinobaca sp. H24 (assembly GCF_023845525.1). NCBI lineage: Bacteria > Bacillati > Bacillota > Bacilli > Caryophanales > Sporolactobacillaceae > Sinobaca > Sinobaca sp. H24. The sequence continues at coordinate 333,398 of NZ_JALBWT010000001.1, forward strand.
GGGGACACCACTTCTTCTAGTTCCATATTAAACACTCCTTTCCTTATCTTCCGATAGAATACTTTCCTGCATTTTTTGTTCCACGTACGATAAATGTGCTGCCATCGCCTGACGTGCATTTTCCGGATCTGCTTCCTCAATAAAGCGGGCAATATCAGCGTGCTGGTCAATAATTTTTTGAGAAGAGGCGGGATCAGCTGCTAAATAATGATGAAAATCAATCATCGCTTTTTTAGTTGTCGATGACAGAAATTCCATTAGCTGTACAAGAATCGTATTTCCTGCAGCTTTGGCGATCGATTGATGAAAGGCATAATCGAGCTCCCAACTGTCAGGGCCAAGCGTTGCTTCCATCGCTCTTGCTGCTTCGGCTACGGCGTCTGCCTGCTTGGGTGTACGGTAGCTGGCTGCTTCTTTGACCATCTCTGTTTCCAGCATTTTTCTTACTTGAAACAGCTCCTGAATCGCCTGCTGGTCAGGAAGAAGAATGCCCGAATGAAAAAGCTTTGCTGCATCAAAAGGGGATACAAAGGTGCCTTCTCCTTTTTTTACATAAACAAGTCCTTTTCCTTTTAAAGTCGAAATCGCATCCCGTACAGCGGATCTTCCTGTTTCAAACAGAACACACAGCTCCCGGACCGACGGCAGTTTTTCGTGGGCTTCAAAGGTTCCGGTTTGAATCTGGGTTTCAAGTTCAGCAGCAACGTGCTCCGAAATGTGGACAGCGGGAACTTTTTCCACCTCCATAATCCATCTCCTTTCTCTGTTATCACATATCAGACAACCTGTGTTGAAAAGAAAAGCCGATCCTTATGATGCAGGTACCGGCTTTCTATTAGATCTTTTTTATTTATTATTTTCTTCCGCTTACCAGCGCTTCTTTTACTTCACGGCGTCTTCTGTGCAGAATCGGCTCTGTGTATCCGCTTGGCTGTTCGGTTCCTTTAAAGACAAGGTCACGGGCAGCCTGGAAAGCGACCGATTGATCGGGATCATCACTCATATTTCTGTAGTCCGCATCATCGGCGTTCTGCTCATCTACTACTTTGGCCATGCGGAGCAGCGTTTCTTCAATCTGCTCTCTCGTGCATATGCCCTGATGCAGCCAATTTGTCATATGCTGGCTGGAAATACGGAGCGTTGCTCTATCTTCCATTAAGCCAACGTTGTTGATATCAGGCACTGTCGAGCAGCCGACGCCGTGCTCTACCCAGCGTACGACGTATCCTAGAAGTCCCTGGGCGTTATTATCAAGTTCTTCCTGAATCTCTGTTCTGTTCCAGGCCGCCTGCTTATCAACCGGAATAGTCAGGATATTATCTTTATGATCTTCGTTTCGTCCGGCAAGCTCTTCCTGTACGTCGTGCACATTTACCTCATGGTAGTGAAGAGCATGCAGGGTAGCGGCTGTTGGTGAAGGAACCCATGCCGTGTTCGCACCTGCTTTTAACTGGCCGCTTTTTTGCTCGAGCATTAATGCCATCAGCGAAGGCATCGCCCACATCCCTTTTCCAATCTGGGCTCTTCCTTTGAGGCCTGCGCCCAGTCCTACATCAACGTTTGATTTTTCATAGCTTCCAAGCCAGATGGACGATTTCATTTCGCTTTTGCGGATCATTGGGCCGCATTCCATGGACGTATGAATTTCATCGCCGGTTCTGTCGAGGAAACCTGTATTAATAAATACAACTCTTTCTCTTACTTCTTTAATGCAGTTTTTCAGATTGATGGTCGTGCGGCGTTCTTCGTCCATCACGCCGATCTTCAGCGTATTGCGCTTTAATTCGAGCAGATCTTCAATACGTTCGAATAATTTATTGGCAAATGCTACTTCTTTGGAGCCGTGCATTTTCGGCTTTACGATATATACGGATCCTTCTTTTGAATTGTGCAGTTCGCCGGTACCGAGAACATCATGCTTGGCAGCAAGGCTTGTGATGACACCGTCCATTATTCCTTCCGGTACTTCATTTCCGTTTTCATCCAGAATCGCATCCGTGGTCATAAGATGTCCTACATTTCGCATAAACAGAAGCGCTCTGCCGTGCAGACTCATTTTTCCACCGTCGAGCGACGTGTATTCCCTGTCTGCATTCAGCTTTCTCGTCATCGTTTTGCCGCCTTTGTTAAATTCAGCGGTAAGGGTGCCTTTCATCAAACCTAAAATATTGCTGTATACGTTCGTTTTGTCTTCTGCATCTACAGCAGCTACCGAGTCTTCGCAGTCAATAATAGTCGTCGTCGCTGATTCGAGCACAACATCTTTCACGCCGGCTCCATCGGTTTTGCCGATTGGATGGCTGCGGTCGATTTGGATATCTGCATGCAGGTTATTATGCTTGAGCAGAATCGAAGTCGGTTCTTCTGCAGAACCCTGGTATCCCTGGAGCTGGTCTTCGCTTTCAAGCTTAACGGTATCTCCGTTTTCCAGCTTCACGTGCAGACTTCTGCCTGAAATGCTGTACTGCACAGCATCTGCATGAGAGGCACCTTTCAACGGCACGGTTTTATCGAGAAAGGACTTCGCGTACTCTACTACTTTGGACCCGCGCTTTGGATTATAGTCCGAGCCCGCTTCAGCTCCGTCTTCATCGCTGATTACGTCCGTGCCGTATAGAGCATCGTACAGGCTTCCCCAGCGCGCGTTTGCTGCGTTTGCCGCATATCGTTTATTGTCAGCCGGTACGACTAACTGCGGCCCTGCCTGGCTGGTGATCTCTTCATCCACATTGCTTGTGCTGATCTTAAAATCATCCGCTTCCGGCTCTAAGTAGCCGATTGACTCAAGAAATGATTTGTACCTTCCAAAATCCCCCTGGCCGTTTTCTTTGTGCCAGTGATCAATTTTTCCTGAAGCTCCACTCTTGTTTCCAACAGCTTTTTGTTTTCCGGAATGAGATCATGAAGCAGTTCATCAAAACCTTTCCAAAATGTGTCCTGATTCAGTCCGCTTTCGGGAAGTGCCTCGTTGTTAACAAATTCATATAGTTCGGAAGCCACCTGAAGCCGTCCGATTTTCTGGTAATTCTGCATATATACATTCCTCCTTAAGGAATTTATTCAATAATAGATTTTATTTTCTGATTATATCCATTGTATATGAAAGCGCTATTTTGTAAAAATACTTATCTGGAATACGTGTTATGCCTTTTGGCTATAGAAAAGAAATGGATACACGTTATAATAGAAAGAAAGCGATTTCTAAAAGGAGAAAACATCATGGATATTCAACATTTGAAATATTTTTCGGAAGTGGCCAGACAGCTGAATTTCACAAAAGCATCTGCTGCCCTTCACATCTCCCAGCCTTCTCTCAGTAAAGCGATTAAGCACATTGAAGAAGAAATCGGCGTGCCTTTATTCTATCGCTATTCCAAAAAACTTGAATTAACCGATGCTGGAAAGGCCGTGCTCGTGAACGCCAAAAGGGTATTGGAAGCCTTTGACAATATGAACGAAGAACTAAGCGATATTATTGAATTAAAAAAAGGCGAAATCCGTATTGGAATTCCGCCTATTATAGGTGCTGCTTTTTTTTCGCAGCTCGTCAGCCGTTATAAAGAAGCGCATCCGTCCATTGACCTTCTCCTGACAGAGGTCGGCACGAAGTCCATTAAACAGGGGGTCGATGAAGGTACCCTTGATATTGGTTTGATCTGCAATCTTCCAGTTGAACAGAAAAGCTTCGAAATGGAAAAACTGCTGAAAGATCCTTTAATGCTGATTGTTCCTGCCGGCCACAAACTGGAGGGGCGTGCTTCTGTTGCTGTAGAAGAACTGGCAGAGGAACGATTTATTTTATACCGAAACGATTTCTCTTTATATGACAGGATTATTGAAGAATGTGAACAGCACAGCTTTTCGCCGAATATAGTCTGTGAAAGCTCACAGAAGGATTTCATGGTCGACATGGTCGAAGCAACACTCGGGGTAGCGCTTCTGCCAAGCCGAATCTGCCGGGACATTCATCAGAAGCAGATTACCGCCATTCCTCTTCATGATTCCAATTTGCACCTTGAACTCGGGATGATCTGGAAAAAAGACAAGTATCTGGCCTTCGCTGTCCGGGAATTTATATCCATGTCCCAGGCCCACCTGGTTCACTCGACCTGATCGGACATCCAGCTCTGCATTATATCCACTGTCCGGCTCGTCTGCTCTGCTGAGGAAATAGAGGCTTCTCCGTCACCCTTCTGCGGACCGTAGCTGCCAAATCCGGCGTGATTTCCGCCTGCCAGGCTTTCAGACTCCGTGCTGTCCGGCAGATAAGCCGCCGCTTCCTGATAATTTCCCTCATTAAGTACGCCGTCCTCTTCAGCGGTGATGTTTAAAGCAGGCAGGCCGGACTGATCAAGACGGCCGCCTTCATCCGGATAAGAGGCCAGGAAAAAGACTCCCTGTACCGCTGCTTGATTTTCGGCTGCATACCTTGACGCCATGGATCCGCCTAACGAATGGCCGCCAATGACAAATTCTTTCTCCGGATTTTCCTCCAGAACCCCCTCTGCCCGGTTTGGAGCAATCACGGCCAGATTAAAAGGCATTTTTATAATGTATGTTGTGAAGCCTTCTTCCGACAGTCCCTGAGCCAACGGCGCATAAGCCTGCTCCTCCACAAGGCCTCCCGGATAAAAAATAACCGAAGGACCCTGTTCCTGCTCTGCCTGAAAAACAATCCAGTTATCCTCTTCCACCGCACCGCTTTCTGCCATGCTTTTCTCCGCTGCAGCATCCGGCGGGTAGGGCCGCAGGTAGACAACCAGGACCACGGCTGCGGCTGCAAGTATAACAGCAGCTGCAATAAGCAGCCGCTTTCGTGAAAACAGCTTTCTACTCATCCTACTGCCTTCTTTTCTGTTGTTTTTTATTTGTTTTTTTATCCCTCTGTTTAAACCATCGGACCGCATAGTCCACGCTGTCTTTCATTTTAAAAAGCCGGATATGGGCAGAGCCGATTTTGCCAAACCCTACGTCCTCTTCTTTTTCAAAATCCGCTCCTAATTCCACAAATAACTCTTCCCTGAATTCAATATCCTCCCGGTCTTTCCAAATGGTTTCGCCATGTTCAATGACCGGATGGCTCGTTTTTATTTTGTCCTGGTAGGCAATCCGGTATTCTGCCAGATGAAAGCTTGTATTGCTGTCAAATTCAACTCCGAGCAGAAGTACGTAAGCGCCTGCCTCATATAATTTTCCGAGCGGACTGCCATTTCCAAGAGCAAAATCATAAGGATGATCTTCCATTAGAACATCTTTATTTTTACCCCACGCAGCAAAAGAAACGGCCGGATGGATGCTCCTTGTAACACTTTCAAAGGTACGGAAGGTTTCAGGTATTGTTCCCATCCCGGATGAAGGAGAATAAGCCGGATGATATCCCGGCATATCCGATTTCAGACGCGCGTGCCATTCTTCCGGCACAGGAGGATCATTCCATTCATACGGATCAGACAGCATCGGGGTCTGGGTCGGCATCACAATAGTACCCTCTTCCGTTACTGTATCCATTAGTGCCAGTATGACGTTCACCGCACCTCCGCTTACCCATCCAATGGAAGAAAGCGAAGAATGGACGATCAGCGTCATCCCTTCTTCTATTCCGATAGAGCGCATATCTTCTATAAGAGACTCTCTCGTTTGGAGCTTTTTTTGTGTATCTATCTTTTCAGTCATTGTGAACCTCCGGTGGTTGTGGTATTTTTAATGCTGTGTGTCTTTTATTTTACCGTGAGAAAGACAAGAAAGTATAGATATTAACAAAATGGAGGTTCTTTTTATGATTTATCAATTAAAACTGCAAATAAAGCAGAGCAAGCCTCCTGTCTGGAGACGTGTTCAGCTTGACAGCCAAACGCCCCTTGCCGATGTTCATTCTGTAATAGCGACCAGCTTTCTACTCGAAGAGAAAGCTTCTTATACTTTTTCTATAGAAAATACACCACTTGACCACGAAGCTTCCCTGGCTTCTGTTTTAAAAGAAGAAAAAGACCAGGCGCTTTACGAGTCAGACGCAGACAGTGCCGCCGGCTATGTGGTTCTGCTCGAAAAAATCGTGGAAGCAGACCCGAAAAAAACATACCCGCTCTGCATTAAAGTAACGAAGCCCCTAGAACAGCACGACGGGGAATTCAATGAAACAAAAGAAAAACACCGCTTAAATGAAGCATTTGCCTCCTTAAAGAAAACATCCGGACAAGAGACCGCTTCCGAAAGCAGCAAAAGTATTTCTGTACCAGGCATCCCCGTCTCAGAACAGGCTACTGCATCTGAGTGGAAGCATTTATTTGAGCAAGCGAAAGCATTTCACGACCTTGCCCCTTGGGAACGGATTGAAGACCAGGAGATATTCATTGTCCGGGACGAACGGACAGATGAAACAGCCTATTGCAGTATCCTAAAAGGAAATAACAGCGTGCACGGCATTGCCGTCTATCATGGAGAAGAAGGAAAAGATGCACTTTACAGCCTTCTTCACGGGAAAAACTACCAGGCACTGCACCAGAAGTGCATCATCTTAACTTTTGACAGTCAGGAAGACCTGGAAACAGAGGACGCCCGCATTATTAAAGAAGCCGGATCTTCTTTTGGTGACGGACAGGAATGGCCCGTTATCCGCAGTATGCTGCCTGGATACTATCCGTGGTTTTTAACTTCTTCAGAAACTATATTCATGGCGAAAGTGCTCGAACAGGCCGCTGTTATAGATGAGCATGTTCGACATGATGAGAATTTCCTCGAAGAAACGTCTAAAAAACAGCGCCGCGCCCGTCTTTTTACTGAGGGGAAATGGATTGACACCGAGCTTCCTTTTACGTCATCAGACGAGCCGCTCCGCTACACCGGCGGACTGAAGGTCGATCAGTGGACGATGACCCGCCTGCAGAAAGAACCGCAGATCAAAACAAAACTTGCGCTTGGCGTCTTTACACTTCCTAATGCTCTACAAAGTGAAGAAGAAGAGCGCCCGCTGCTTGTTGAAAGCTCTATCTGGTTTAACGCAGATAACGAAAAAATGTTTGACCATAAAGAATTCCCATTTTTAAAAAGAGCGGCATACCTGCAGAACAAACTGGTAAACATCATTTTCAACCATTTAAAAGGCCGTCCTTCCCAGATTCTAGCCGCCGATCCGGAAATCTGTGACATCCTTATGCCTGTTGCCAAACAAATTGGAGTCGAAGTATATTTAACATCCAAACTCCCTCCAATGGAGAAATTAATGAAACAGATGAGCCAATCCAAATAACAAAAAAACAAGGCAGATTTTTATAATCTGAGCCTTGTTTTTTATACATTTAAATTGTCAAATTAAGTTAGACAATATATCAGTCCCCATGTACCTCATGAATACTTCCAACGGTGTATGGTAATCTAACGATTTTCTTGGAATATGATTTCGTTTGGAAGCTACAGCGGATATATAGGATGGACCTACCTGTTGAAAGTCCATTTGTTTAGGCAGTCCATTCCTTCGAAGCAAACCGTTCGAATGTTCGTTTAACCCACGCTGAGAAGGCGTTCCCGGATCTGCAAAATAGATGGAGATGTCATGCTTATTACTGATCGACCGCCAGTTGTTCGAAAACTCTTTCCCACAATCAAACGTGATTGATTTGAAAAGGTGCTTTGGAAAGCGGCTGCACCATTGGTGCAGCGTCGTTTCAATATCACCAGCTGTGCGGCCTTCCGGCTGAAGCGTAATAATGACTTTTGACAGACGCTCTACCAGCGTAATAATCGCACTTTTGTGGTGACGGCCTACAATCGTATCACCTTCTAGGTGGCCAAACTCCTGTGAAAAGATCGGATAATCGCGTTCCCTTTCGGAAAGGGTTCGTCGAAACGCCTGTTTCCCCCGGCGTTCCTGATGCCCATTAGGTTTTCGTTTCCCTTTCATCGGCAGCGCGCTTCGGTCCAACACCCTGCGCTCGAACATACGGTACAGCGTGCGCCTAGAACAGGGAAGCGGATGTTCTTGTCGTCCAGCGATAACGTCAGGGGTCCAACCGTCTCCTACTTTTTCGATGATGTAGATGCGATCGGTTTCGGATAAGACCGTTGGTCTTCGGCCGCAGCGCTGTTTATTAGCCTGATACCGCTGCATATAATCCAGAGCGTTATGGCCTTCCCGCAAATACGACACCACGTTGTGGATGGTTTGACGGGCCCGATTCAGCTGTTTGGCGATCCTGGAAACCGGTAGTTCATTCTGCATATACACTTCTATGAGAACGACTTCATTCGTGCTAAGATGGGTGTAGGTCATTCGTGATCACTCCTATGATTTCTTTGGTCGGAAATTCATATTGAGTGTACCACGAGTGCCTTTTTTCATTGTCTAGCTTAATTTTACAATCGGCGACATAAAGCGGGATAGTTAAAGTACACAAACTTCATTTTTGCGCTTTTTCTCTTTTATTACACAGATTCTATAAAAAGGAGGCGTCAGAAAAATGAAAGCTCTGGAAGGAAAAGTCGCCATGGTTGCCGGTGCGACACGTGGAGCCGGCCGCGGCATTGCCGTTATGCTTGGGGAAGCCGGGGCGACAGTCTACTGCAGCGGCCGGAGCACCCGCGGCGCTCCATCTGATTTAAACCGGCCGGAAACGATTGACGATACGGCAGAAATGGTCACCGCCTATGGCGGAAAAGGTATTCCAGTACGAACTGATCATACCGTTGTTTCCGAGGTAGAAGCTTTATTTGAACGAATAGACCGCGAACAGCAGGGCCAGCTTGATCTGGTCGTCAACGATATTTGGGGCGGAGAAAAATGGACGGAATGGAATATCCCTTTCTGGGAGCATAACCTTTCCAACGGCCTAATGATGCAGGAGCGAGCCGTGCACAGTCACATGATTACAAGCTACTATGCCGCCCGTCTCATGACCAAAAAGCACAGCGGCCTGATCGTGGAAATAACAGACGGTACCGATTACAGCTACCGCGGTAACCTCTACTATACGCTTGCCAAGTCTTCTATCATTAATCTTGTCACCTCGATGTCCGAAGAGCTGAGCCCTTATAATACAGCGGTCGTTTCTATTACTCCCGGCTTTCTCCGCTCAGAGGAAATGCTGGATTATTTCGGAGTGAGCGAGAGTAACTGGCAGGATGCTGTCGTTCAAGATTCACATTTTGCCCAGTCGGAAACGCCATTTTTCGTCGGACGGGCAGTAGCTTCGCTTGCCGCTGATCCAAAAGCTTTTTCGAAAACAGGAAGACATCTCTCCAGCTGGGGCCTGTCTGAAGAATACGGTTTTAAAGACATTGATGGCAGAAAACCTCATTGGGGCAACTATTACCAAACAATTAAGCATATGTATTAGCCCCCATGGAAACGGGGGCTGGGAATTATTCTGCTTCTCCTACAATAGTAAAACGTTCATTAACGTGCTGCGGATGTTCTATTTCGTCGAGAACAGCCACTGCGTAATCGGGATAGCTGATATAGCTGTCCCCTTTTTTATTTACAAGCAGGTGATCCTTTCCTGTTTCATAGGAACCTGTTTTCACACCATCTGCATCAAATACAGCAGGAGGACTTAGAAATGTCCATGTGATACCTTCTGCCTGTTCAAGCTGGGTTAACTGTTCTGCCATTCCGCCTGCCATTGGCTTATACGCATCCGGAAATTCCGGCGTATCAATCAGCCGCGTGGTTTTATCTTCATCTACAAACAAACTCGCAGCTCCTCCTACTACGAACAGTTTAGTATCCACTTTCTGAAGAGCCGGGATCAATACATTCGCTGCCTTCACATAAGGCTCTCCTTCAGCGGAACCAAAGGCATTAACGACTACTTCGTAAGGCTCCATATCCTCTGCCGTAATTTCAAATATATTCTTTTCCACTACAGATACTTCCGCTTTGTCTACTTTTGAAGCATCACGGACAATGGCCGTTACTTTATGTCCTCTTTTTAACGCTTCCTCCGTAATAAGCTTCCCTGCTTTACCGGTTGCTCCAATAATTCCAATGTTCATTTGTCATCCTCCTATTTGTAACTGATTCTGTTACATTGTGGTGGTAAAAAAATCTCTTTTTTAAGAAAAGAGATCGTTCATAATATTCTTCAGCGATAAATCGGCCAGTTCCCGCTCCATCGCCTCCTGGGCGTTGGTAAAAGCTGTATCGAGAGCACCCTGGATGTTCTTTCCTACCGGGCAGTCCGGGTTAGGGCTGGGGTGTACAGCAAATAATGCCTCTTCTTCCTTCTGCACCGCCTGATAAATGTCGAGCAGCGTGATTGCCTCCGGCTGCCTGGTTAGTGCGAATCCGCGGATGCCCGCCTGGGAGTCAAGGAGTCCTGCTTTTTTCAGCATGCTTCCTATTCTGCGAATAACAACCGGATTCGTATTTACACTGCCGGCAATGTATTCAGATGTGAGCTGTTCTCTCGGCACAGAGGCAGATAGAGCCAAAATATGGACCGCTACTGAAAATCGAGTATTAATCATTTATTCACCACCATTGTAACTATCTTAGTTACAATTACGCATATTGTCAACATTTTTGTTTCTTTATAAGAAAAAAAGGCGCCGGAAAGGCGCCTTCGAGTATTACCGTGTATTCATTTCACTTGGAAGCGGTCCTTTTCTTTCGCCGCGGTCCAGTTCGTTTAATTTCTGCATGTCTTCAGTATTCAACTCGAAGTCAAACACATCAAAGTTCTCTTCAATCCGGGATGGCGTAACGGATTTAGGAATAACGATAGAATGGTTGTCCAGGTGCCAGCGCAGAACGACCTGTGCCGGTGTTTTGCTGTGCTTCTTAGCGATGCTTTGCACAACCTCGTCCTTTAGAACATCTCCACCCTGCATCAGCGGACTCCATGCTTCTACGAAAATATCATGCTTGGCACAGAATTCCTTTACTTCTTTCTGTGCAAGGTATGGGTGGCATTCAATTTGATTGAGTACCGGCTTAACGTCACATTCGTCCAGCAGACGCTGCAGATGATCTACATCAAAATTGCAGACACCGATCGCTTTTACTTTTCCATCATTATATAGCTTTTCCATTGCTTTATACGTATCCACATAATCATCAAACTCCCGAGTCGGCCAATGGATTAAATAAAGGTCAACGTAGTCCATACCTAAGCGCTCCAGACTTTCGTCAAAAGCACGAATCGTATTATCGTACCCTTGATCCGCATTCCATACTTTCGTCGTTATAAATAAATCTTCGCGCTTAATACCGCTGTTTTTAATTCCCTGGCCTACGCCATTTTCATTTTTATAAATCATTGCTGTATCAATAGAGCGGTAGCCGGTCTGAATCGCTTTCTCTACTGCAGATGCTGCTTCATTGTCCTCCACCTGCCATACTCCAAATCCAAGCTGAGGCATTTTCAATCCGTTATTCAACGTTACGTGCTGCATTCTATCGCTCCTTTAATTATTATTTCGAATTCAGAAATAATTATACCATTCCTTTTTCAAAGGTGCTTACTTCGTGATTTCCAGAGGAATTTTCTTCTTTTTCGTTCGTTATAAGAAATTAATATAAATAAAATATCTCTCTGTATACACTGAAACAGAAGGGAATTGTCAATACTTTACCAAAAAAACACTGCTAACCTGTTGTGTTTTATAAAGAACGGGTCTATACTGTCGTTACGTTCGTTATAGCGATTGAAAAATAATTATTTAAAGAACAGGAGATTGAGAATGCCCGCTTGGTTTGAATCATCCAATCAATTTATTCAATGGTCGTCCCCATTTGTTTTCCTCGCTCCTTTTTTACTATCGTTATTCTGGATAGCAGGAGCTTTAATTTTTGCCTGGTACAGGGAGCGCAGGGAGCCGCTTGATTTAAATGAAATTGACTGGCCCCATGTCAATATCTTAGTACCCTGTTACAACGAAGAAGAAACCATAAGAGAAACGATACGTCTTCTTTACGAACTGCCATACCCATCTTTCGATATTATCGCAGTTAATGATGGAAGCAGTGACCATACGAGTGATGCCCTTCATGAACTTGTTGATCATTACCCGAACTTAAGAGTAATTGACTGCCTGGAAAATAAGGGGAAGGCAAATGCCCTTCATATGGCCGCTCACGCTTCCAATGCAGAATATCTTGTCTGTGTTGATAGTGACGCCATTCTGGATCCTTATGCAATTCACCATCTTGTCCGTCATTTCTTTCATAAAGGAGAAAGAGTCGGCGCCGTTACGGGGAATCCGAGAATCCGTAACCGTGACACCCTTCTCAGCCGTATGCAGCTGGTCGAATATGCGTCTATTATCGGCTCTATTAAAAGAACCCAGCGCGTTATCGGAAAAATCATGACCGTTTCCGGCGTTGTGGTCGCCTTCCGTAAAAAAGCACTGATAGATGTGAAGCTGTGGGACCGCGATATGATTACCGAAGATATAGCTGTCTCCTGGAAACTTCAGGCTAATTTCTGGGATATTCGTTTTGAGCCGCGCGCTTTATGCTGGATGCTTGTTCCCGAGACCGTTAAAGGAATATGGAACCAGCGGGTCCGCTGGGCCCAGGGCGGACAGGAAGTTATGTTCCGCTACTGGTATTTGATGTTCAGCTGGAAACACCGCAGGCTTTGGCCGATTTATATAGAGCAGTGTATCAGCACAGTCTGGTCCTTTGCCTGGGTAACCGTTACCTTCTATTTGATTATGTTCTCCAATTCGCCGCAGGATCTTCTGATCTGGCTGACCTTTACCTCATTTGCTCTCGTGCTTTTGTGTTTGATTCAACTGTTTGTTTCAATACGAATCGATTCGCAGTACGACCAGATTAAACGTTATTATTTCTGGGCTGCCTGGTATCCAATCTTCTATTGGTTTATCAATGCTTTTGTGGTTGTAGCCGCTATGCCAAAAACAATTAAATCCCGTCTTAAAGGAGGATATGCTACATGGAACAGCCCCGATCGTGGCCAGCGCAAAACCGATTCATAATACAGTCCCGTCAGTCTTATTTGACATCTTTTGTGTCTATTATTTTGACCCTTGTGCTGTGGGCCTACAGTGCCATGGTAGCCTGGTTCTTTATAAGCGCCGCCCTGTACATTAACGATCCTTATTCCCGATTGTTAAAAATCACTTTTAAAATAACAAATGGTGAAATACGGGTATTCATGCTGAGTACGATCGCGGCATTTGCCGTTATGGTCGCTCTGCTGTTGATCTGGAGAAAATATAATTACCATCGATTCGGCTCATTACGCAGAAGAAACTACCCGCCTGCTGCTACAACAAAAGATATGGCCGATCTCGATCTCATATCCAAAGAAGATATAGAAAAACTAAGAAGTTCACGCTATGTGACCTTTACGAAAAGCCCGGTGACGGAAATTCTTAAAGAGAGGAAGCGATCATGAGATTGAAAAAAGGAATGAGCATACTTCTGGTTATTGCGGTTATAGGAGGAATGGCTGCATTTCTTATCCCCCATTACCAGGCTGAAAGCGAAAAAATGACCGAGCTTAATGAGCCTTTAAATAATGAAGGCTGCCTTGGCCTGAACTATCACCGGATTAAAGACAGTAATGTGTTTAATCAAGGCGTCGAAACGATGACTAATTCTGATGAATTGACGACATATACGGTATACGCTGATGATTTCGAAGATCAGCTCGATAAGATGATCGAAGAGAATGCCACCTTCGTTACTCCGACGAACTTCGCGAGTATCAGGAACAGGGGGAGTTTCCTCCCAACTGCGTGTGGATTTCTTTTGATGATGCTGATGAAAGTATTGTAGATGAAGCTCTTCCTATACTTGAAGAACGAGATATACCATTTACTGTGTTTGTTATCTCCGGCCAGGTCGGCGAACAGGATTTTGAAAGTCAGCCGCTTGCTGACTGGGGCGATCTCAGAACCCTGCGCGACAGCGGACTGGCCACGATTGGCTCGCATACTCATGACCTGCACCGTCTGGCTGAAGAAAATCAGGATAAAGCCATTTTTCTAAAAGAAGAAAATAAAGATATGTTTGAGGAAGACCTTGCACGAAGTGTGGAAGTACTGGAATCCGAACTGGATATTGAAGTGACCGAATTTGCTTATCCATTTGGAGAAGCTCTGAGGCACTTGCGGACGTTTCCAGGGAGCAGGGCATGGAAGGCACGCATATTCTTGCGCCCCGGGTTATTATGCCCGATGAAGACCCGCATTGGACAAATCGTATTCTTTGAGCACGCCATTTTTTGAAGAAAATATTGTACCGTTTTGGAAGAAAATAATCCGGAAGCGTCCTAATCATACAAAAAAAGAAAGCAGCCGCCCTGCTTTCTTTTTCTTTACCATGGAAGCCATTTTTTTATAAAATGGCTTTTTCTTTTTTTCAGCAGGGATTTTCGACCCTCATAATCCAGCACGTCCCCGTCATCAGCTTTCCATACGCCTATACCGCCGTAGCCTCGGGACACGGCCGTCTGCTCGGCTCTTTCTATTGTAAGAGGAGACGAAAAGTAGCAGGCAGCCTCTTCTGTTTCCAAAAGCACTCTCCGTCTTTATATTCTTCAATATATGCTTTATGAAGAACAGCTTCGGCCACAGCTTCATGGGTGGTCACATATCTGCCTTGAAAAGAACCATCCTCCTGCTTTGTCCATATACGGCCAAACGCATTCACCCCAACCAGAATTTTTTCTCTGTCTTTTTTTCTGACCCATCGGTCTACGTAGTCATACACCTCTTGATGAAATCCATCAGGAGCATGCGGCTGGGGAGGTTCATCATCGACGCCCTCAGTGTAGGACATAATTTTCAAAGCATCGACCTGTTCTGCCAGAAATCGATAATCTGCCCAACCGGTCCATTCTTCTAAATCGTAGGAAGTGCCGGTCACAGCCGGAACGGTTTGATGAAGCAGCCTGCCCTTCTTATGAAGAACAGCGGCTAACTCCGATATAAACTCATTCATCACCTGACGGTCTCCGGGGTATACCCACTCCAGATTAATGGTTACTCCGTCCCAGCCGCCCTGCTCGCAGATCTCTGTGATTTGGGATATATATGCAGGTCGATGTTGAAGAACGCTGTGAGCAATGGCTCCATCCGGTTCGTCCAGTTCAAAGCTGAAATTGGAAAACACCAGCAGTATAGCAGCGCCATTGTCTTTAGCCCTCTGCTTATCTTTTTCGTTAATATCTCCAGGTTCAATGTGTCCGTCATGTTCGAAATAATACGTATCAAAAGCAGCATAGGCAAAGGGATGTCGTTTTAGTTCAGCTGTGCCGGCGGCATCGTATTCAATGGATATTTGCCTTGGAGGGGTTTGCTTTCTTTTCGGCTTTTGATAAGAAAGGCTGCCTGTGTAAACCTCCAGCTGGCGAAGAATCGAAGCATTGTCCCCATCTCCATATACCATAAATCTTGGTAAGGCATATCTATCATGACGCAGGCCGGGCTCTGCCGGCTCGGTTACAGGACGAATTCGTTCCGGATAGACGCCCCACCCCGCCTGTATGTCTTCTTTTTCCAGAATATCCCGAATAACAGAATGTACGGTTATGCCGGTTTCATCCACCTGAGGGTAATAGGCCCCGAATGGAAAACAGAAATGATCCGGCCTGAGCGGTTTTTTCTGTGATTTAGCCTCCATAAAGACAAAAGGAGACCCCTGCTCTCTAAACGTTAAGAAACCAGGGTTTCCAGAGGGGAGTCCTGTCGTTTCCAGCGTTACTATATATGTTTTTTCTTTTTCAAAAACATATGGTTTCAATGGAACTTCCTCTGTTTCTTCTATCCATCCAGGTACATAAGAAGCAGCCTCAAAACGACTCTTTTCTTCTGACGCCTGAATAAAAACGTTCATTCGAAAAGGATACCAGGCTCCGGCCGGGCTGTCCCAGTTAAATTGAATAAGCTCAGCCTTAAAATCAGAAGGTGCCTTATAGGAAAAGACCGTCCGGACCATATCTCCAGCTGCATCCGTACCCGCCATTTCTTTTTTCTCCGGATGCTTTTGTTCTATTTTTCCTTCATGCTCTATCCAATCTGCGTCAAGGTAAGCTTCTACTGCAGAAGTCCAGCGTTTCATATCTGCACGGATAAGCTGCTGATACATCTCTTCACTCATCAAAGAGCCGCGGCCGCTGGAGAGCATTCCTATGATTTTAACCGGCCAGGGAGCGCCGGCCGGAAAGTCCGCAGACACATCTGTACTGAAGGCAGCACTATCTTGTACTTCATTAAGCCTTGCATGCGCACGAAACGTCCCGGTGCCTTGATTATTGGTAATAAAGCGAATCGTTGTTTCTTCTCCCTCTTTCACTTTTACTTTTTCGTTAAAAGAAAATACGGTCCAGTCATTTTCCACCCAATCTGATGTAAAAAAGCCATTAAATACCGATGTTTCATTTATTTGTATCTCTATCTCTGCCTCGTAAGGCTCTCCAGCATGCCCGCAGGCAAACAAGGTAAGATCCTGCACGTCAGTAGTTTGTTCCGACTGAAAAGTGATCGAAGATTCAATAGGCCGGCTGGTTTCTGAATCCGTTCCGAACAAAGGAAATGCCAGCGAGTTTTCCAACAGGCTTCGTTCATATATTTTCGGCGCCTCTGTCTTTTCCGCCCAGATCTCGGCCCCATCATCGATCCACGGTGGACTTTCCAGAAAGGGAACGGACGCCGCATTTCCGTCTTCTTTATTTAATACGTAATGATGAAAATCATACGTATGATGCAGTATTTCGACCCGTCCGGTTTTTACGTAGGCTGCAAGCTGTTTCCATGATAAGTACCCTTTTTCCGGAACGCGCTTTCGCTGTCTCGAAGCAATAACTGCAATACCAAAGGGAATCGTTTCCTCTATAAGCCACTTCGCTGCCGGATCCATGCTTTCCAACGCATCATCAAAGTGAATCACAGCCGGTGGATCTCCGCCGGTTCGACCCTCGTACCACTCATTAAACTCTGAGGGGGAAACAAAGACATAGCCTTTATCCCGCAGCAGGTTACTTGTTGTTTTATATCTTCCATATAAGAAACCAGCTCATCTGTTTTGCTTTGATCCTCTGTCACGCCGTGATAGCATAAAATAACCGGATATTTGTTCATGGCGGGCCTTCTTTCGCTTTATATCGTGTTCTTCTTTTTTACCCATACGCTGACCGCTAAAAACATCAGGCCGGCCAGTATATGAGCAAGTGTCCAAAGTATATTGCCGGTATAAAATAAACGGCAGCTCCAAGCCCGAGGTTCCAAACGCCTAGCAGTATCCATATGACGACGAGAAAAATCTTAAATTTACTGTGCTTCATTTCATTTCCCCCTTTTCTTCACAGTTTCTGTTACGTATTTATGCACAATTAATGGTAAAATACTGGTATTCATTCTGGGAAAGAAGGAATACTTATGTTACGGATGCTGCTTTTCCCTTTGCTTTCTTTTATTCTTCTGATGTGTTTGACCGGAGCATATATAGTACTAGATCCTGACGAACATGTCTTTGTTTCACTGTTTTCCAGAGATGTGCTTTTAGTTCTGACAGGCGGAGCCCTTGTTCTTTTTTTATTTTCTATGCTTCCTGTCTTCACCATTCTTTATAAACAGCGCAGTAACTCAAAATCCAAGCAAAAGAGGTGAAAATAAATGGATTCCTTCATTATATATGTGATTTTAGGATTTATTTATTTCCTGGCTGCTCTTGCCGTCGTTATTTTCCTGCTCGGCAGCCAGCCCGTCGCAGCTCTTGTTATTCTCGCAGTGCTTGCCATCACCATTTACCCTGCAAAAAAAACGGTGGACGGCTGGAACAGACGCTGGCTCGACAAAAAACAGCGCTGATATAAACAAGCAAAGCAGGCTTCTGTCTGCTTTGCTTGTTTTGTTTCCACGTCATATTACCGGACACGGCTTAAACGCCGTCTCTGCGACAGCCTGTGCCCTTGAATGATAATAACCGTACAGACGCTGACTAACAGCACACCGATCGCTCCTGCAAGCCACAGACCTCCGGCTAAAGCAAGAATCGTAAACATCGCCGTCATCAGGACATACACAACAGCGGCACGCGGCTCCCAGTAGGCGGCACGGCTCAGCTTAAAGCCGGAGTGATGCCGAAGCACGAAAAACAAGAGCGCATGCATAAGAATACCTATAATAAACCAGCCCTGAAAATTAGAGAAAGGAATATCGTAATACCAGCCTCCTTCATTCCACAGCCAGTACTCCTGGAGTTTATAGTTAACCGGATCGAGTACAAAATCAATGCCGACTACCAGTATGCCTCCAATAAATATAAACCCCGGCGCCCGGCGCCACCGGCTTGCTGTTGGAAGCAGCCAATATATATATTTTACAATATTATGCGATGTTGCTACGATCGCCACCCATGCGGCTCCAATCGTTAGCGGCACGCCAAGAATCATGATACCGAAATCAGAATTATACTCATAGCTTCCGAAAAATAAATTGTACTGGACGCCTATCCCTTCCAATGTCATGGAAAAAAAGAAAATGATCAGCGCAAGCACAGTACCAAGTGCCGTTCCATAGGTTCGCGCCAGATAAACAGCACCGATCAGCCCGGCTCCCCATAAATAAACCGCATTGGCCCATTCCAGCCAGGATGGTACAAGATCAAGCAGAAGCAGAATGACTCCAATGCTGTACCAAATCAGAAAAAAACGAAACAACCAGTGATCCCAAGCAGTATTTCTCATCTAATACCCCGCTTTACCTATGTATTGTTCTTTCTCTAATATACAGAAGCGACCGTTATAAGAAAAGCAAAGCATCATTTTTGGCAGAAGAAAAAGCCCCTCCATAAAGGGAGGGACCTTCTTCTGATTATTTTACTGTAGACTGCGGATGATTATCTGCTACGATATCCAATTCAGCAGCTTTAGCGTTTGCTTCTACCTGCTCTGGATTTTTGCAGCCGGGAATAACGGTCGAAACAGCCGGATGCTTCAAACACCATGCCAGTGCCCACTGCGACATAGGAACACCCTCCGGAACTTCCGTGTTATAAAGAGTTTCTACCATTTCCAGTTTCCTGCTGGTTTCCTCTTTATCATGACGGTGACGGACATCGTTATCGGCAAATACAGCGCCGGGTTTATACTTACCGCTTAAATAACCACTTGCCATCGGCACACGGGCCATCACACCAAGGTCGTGCTCCTCACAGAGAGCAAACACTTCTTCTTCCGGTGTACGGTCGAGACGATTGTAAACAACCTGCATACTTCCCGCTCCAACGCTGGTCGCCTGCTTCGTCTGATACGTATTGTCATTCTTACTGATAGAAAGGCCGATATGACCTATCTTACCGGCCTGCACCTGCTTATCAAGCATGGTCCAAAGCGCATCATTATCAAATTCTTCGTCCGTGCCTGAGTGAAATTGATAAATATCAATATAATCGGTGCGCAGGGCTTTCAGGGAATCCTCCAGCTGCTTCTGCATATCTTCCGCATCATAATGGCGGCGCTCATATAAATCATGAAACTTATGACCAAACTTAGTAGCCAGCACCCAGCGGTCTCTATTGTTTTCAATAGCCGCTCCTATGAACTTCTCGGATAAATGATCCCCATAACATTCTGCTGTATCAATAAAGTTAATGCCTGTTTCTTCTGCCTTATCGAAAATGGCATCAACCTCTTTTTGCTTGTAATCAACGCCCCATTCTCCTCCAAACTGCCATGTGCCTAAACCAATAACGGATACATCCAAATTTGTTTTTCCTAATCTGCGGTACTTCATACTATTCGCTTCCTTTCTATGCTGAAAGTCTTTTCTATTATATCTTCCCATAAAAGCACGCATCCACACTTTTTCTTGTTCATACAGAAAATAAAAGAGACTGTCTCAAAAGGAAACATCAAAAACCCCAAATCAGCTTCAGTAGATAATTAGTATGTTCCAGACGGACGCGTTCGGCAGGCCATGCCTCAGCTAAAGAGGAAAAGAACACCCTGTTTATCTTCACCGATGGCTGGTCTGCTCGATTCGCCGTCTGGTTTTTCTTATATTTCCGTTCAGCATGTTAATAATCAACATCAGAATCATCTCAAAACACCTCGTACTTCTTTTACAAAAGAAGTACGAGATGTTTGTTCGTTTGTCTTCGCCTTATTGTGCTGCTGGCAGAATGAAGAAGATCAATCTGTAAAGTGAGTTTGGGACAGTCCCTTTTTAAGATAATCCAGGCAGAATACCAGACAGGGCCTGAAGCAGATACACCATTCCAAGCGCTGTAAGTCCAGCAATAAATCCTCCCACCGTCCATGCTTTCAATGTTTGTGGAATAGTTAATTTACCAAACTTATTTACGACCCAGAAACCGGAGTCATTAGGAAGAGAAAGACCAATTGCACCTGCACATATTGCAAGCCCCAGCAGGACAGGTGAAGCGCCCAGTTCTCCGGCAAGCGGTCCAAGAATACTTGATGTGGTGACAAGGGCGACCGTTGCAGAGCCCAAGGAGGCCCGGAGAATCTGCGAAAAAATGAAAGCTAATATAAAGACTGGAATACTCCAGCTTTGCATGACTACGATTAAATGATCTCCAATACCGCTTTGATTAATAACAGCGCCGAATGCGCCACCCGCTCCGGTTACCAGAATAATCAAACCGGCTGAGCTGATGGCATCTGAATAAAGCGTCTGACTTGAAGTAGAGATGTAAGGACGAAGCACTACTATAGCAACAAGAACACTAATAAATAATGCCACGTTTTTATCTCCAATAAAACCAATGATAGTAGAAAGAGTTCCCTCTCCAATCCAGAACTGCGATATAGTATTAACTAAAATTAAAAAGATAGGAAGAATAAGAAGAGCAAAGGATAAAGAAGTACTTATTTCTTTTCTTGTTCTGGCCGCTGCTTTTTCTGCTGTCGTCTCTTCTAAGTCTACGGCAGACTTTACATGTTTTCCAATAAACATTCCATATAAGTAACCCCCAACGATAGTAGCAGGAATCGCGCAGATAATACCATATAATATAAACAAACCAAGATCTGAATTAGTATTTTCCGCTACAACCAGGGGACCGGGTGTTGGAGCAATCATACTGTGGGAAACAATCAAACCAACTCCTAAAGCGGTTACAAAACTAACTATCGAAATACCGGTTTTCTTCGAAAGGCTTTTAATCAATCCGCTTAGAATAACGAAAGCGGCGTCAAAAAATACTGGAATAGAAACAGCAGTTCCCGTAAGAGCCAGTCCCATAGGAGATTTTTGAATACCAAATACTTTCAGCACAGCCTGTGCTATTTTTTCAATAGCACCTGATGCGGCCAGAAATTGGCCGAATATAACACCTAGACCAATTAATATACCAACCCCAATAAGCGTTTCTCCAAATCCTGTCGTAACAACACCGGGTACTTCGGCTGCAGGAATACCTACCGCGAGAGCGGTAGCAAATGCCACCCCTATCAGCGCGATAAAAGGTTCAAGCTTGAGTTTTAAAATTAGAAAAAACAGCGCGGCCAATGATAGGATAAATATAAGAATTAATAAATTGCCAGTTAACATTCTCTTTTCCTCCTCAGTTCTCCTCTAGCATCATTACAATCTGTTTCATCGTGTCTATCTCTCCTACATTGCCGGGAAACAAATATAAGGAATATGAGGAAACAGACTTTCTTCTTTTGTTTCCCACACGGGTATACCAGGAGCAATCTGACCTTTTACTATAGCTTTTCTCACTCCAAGGCCTTTCGTTCCAACATCACTTGAGGTGATGCCCCCTTTGGCTAAAATATAAGCAGGACTTGCTGCTGCATTTCTTACAATACTTGTAAGTGCATCTGAAATACGGACAGATTGCTGCAGCTCTTCTTCTTTTTTGCCTTCTCCCATATCAAGACGTTCTCTATTCGTATAAACCACAGTAGTTATTTCTTTTTTTAACCCTTCATCCACCTGATTCTGAACACTATCTACTTCTTTCTGAAAAGCTTCTGGTTCTACGATTAAATGGCTGTCAAAATGAATAAAGCGCAGATCTTCCAACTCCATTAACGCTTCCAGCTGCTGCGTTGTTTTTTTCACATGCGAACCAATAACAATTAAACCGCCTTTTCGACTGCCTGCTGGAAGAAGATCTTTTCTTTTAAGCAGTTCCTTATCAGAAATCCCTCCGAGTATCTTTGTAAACGTTGCAGCTGTTCGATAGAGGAATTTTTTATTCTGTTTCAAAGCACGCATCAGAGCCACCGTGAAAACCTTCACGTCTGCTTCCTCCACCGCATTTACGATTACTTTATTAAAATCGCTCACATGAAGCAGCTGTTCCGTTATTCTATCTATCTGCAGTCCGCGCAGCGAAGTAAGGCTTATATATGCGGCTTTTTCTTTCTTATAGCGTCCTTCTGTTTTTTCTTCCACCCATTCGCCGAGATGACTTGATGTAAAACCAAATGTGCGATCTTCAGCAAATTCTGTTTTTCCAGCCGGAACCAGATTTTCTCCCTGTTTCACATAATGAATATTATCAATCGTCAACCTTCCGCCCTGTTTAAAATATGGCAGAATGATCTCTCCGTCGATTTTTTCTGCTGTTTGTTTCTCCAGCGTATTTTTCAATACTTCTGTCTCCAGCGGGTAGTGCCCCCGCAGTGTCGAATCTCCCCGGCTGATAATAAGATAAGGAACCTGCTTCTGTGAGGCAACTCGCTCAATTCTTTCAGCAATCGTTTCGTGCAGCTTCTCGGTTTCTTTTGCACTCAGCGCACGGGAATTGGTCAGAACAAAGAAAATGCTGCTTTCTTCCTCGAACCCTTCTGCAATTATTTCTTCTGTCCAGTCTGTATAAACCGATACGTCGTGCACAGTCTGCACACCCGTCGGATCATCATCCAATACAATAGTTTGATGGAAAAAAGATGCTCTTTCTTTTTCCAAAAGCATATTTACCTTTTTCTCATCAATAGGTTCCAAAGCATTCAGCATACTGTGGTAGTTAAGTTCTTTCATTGCTGATCCTCCTTATGCTTCACTTCTGTGTGAGCCAGCTTTTCATAGTACTGTACGAGACCGCCATGATCATCTGCTGCTTTCCCGTCTGCTTTCATCGCATGAAACATTTCAAGTACTTGACTCGATAATGGGAGAGGTGTATCTAAAGCATGTGCAGTTTCCATCACATTGGTTAAATCCTTCATATTTATATCGATACGGCCTCCGGCAACAAAATCCCTATCCAGAATTTTAGGAACCTTTGCATCCAATACTGCACTTCCGGCAAGTCCTCCACGAATTGCCTGATACATTTTCTCTACATCAATACCTGCTTTAGAAGCCAATACCAGTCCTTCCGACATAGCTGCTATGTTGACGTTTACAATTATTTGATTAGCTAGCTTTGCTGTCGTACCGCATCCACTTTCTCCAACAAGAGTAATTTCTTCACCCATTCCTTTAAGAACTTCATACACCTGATGAAAAGTGTTTTCTTCGCCTCCTGCCATGATGGCAAGCGTGCCATCTATCGCTTTCGGTTCGCCTCCACTTACAGGTGCATCAATCATACTTATGTTTCGTTCCATTAATCTGGCGGCCAGACTCTTCGATACAATCGGAGAAATAGAGCTCATATCTATTACAACAGAACCAGCTTTAAGAGATTCCGAAGCCCCCTCCAGTCCAAAAAGAACACTCTCTACATGAGCTGCCTGTGGAAGCATTGTAATTAATACATCTTTTTCTTCCGCGGTCTCTTTCGGGGTACTGGCTGTCAGCGCTCCATGACCTGCAAGCTCCTGAACCGATGCTGTGTTTATATCAAACACCGTAACGCTGTATCCTTTTTTTAGTAAATTAAGTGCCATAGGCTTTCCCATAATTCCCAGTCCAATAAAACCAATATTCATTTTTCTGCCTCCTGTTTATAAAGCGTTTTCATTCATAAAGCGATTGTACACGCTTTCTTTAATTTTGTATACAAAATATTACAAATGTATACATTTTTCTATTCTTTCCATTCATGGAGGGAAGCTCTATACTAGTAGAAAGGCTTATTTATTATGTATGTTAAGGAGGCTCGACTGAAGGATTTGTATAGAATGCTTCGGGACCAACAACTATGATGGCTAAACAATCTACTCAACACGCTTATATAAAAGCTTATGAGATTATTAGAGATAAAATATTAAGTGGTGAAATTAAAGGCGGTACGAAGCTTATAGAAGAACGTCTGGCCGATGATATCGGAGTTAGTCGTACACCTATCCGAGAATCCATCCGGCGTTTAGAACAAGAAGGTCTTATTTCAAAAAAGAAAGTTATTCAGCCTACAGAAAGCGATTTACGCCATTCTTTTCAAGTCCGTATTCTTCTTGAAGGAGAAGCCGCCCGCTCTGCTGCCTCTTACATGAGTGAAAACCATTTAGAAGTTCTCAGCCAATGTGTAAAAATAGGAAAATCAGGTTCAAAAGAAGAAGTAATGGAAGCAAACAAACGATTTCATGATGTCATTATGCAGGCCAGCCGCAACCCTGTTATGATTGATATCATTGATCGGATGCAGTCCATCATTTATCTTTTTCGAAAAACCGTAGTGTACCATCAACGTCCTCTTCTTATCGAAGAACACGAGAAAATATATGACGCTATCCGCCGCCATGAGCCGGATGAAGCCGAACAACTGATGAAGATGCATCTTCAGGCAGACTTAGACTTCTCTCTTCATGTTTTTTAGAGCTGAAAAAACGTCCTGACACAATGTGTCAGGACGTTTTCTCTATACGATCGGATCTTTCTTTTACCTGTTCCAGGCGCGTCAGGATGATTCCCGGAGATACTTCCAATTCCTCGGCTTCCTGGAAACCGACGCTTTTATAGAGCGATAACGCGGGCTCATTTACGCTTCCGGTACAGACTGTGGCAAGGTCCCAGGAAGGCTGGCAAAGTACAAAATCAACGAGCTGTCTGCCGATACCTCTTCTAAAATAAGAAGGGGAAACGACGAGACGGCAGAGTTCCAGCATACCGTCTTTTAACTGATAGGAAACCAGCCCAATCACAGTACCGTCCCGTTCATAACCGTAAAAAGATTCTCCGCATGTTCTAAGAGCTGACTCGTTGTCGCGCATAGGAGGAATATCATCTGTATCCATCATATCTGCTTCAATTCGATAGGCTGTACGCTGCAGATCTAAAATACACTGAGCTGTATTAGAGTCTTCCAAATCTAATGGAATAATCATATATCCGTGCTCCTTGTCCGTTCGCGAAAGCCCTCTCCAGTGAAGAAGGCTTTCTGAGTAACCATTATTTTATCACACTTATGCTTTTTCTACATGAATGCGTCCAGAAAAGAATGTGGCTCCGCCGCCCATGTCGGCCAGCCTGTCCGGTGTCAGATCATTTACGCGCCTTGCTGTGCCGGGCGCTTCTGCCCAGAGGCCCTGTGTGACCACGACGCCGGATAGAACCGCATCTCCCACTGATGCCGGAAAATGGCATTCTCCCGGGGATTATACAGACGCACTATGTCTCCGTCCTCAATCCCCAGAGATTCCGCGTCTTTATTATTCAAAAATGCTTTAGGCTGTTTTTCAAGCTTAGTGTGCTTTGCATTGTGGGCAAAAGTAGAATTCAGAAAATGGTGATTCGGCGCCGGAATAAACAAAAAGTCTCCTTCTTCATCCGGAAGCGGCTGATACGTCGGTACGCCTGAAAAACCAGCTTTCTCCATCTTTTCTGAAAACAATTCAATTTTCCCGCTTGGCGTAGAGAGATTCTCCAGCCAGCTCTCCGGCCGCTGTGCTTTTATATAATGATTTTGTTTCAAGCTGCCTAGTGTAACATGAGCCGCGCTCTCATTTCCAGTCCTGCTGAAAGCCTGGGCAATCATCTCTTCGTCTTCTTCATATAAAGCCGGCTCATCAAACGCCATCGCTTCGGCCAGCAGTCGAAACACCTCGGAATTATTTTTACTTTCGCCGTACGCGTCTATCACCGGCTGCTGCATCTGTACATAATGATGCCAGTATGATGTGTAAAAATCCGTACTTTCAAAGCTGGATGCCGCTGGCAGCACAATATCCGCGTAGCGCGCAGTTTCCGTTGCAAACATATCATGGACGACCAGAAACAGGTCTTCACGAGCTAATCCTTGATGCACTTTATTTGTGTCCGGTGCGACAAGCGCTGGGTTGCTGTTATACACATACATTGACCGGACCGCAGGCTCCATATTTGTTACCAGTGCTTCACCGATCTGGTTCATGTTAATGACGCGCGTCTGCTTATTCTTCAGCAGATCCGGCCGCTGCATTGCCGTTGTATTAAAAGCAAGAACGGCGCTGTTTCCTTTAATAGCGCCGCCTCCTTTTTTCAGCCACTGGCCGGTAAGTGCAGGAAGACAGGGCAATTGTACGAACACACATACCGCCGTTGTCATGGTGCTGAATGCCATTGCCGATGCGGATAAACGCCGGCTCTACTTCCCCGTACATCCGCGCCAGCTCATATAAATCCTCGAT
Source organism: Sinobaca sp. H24 (assembly GCF_023845525.1). Taxonomy (NCBI): domain Bacteria; kingdom Bacillati; phylum Bacillota; class Bacilli; order Caryophanales; family Sporolactobacillaceae; genus Sinobaca; species Sinobaca sp. H24. The sequence continues at coordinate 359,836 of NZ_JALBWT010000001.1, forward strand.
ACTGACTCCTGTAATAGCGGAGACTACGCCGGGAGTATAAGAAGCGGCTTCCTGTTCCAGCTTATCTGAGCCGATCGTATATTTATTCAAAAAATCACGGTCCACCAGTTCTTCTGCAAATAAAATATGCATCATTCCTAAAGCCAGTGCGGCATCTGTACCGGGCTTAATCGGAATGAACCAGTCGGCAAAACGACCAGTCTGATTTTTGTGAACATCAATGACGACTACTTTGGCACCTTTTTTTCTTGCTTCCTGGGCCAGGGTGATCTGGTGCATGTTCGTGCTGACCGCATTAATTCCCCAGAAGATAATCAATTTCGCATCTTTGGTGTCTTCCGGATCGGTTCCTATGCTCGATCCCATTGTATAATTATAGCCAACGCCGCCCGCGGTAGAACAGATGGTACGCCCTAGACGGCTCGCACCCATATAGTGAAAAAAGCGATGACCCATTCCTTCTGCGCTGAGGTTTCCCATATTTCCGTAAAAGCTGTACGGCAGAATGCTTTGTGGTCCTTCCGTTTCTATCAGATCTTTCCAGCGTGCTGTTATTTCTTCAATCGCTTCTTTCCATGTAATCCGTTCAAATGTGCCTTCTCCTTTTTGGCCGGTCCGTCTTAAAGGATGTGTCAGGCGCTTGTCATCATACAGCCTTTCTGTCATGTGACGGACTTTGTTGCAGATCGCACCTTTTGTTACCGGATGATCGGGATCCCCTGCTATTTTTTCAATACGTCCTTCTTTTTTATGAACCAGCAGCCCGCACTGATCCGGGCAGTCAAGCGGACAAACCGACTTATATACACCTTCCTGCTTCACTTGTTCCATACTACTCCTCCTCTATTTTCAGCAATATTTTTTCAAGAGAATGGACAGCGGCGGACAATGTATCGAGGTCGCCTGCTTCCAAAGACTGTAGTTTCCCTGCTACACTTTCATGAAATAAGCCGTTCTGCTCCTGCAGGAAACGCTCCCCTGCTTCTGTCAAAAGTACATACATGACTCGTTTGTCTTTCTCATCCCTTCGCTTTTCAATCAGCTTATGTTCGAGAATTTTGTTTAACAGCGGCGTTATATTTGATTTCTGAATGCCCATTTCTTTCGCAAGATCGGTCGGCCGGATATTGTGCTTTTCCTGAAGCATACGCAGAATAATAAAGTGTGTGTGATGCAGACCTTCGCAGTGAAGGACCTGCATAGGAGGCATAAGCTTTCTTTTAATAAGTGGAAATACGGCAAGCAGCCGATCGGCTGTCTGCTGTTCTTTTGTTAGTGTCATCGTCGCACCTCTATTTTATCTTTCCTGTATTTTTCTGTATAGATCAATTGACTTCCCTTCGTAAAAGAGGAATAATTAGTTATGATATCATAACTAATTATAGCAGAAGCGGGTGACAGAATGAATAATATTATCGAAGTTCGTCAGCTTAACAAAACATATAAAGATAAAAAGGCCGTTGATTCCATTGATTTCGACGTCCAGGAAGGAGAAATTTTTGGATTCCTCGGTCCGAACGGCGCTGGGAAAAGTACGACCATTAACATGATCTGCACCATGCTTGCCCCTACAAGCGGAAGCATTACCATTAATGGCTTTGATGGGAATAAAGACCGCCGTGACGTCAGGAAGAGCATCGGCATTATTTTTCAGGAAAACACCCTTGATGAGAAGCTGACGGCAAAGGAGAACCTTATGCTTCACTGCCGGTTTTACAACGTGCCGCGCAGCAAAAGAAAGGAACGCATTCAGGAAGTGCTGACAATTGTCGATTTAGTAGAAGAAAAAGAAAACAGAGTCGAAACGTTCTCCGGCGGCATGAAAAGACGTCTGGAAATTGCCCGCGGCCTTCTTCACTATCCGAAAGTTTTGTTTCTCGACGAACCGACGGTCGGACTTGACCCGCAGACAAGAGCTCACATCTGGGAGTATATTCTCCGCTTAAAAGAAAAAGAAGGAATCACGATGTTTCTGACTACCCACTATTTAGATGAAGCCGAAATCAGCGACCGGATCGCTATTATGGATCATGGCAGCATCATTGCGATGGACTCGCCGGAAAATTTAAAAAACACGCTGGGCGGCGATATTATAGAGCTCTCCACTCAGGATAACGAAAAGGCCCTTCTTGAAATTCAGGAAAAAGCTCCCGAAGCGGAAGTGACGACGAAAGAAGATATCATTTATTTAAAAGTAGCCAGCAGTGATTCTTTTATATCCGAATTCATTAAAAATCTGAATGTGCCCTTGACCCGTCTGAACATTAGAAAACCCACGTTAAATGACGTATTCCTTTCTTTCACCGGACGAAATATTGGCAGTACAGAACCTGAAAAACAGTAGAAAGGAGGTCAACAGCGATGGAAGGTATTTTTGCAATATGGATCAGAGACCTCACCCGTTTTTTCAGGGACCGTGCCCGTTTGATCGGTTCCTTTTCGATGCCCATTCTGTTTCTGCTTATTTTTGGCGGAGGCATGGGCGGCACAATGGAAAATTTAATTGGCAGCAGCATGCCTGATGCAGGAGAAGATTTTCAGTACCTGCAGTTTGTATTTCCGGGTATTGTTTCCATGACTCTTTTAATGACATCCATTTTTTCTTCCCTATCTATTATCGAAGACAAAAACTTCGGCTACATGAAAGAAATACTCGTTTCTCCTATTTCCAGAGTCAGCATTGCGATCGGAAAAGTATTAAGCGCTTCTACGATTGCTACCTTTCAGGGAATTATGCTCTTTCTGCTCATTCCGTTTCTCGGAATTGAATACAGCCTTACTTCCCTGCTGCTCGTGATACCCTTTATGTTTCTGCTAGCCTGTGCTCTTTCTTCTTTCGGTCTGTTGATCGCAAGCTTTCTGCGTTCTACCCAGGGATTTCAGCTCATTATCCAGATTCTTGTTATGCCGATGATCTTTTTATCAGGTGCATTATTCCCTATTAATAACATGCCCCCCTGGATGGATGTCATCGTCAAACTGAATCCCGTTACCTACGGCGTTGACGTGATGAAGAAAATAATGATAGATGTAGAAAGCCTATCTCCGATGATACGTGAAGCGATGGGACTTAACCTTCAGCTGTTCGGTACGACACTCACGGTAGCCATGGAGATCGCCTTTATTTTCATTTTCACCGTTGTTCTTATTCTTTTAGCCACGTTAAGCTTTAGACGCGCCAATGCCTGAGACACTGCCATAGTGCTTTTTTCGAGCTTTGGGCCATTGTTTATCCCCGAGTGAATTGGTAAAATATTCTTACCACAATTGAATAGGGGTGTCATGATGGGTAAATTGTTTATTGGCTTACTGTGGGCCGGGGCTGCTGTACTGGCAGTATTCATCTTTATTACTGTGTTCAGCCCGGAAAACGAAACAGCAGACAATGAAGCCGATACAGTGGAAGGAACAGAAACAACTGAAAATGAAACAAACAGTGAACCAAATGAAAAAGTCACGACAGATAATAAAACCAATTCCGGCGATACCATTAGTACCGATATGGGTGAAATGACCGTTGTAAAACAAATCACAGAGGCCGGATCTTTCGAAAGTGGGCCAATGGTTGTTCATGTGAATGAAATCAATGTGCTGGAAGGAAAACTTTCGGAAGACTATCAGGAAATGCTCAGTAAAGACGCAGACATCAGCTATATTGAAATCAGCATGGAAGTAGAAAATACAAGCGAAGACCGAATCGCTTTTATCCGGGCCAAGCTATTATTACTACGAATACCGGGGAACAGTTGACAGCTGACAGCTACTTCGGCGAATACATGGCAGGCGAATTTATCGGCCAGGTTACGCAGCGTGGTTCTGCCGCATTTGTTCTTGAAAACTCAACAGCTGATGATATACAGTCCATTCGAATGATTATAAGTCCGCCTACTGACTACGAAAACTTTGAGCCCATCAATGATGCCGAAGAAATTGATGCAGAAATACAGTTTAATTAATAAATGTATAAAACAAAAAGCGGACCTTATCCAAATAGGATTAATGGTCCGCTTTTTTATCTGTGAATGAACTATTCTGTGAAACTTCTGAATAATGATACAATATATTGAAATAAAACAAATACAAAAACATAATACTTATATCCTAGGAGGTTTTTCATGTGAAAAAAATGACAGCTCAAGGCTTATTAATTCTATGTTTTTTTGTTATGGCAGCCTGCGGGGACGATGCCCTGCCGGAGGAAAACCTGCCGGAAGACATGCCAAATCCGGCTGAAGATGAACCCGAAGAAGTCGAAGTAGAAGTCACAGACGGTGAGGAATAAACGCTATACTATAGTTATTACTATGTAAAAATACAATAAATCCCCTTTTAAGATATAAATTGTTCACTATAGTTGTTACAATGGACGTAATACAAAAGGGGGTATTTAGAAATTGAAAAAATTCATGCTTAGTGTCGGACTAGTTGGATTAATGACTGTTTCTTTGGGCTGTGGTGAAGAATCAGTAGATACTGAAGAAACTGAGTCTGAGGATATAGAAGCTGAGGACACAAACAGTTCTGAAGAAGCTGAAGCCGGAGAAAGTAATTCTTCTGAGAAAGAACAGTAAGAAGAATCTGATAATGAGAATGTTGAAAATGATGCTGAGGTCCAACCTGGTGAAACTGTAGAAGATGAAAATGGTCGAGTAACCTTAATCAGTCGAACCGACGACGTAGGAACTTTTGAATCAGGTCCTATTGTTATGGAAATAGAAAAAGCCAACGGTGCTTCTGCTGAATTAGAAGGAGACTGTAACCGTCAAGTAGGATAGATCAATTTTTCATAAATAAGATAGATCAACTTTCACCAATTAAGATAGACCACTTGTTTCGGGAAACAATGTTTTTCGATATTTCATGCGAATGCTGTCCATTTCTTCGCCAAACGTAATGATTTCACTGCGGTGAAGGAGGCGATCTAAGATCGCCGTGGTCAGGGTAGGGTCACCTAAGAACTTTCCCCATTCATTCGGTCCTTTATTTGACGTTAAGATGAAGGCAGCCTTTCCATAGAGGTCATAAATAAATTGGAAGAAAAGATGCGCTTCATGCATTTCGTACGTCATATACATGACATCATCGATGATGATGAGATCCGATCCAATGATCCGTTTATACCGGGTGTTGGATTTTTTGATGTGCTCTCGTGTTTTTAAGATATACATCAGATTGGCCATCGAAATAAAAGAGACTTGAAACCCTCGTTCGACGGCATGCACGCCTAATGCGACGGACAGGTGTGTTTTGCCTGCACCTGTCGGTCCCATCAAAATGAGCGTGAAATCATCTTCCACCCAATGAAGATCTTTCAAGACATTGAATTGCTTTTCTCCTAATGCATTTTGTTCTTTTAAATCATACGCAGCTAGTGTTTTTATTTCTGGAAACTCTGCCCACTTCATGAGTCGTTCGATGGTTTTTTGTTCCCGACACTGGAGCTCGTACGTCAAAAGTTCATGGGTGAACTCATGATACGTCCACCCTTTAGCTTCTGCTTTACGGAGAAGAGTCGGCAGCTCTTTGGCTGTTTCAGCCAACCGTAGGGTTCGGCATTGCTGTTGTAACAACTCAAAAGGATGGCTCATGACCCTCGCCCTCCCTTCAATACGTTCAAGTATGTATCGCTTGATCGTTCAGGCGCTTTCCATTCCATGTATTTTGGGTTGAGTGAAACGTCAGGAGAAGAAGAGAGCTGGACCTGCCGGTCCAGGGAATAAGCCATATCGCGAAAATCGTTGCCACTGATTAATTGGAGCTTTTGAATATCTTTTAGAGCTGCTTCTATGCTGTTTGGATGGGCTCGAATGGTTTGTTGAATCCACCTTCAATTGATCGATCAAATGCCGTGGGTATTTTTCTGTTAATGCTTCGATAAACCACTGAATACCTGCTTTGTTAGAAAAAGCGTCCGACAGTTCATGAATTAAAAGACTGCGCTTGGATTCGCTTTTCACTCGATGCCGCGGGTCTGAAATAACGATCCCTTTTTTCTCGGAAAGAGGGTGTGTTGCTAACACAGGGCCCGTTGGTTTTAAGCGAATCAAAAGGGTACGCCCCTCTATGATCTGGAGGTATGCTTTATTTGATGCCTGTTCTCGATACGTGCCTGAGGGCACGCTATATCGATTCTGCAGGTAACGAATGACATTGTCCTTATGAATCGTTCTTGGTATACTGGAGGAAAGATGATGTTCAAATAGGTAAGTAGTAGAGACTTTTTGTAAGTGTTGCTTTTCCAGGGCGTGCACTTCGAAAGGTCTCTTTTTTATGTTGTGATGCACTTTCCTATTGCCGGTCCGCTTTAACCAGGCCAAGCAGGCTTCATTCCACGTCGCTAATTGATCGAACACTCGGTTTTTGCTGAAGTTGTATTTCACAAACTTCACGACCTGTTCGATTTTCCCTTTTGATTCTGGATCACTTTTCCGGCAAAGGTACACTTTAAAGCCTCGTGCTGTTTGGTATTTGGTAAATTCGGCTGTTAAAATGAGATCTCCGGCGTTCTCACTGACGGCGAGCAGCGCATCTTGATCATAAACCATCTCCGCCGGCATTCCTTCGTAATAGGCAAACGCATTTTCATGACATCTTACGACGTCAGCCGTGCGGAAGGGACGATCCAGCCACTCGACATACTTATAGCGAGAATGGGACAGGACAAAAGCAATGAAGTAAAGGCGTTTGTGTCCTCCCGTTTTCTTTTTCACGACGGTTTGTCCAAAATCGACTTGCCCCTGCTGCCCCGGAAAACTTTCAGGAGTGGCCGAATAGTTTCGGTGCTGTATTTTTTTGGGAATATGGTACATCTCGCGCAGCTCATTCACATAATTACGGACTGTATTTTCCGTAGCACCTCGAAAACTCATCCGTTCTTCCAACCAGTCATGGACCTGGGCCCCAGTCAAATCCGGGTGCTCCTGCAGCCAGTGGAGAATCGGATCCCGGAAGGGATCCAGCTTCTTTGACCGGTGGCGCAGGGAAATGAGAAAATCCTCAAATTCCTCCGGGGCCATCCCCATATAATCTTTTACCGTATTCCTCGACATATTTAGTTTTTTTGCAATCGAGTTAATGGAAAACCCTTCGGCATGTAACTGCCGGATCTCTGCATATTTCATAAATCGCTTCACTCCAATTTCCTCACTTTCAATAAACTAGCCTCAGCCTATTAAAAGTGTCATATTTGTAGGGAAATTGGTCAATCTTATTTGTGGAAACCTGCTCTGTCTTAATTGTGATAAATTGCTCTCTCTAGTTTATCGTTTACAGAGACCTTGCTGACTTCATGGAAACAGATCAAGCTGAATATATTCAAGTTGATATGACGGTGGAAAACACTATCGAAGAAGATGTTACTTTTTATGCTTCTCAAGCTACGTTAATCACAGATACCGGAGAACAGTTAGAGCCAGACATGTGGCTTAGCGATCATATGGATGGCGACTACTTAGGCGCAGTTACAAAGAGCGGAAGTTCTTTTTATATCTTAGAAAACTCTACTGCAGAGGAAGTGGAAAGTATAGAGTTACGTTACAGCGCAGCATCTGACACCGAAACATGGGACGATATCGGTGAAGAAATTGTTGTAGAAACTGAGTTAGAAAGATGAACTTAGTTAAAATCATTGGATGGATTATGGTAGGTATTGGTGGAATGGGTTTTTTGTTAAGTTTTGCCATGTTCGGTGACATTGCGATAGCTGCAATGATTGGGAGTATGGGTACCCTGCTTTCTGGATTCTGTTTTACAAGAATAGCAAAATACAGTAAGAGGTAGACACCCACTTTTTTCTTCTATGTATCTATGGATTATACTTCTTAATTAGTTCAACTCAGAAATATTTTATATCTCCACAAAAAAGCACGAACACTTATTTTGTCTAAGCGTCCGTGCTTTATTATTTTTCGTTCCTGTATATGTGATAAATGGCGCCCTAGACAGGATTCGAACCTGTGACCTACAGCTTAGGAGGCTGTTGCTCTTCCTCTGAGCTACTAGGGCATAGCTGCATCTGTATTGCCTTTATGATTATGCGCTATTTTGAAATAACTGTAAACCGAACATACATTCTACTTACTGAATAAACGAACAATGGTTACCGCTTTCCGTTTAAAGGGTATAGGGTAGTATATTTTCATATAAAGGAGCGTGGCGGATTTGAGTAAATCACGGGGATACGATAGTTTAATGAACAGTACGTTCTTTGTTGCTTTTGCTTCGGCTTTATTAACAAACCTGTTTCTGCATTATATTGTAAATTTAGATGTGAACTGGTTCTTAAATACACTTGTTTTTATCTTCTTCTTTTTAGTATTCTTTTTTGTTATCAAATATATATACGTCACGTATTTCACGAAAACACGAAGAAACTAAACAAAGCAGCCGCCCTCTCCTTATATGGAGAAGACGGCTGCTTTTTTGTTACGATGCTGCTTTTCTGTTTTGAATATCATTCTTTAATCTTTTGTTGTTGGTAGCAATAATATAGACAACCAAGAATACAATGGCCGCTGTGATAATGGTACCGAGATTAAAGATTCCTTTTTCTCCGACCCATACGATCGAGTACCCGATCGATCCTGCGATCAGCGCATAGTAGAAGAAAGGAAGCAGCGTTTTCCTGATAATTAACCCTTCTTTTCCTACCAGTCCTACGACCGCACAGGCGGCTACTACGTTATGCACACAGATCATATTTCCAGCAGCTCCGCCGACAGCCTGCAGTGCAACCACCCAGGTCGGATTCACGCCAATCTGTGTTCCTACATTGTATTGAAATAAGGAGAACATCATGTTGCTGACCGTATTACTTCCGGCAATAAATGCACCAAGCCCTCCGACAAAGGTGGCAAATATTGGCCATAATTCCCCTGTAAGCGAAGCAACGCTGTTTGCCAGCACAACCGGCATCTCATCGTACCCGGCGGTCCCTCCCGAAGAGTTCAGGAAGACCTGTACCATAGGTACTGTGAAAATCAGAGCCACGGAAGCAGCCAGCATCGTTTTGCCGGACTGCGCCCATGCTCTGGCATAAGCCTGGGTGTTCATGCCATGAATGAAGAATGTAATCACCGATACGACGATAAACGTGAAGCCCGGTGAGTATAACGGCTGAAAGCTTGCTGTTATCTCAGAACCAAATATACCTGGATACTCCAGCGTTAATGACTGAAGTATTCCTTGAAATGGCAGAAACGCCTGTCTGGATAAAACAAGGAATAGCCCAATTAATACATAAGGCGTCCATGCTTTTACCATGCTCATGCTGCCGCTTTTATGACCGATATCTTTAATTTCAATACTTCCAGTCCATTCCGGATTCCACTTGGACTTTTCATCAAAATCCCAGATGTCATCCCCTTTTGGCATAAGGAATCCTTTTTTGGAAGCCGTAATAACAATCAGAAGACCAACAAGTCCGCCAATCATGGATGGAAATTCAGGACCTAGCACATTCGCTACAATAACGTATGGAATAGTCATCGCTACCGACGCGAATAACGCAAATTTCCATATTTTAATGCCTTCCGCAAAAGATTTATTTTTCCCAAAAAATCTGGTCATTACCGCTACTACAAACAGTGGTATGAACAATCCGGCAATCGCGTGAAGAATCGCTACCTGGCCGGCAATTTCCGTCGTAAGAGCAAGAAAGTTAGATGTGATGGAAGCATCTGCCGAAAGCCCTGTCTGCACACCTACGAGCATCGGAGTACCCGCTGCTCCAAAGGAAACCGGCGTACTTTGGATTATCATCCCGGCCACTACCGCTGCCATTGCTGGAAACCCAAGTCCTACCAGCAGCGGAACAGCCACTGCTGCCGGCGTTCCAAATCCTGCGGATCCTTCAATAAATGAGCCAAACAGCCAGGCAATGATAATAACCTGAACACGACGGTCCGGAGAAATATCAGTAAAGCCCTGACGGATCGTCCGCATCGCTCCACTTTCCTGGAGGGTATTTAATAGAAGAATGGCTCCAAAAATAATAAACAATAACGTACCCGCTGTAATTAAACCGTTTAGAGAAGCGGCGGCAACTACGTTTCCCGGCACCCCCCATACAAATAAAGCAAGCAGCACCGCTACAAGTAAAGACAACGGCATCGCTTTACTTGCCGGCCACCTTAACCCGACAAGAAATATTCCTACTACTAAAATAGGAAGCAGCGACAGCAATGCTAATAAACCTGTGTTCATGATGTTTCCCCCTTCATGATCATTTTTTATAGAAGATAGTATGTAGTGCATTTGTTTCCTGATAAGAAACCTTGTTTCTTTTTATAATAAAAGCATACAATGAAAGCGCTTTTATTACAATCAACATTTTTCTCTATTTTCTGTAAATTATGTCATCTTCTATTTCTTTTTTATCGTAATATTCTCTCCGCCAAATAGATATGGACGATTATACAAATTTAAGCGCTTACAAATTGTATAATTGCATAAATAAGAAAAGCCGGGAGGCTCAAGCTTCCCGACAGATCTTATATCGCTTTAATATATCCAAGTCTTGAAGATATCCGGCTTGTTACTTCTATTAGTAGCGGACTGATTTTTTGGATACGTTCTTTTGACATCCTGATGGACGGACCGGAGATACTCACCGCACCAGTAATTCTCTTTTTATTATCAAATATCGGCGCAGCAATGCAGGTAATACCCAGTTCATTTTCCTGTTCCTCCATTGCATATCCCCTGTTTCTGACTGTTTCCAGTTCTTTTAGAAGCATGCCCTCATCCGTAATGGTATAGGGAGTGTGGGGCTTCATTCCCTGCTCCTGAAGCACGTGTTCTACCTCTTTTGAAGATAAATGGGCTAGAATCATTTTTCCTGCGCTCGTACAGTGACCGGGAGCCCGCCGGCCTACTTTTGAATGCATACGGAGGGTTTCATACCCTTCCAGCTTATCGATATATACCATCTGTCCTTGATCCATAACGACAAGATGAATGACTTCATTTGTTTCTTCTTCCAGCTCCTGAAGAAATGGACGGGCCTGCGTCCGAATATCCATAGACTCCAGCAGAAGCGAACTCAGCTCCAGGTATTTATAGCCGAGCTTATATTTTTTCGTTGTTTTATCCTGCTCTACATAACCATGCTCTACCAGAGTAGTAAGGATTTTGAAAGCAGCACTTTTCGTTACGTCTACCTCCTCTGCTAAGCCGGTTACCCCTATTCCTTCTTTGTAACTGCTGATGATGGAGATCATTCGTAGTGCGCGGTCCACCGACTTAACCATAGGAAGTGCCTCCTCTTAGGGCAGCGTTTTGGGTTTAGTATAGCATACGCTTCCGATTTTAAAATAAATATCGTTCCAGCACGTCATACCACATGCTGTATCCCGTATCGTTTGGATGAATCCCGTCATCGAGTATGTCTTCGATATTATATCCCTGCTCCTGCCGCTGCGCTTCTATTTCTGTATAGCTGTCTACATAATTCCAGTTATTATCTATAATATAATCCTGGGTTTCAGTTAAATAGTCTAAATATGTATTACCTCTAATATTAGCCGAAGATGTTTCCAACGGATTTGGAGCTATAACGACAATTTCTGCATCCGGCAGTTCTTCCTCCAGCTGCCTCATTAAGGTATCAATAGACTCTATCGTTGTATCAAGAGCTTCTCCCTGCCGGTAGCTGTTAATTACGCTCGTTTCAAATACAATAAAATCCGGACGGGCCTGAACCATATTATCTACTACACCTTCTTCAAGCAGATCATTCGCTTTATAACCATTCATTCCAAAATTGCTGAATGTAATCGTCGTCTCCCGCAGCTCTTCTCTTGATTCCAGATCGCTTTTCAATAATCCCGCCCAGCTTGTGGCAGAAGAGCTTGCTCCCATACCACGGGCTACACTGCTGCCGATAACCGCAACCCGAAGCTCGCCATTTTCCTGTGTCTGCTGTTCAAAATATGACATATAATCCCCTCTCTGGGTTTCTTCTTCTGCAAGCTGGTCTTCCTGCTGTCTTTGCTCTTCCGGATCGCTCTTATAGAGCAGCTCGTAGAGAGAATAAGCTCCTGCGGCAAGCAGCAGAAGAGCTGTTATAATTATCCATCTTTTTTTCAACACCATTGTTACTCCTTTATTTATCTATATTCTTTCCTGCTTGTTATCTTTTTCTCTGATAGGGAATAGAGAAGATACTGTATTCATTACGTTATTGGTACATGCTATTACATTCATGAAAATATTTCCACTATAATTCTTAAAGGAGTTTTTCCAATGATCATCCGTATTGGCTATGTCTCGCAGGCTCTTCATTTATGGGAGGCAACCCCTGCAAGCACGGTAACGCTTTCCCGGTGGAAAGCCATGTCTCCTTCCGAAAGAAAAGATAAACTTCATCAGGCTGTTGAAAAAAATTTAACTAATACCATTCGTATGCTTCATTATAACGCAGCCCAGGAAATCAAATTGTTTCGCTTTTCTTCTGCGCTCGTTCCTCTTGCTACTCATAAAGAAGCGGCCTGGGATTACATTACGCCATTTAAAGATTTGTACAAAGAAATCGGTTCTCTTGTGAAACAACACGAGATCCGCCCGAGCTTCCATCCTAATCAATTTACATTGTTTACAAGTGATAAACCGGAAGTGACGGACAACGCTGTAAAAGATATGGAATACCATTATGAAATGACCAAAGCGATGGGAATAGAAAAAGATACCTATATTAACCTTCACGTAGGCGGAGCATATGGAAATAAAAAAGCTGCTGTTGAACGGTTCCATGAAAACATCCAGAGCCTGCCGTCCCCTATCAAAAAGCAGATGACGCTTGAAAACGACGACAAAACGTATACGACATCGGAAGTTCTTGATATCTGCGAGAAAGAGGACATTCCGCTCATGTTTGATTATCATCATTTTGCCGCCAATAACAGCAGTGATGAAGAATTAAGCACGATTCTTCCACGTTTTTTCAAAACCTGGGATAGGACCGGCCTTCCTCCCAAAATTCATGCTTCTTCCCCAAAATCGGACAAAGAGTTCCGCAGTCATGCCGACTACGTGGATGCAGCATTTCTTGAGCCGATGATGAAAGAGCTCCGGAAACTAAAAACACCGGTCGATTTCATGGTCGAGGCTAAAGCAAAAGACCGGGCTGCCCTTCAGCTGACGGAAGATTTATCGACAGTGCGGGGGGTTAAGCGGATCGCTGCTGCGACCCTTAAGCTTTAATACAGAAAGCAGCAGGCCACCATATAAAAAGGTGGCTTTTTTTATTGACTAAAAGAAGTTTATGGGATAAACTTCTTTTAGTTTAGGGGGTATACTATTATGAATCAAAAGCTTCAGCGGGCAACCGAATTATTCAGTGACGTCATGGTCTACGGAAAAAATAAAGTATACGAACATATCAATTATGAAATACAAGGTGAATTTTCCATTGAACAGATGAAAGTACTCGAACTTCTTCATACCCATCAATCGTTAACGTCAAAAGAACTGCAGGGGATGCTTGGCATTCATAAAAGCGCCATCTCCAACCGCTTGAAAAAACTGAGTGACCGGGGCGACATTGTATTTGTCCAGGAGGACAAAGATCAGCGTGTTAAGCACGTAAAGCTGACAGAGCAGGGTACAGAGGCTTATGTTGAAATATCCGCGCAGGTGGATGAATACTTAAACTACCTTCTTGGTGACATTAAAGACGAAGAGCTCGACCAGCTTATTGCTACTTTTGAAAAAGTGAAAGATATTTTTCAAAAAAACTAATCTATTATCTAAAGGGGTTTATCCATGCGTACTATATTAAAATTCAGATGGCTTATTGCTTCTCTTTTGCTCGTAATTACGGTCGTCTCCGTTTTCATATCCCCAAGTTTAACGGACATTGCCGGGGAACAGGATGGGTTCCAGCTTCCTTCTGACATGAGCTCCCAGATTGCAGGCGATGTGCTGGAGTCTCAGGGAGAAAGCGGCGAGACTATCAGCATTGTACTTGAATGGGATGATCCTCTGACCGAACAGCAGGAAGAAGAGCTGGCCCAATACATTGAAGATCTTCAAAACGAAGAGCTGGTGTCACACGTCAGCAGCATCACCGATCCGCTGGAAAGTGAAAATACGCGAGAGCAGCTCGTTTCTGAAGATGAAAACGTCGTTCTTATACCGATTGGTATAGATGGAGGAAGCGATGAATCCATCACCGCTTCTGAAGATATCGAAGAGCTGACCGCTCCCGAAGGAACGGATCTCTACATTACCGGTAATTCTATTATCAGCCATGAAATAGACGAACAGACGCAGGAAGGCCTTGAACGCACGGAAGTTATTACGGTGCTGCTTATTTTAACGCTGCTCGTTCTTGTTTTCCGATCGCTTGTGGCCCCGCTTATTCCCCTGTTCTCTGTCGCCATTGCCTTTTTATTAAGTCAATCGGTCGTTGGATTTCTAGGAGAATGGTTTGGCTTTCCAGTTACGACCTATACCCAGGTGTTCCTCGTCGCCGTCCTTTTTGGTATAGGAACCGACTATTGCATACTGCTTCTCAGCCGGTACCGCGAAGAGCTTGCGTCCGGGAAAGATACGCATGAAGCGATTATACACACGTACAAAACCGCAGGAAAAACGTTGTTTTTCAGCGGACTTGCAGTCTTTGTAGGTTTTGCCGCTTTAGGATTTGCTGAGTTTGCCATGTATCAGGCCACCGTCAGCGTAGCTATTGGCGTGTTTATATTAGTACTTGTTCTGTATCTGCTGCTGCCGTTTTTTATGGCCGTTTTAAAAGAAAAAATGTTCTGGCCTTCTAAAAAACCGGCTTCGCACAGCCACAACAAACTTTGGAAGCAGCTGGGCCGGCTTTCTATTTTCCGTCCAGTGCTTTCGCTGCTGCTCGTAGCTGCGATTACGCTTCCCTTTATTTTGACGTATGACAACAATACGTCGTATAACAATACCGATGAAATCAGCGGCGGCACACAGTCGCTGGACGGTCTAGAAGTGATCGCCGATGCCTTCGGGGAAGGACAGGCTCTTCCACTTGAAATTATAATCGACGGGGAAGAGAACCTGATCAATGAAGAAACAATGGCCTACACAGAAGCATTATCTGCTTCCATTGCAGAATCAGACGACGTTTCAGAAGTACGAAGCGTTACACGCCCGGCCGGCTCTATTATTGATGAGCTGTATGTTGATAACCAGATGGAAGCTGTATCAGAAGGACTGGCAGAAGCCCGTGATGGCCTGACTGACATTGAAGAAGATCTGTCTGACGCAGACAGCGGCTTTGATGAGACCGGTTCAGGTGCTTCCGATATAGAAGCCGGACTCGGAGAACTGGAAAACGGCTTGTCTGAACTAGACGCAGGATTTTCCGAAGTAAACAGCGGGTTAAATGAACTTACCGGCAGTATCGGTGAAGTGCAGTCCGGGGCAGAAGAACTCGAAGCCGGACTCGACAGCGTTGAAGCCGGCCTTCCAGAAGGCCAGGAAGCAGCCGGAGGTTCACTCGATGAGCCTGTAGCAGCTCTGAACCAGATTAATGAGCAGCTCGCTGCCATACCCGCCCAGCTCCAGCAGGCGCAGTCACCAGAAGAAATTTCTGCAATAGCGGAACAAACCGCCGCCCTTCAAGCTGCCCTGGCCGAAGTAGAAGCCGGACTTTCCGAAGGAAACGAACAGCTTACCGCTCAGCAGGAAGAAGCTTCCGGGCAGCTGGATGCGTTAAGTGACGGGATCAACGAGCTCACAGCAGGGGCCGGTGAACTCTCTGCCGCTCTGAGCGAGATTCAAAGCGGCCTGGAAGAAGTCACCGCTGCAAATGAGCAGCTTGCAGAAGGAACGGCAGAACTGCAGGAAGGCGCAGGAGCGCTCGAAGAAGGCGCAGGCGGACTTGCTTCCGGCATTGAGCAGCTTCAGGAAGGCGTTGCTCAGGCTAACAGCGGAGTCGGTGAAGTAAATACCGGTCTGGAAGAAGCAGAGACGTTTACGGAAGGTATTTCTGAAGCTTCTTATATTAGAGGAACCGGCGTTTTCGTACCGGAAGAATTTCTTACTAACGATGATTTTCAGGAATCGCTTGATACCTATATTTTTGATTCCGAAGAAGGCATGACGATGAGTGTCAGTCTGGCTGCTGATCCTTATTCACTTGAAGCTATTGAAGCGACAGAAGACATTAAGCAGCTAGTCAGCCAGCAGGTCCAGGGTACGCCCTTTGAGGATGCTTCTATTTCCTACAGCGGCGTTTCCAGCTCCAATGCCGATTTGGAGGAAATTTCAAGTGCAGACTTCACCCACACTATTACCATCATTTTAATTGGATTGTTCGTGGTGCTTGCGATTTTACTGCGCTCTTTATTTAAGCCGATCGTTATACTAGGAGCTCTTCTACTCACCTACTATACGTCGATGGGCATAACGGAAATGATATTCGTCAATGGTCTTGGTTATCCGGGTATTATGTGGCCCGTTCACTTTTTCACTTTCATTATGCTGATTGCCCTAGGCGTAGACTATTCTATCTTCCTTTTTGACAGATATCAGGAAGAAGCCGGCCTTGGCGTTCGCGAAGGCATGATGCAGGCTATGATTAAAATGGGCACCGTTATTATTACAGCCGTTATTATTCTGTGCGGTACGTTCGGTGCAATGATTCCATCCGGTGTCTTGACCCTGATGCAGGTTGGTACCGGCGTAGTAACAGGACTCCTCTTGTTCGGATTGATTATCCTGCCTCTTTTAGTCACAGCGATTATCAGTCTCGAAGAACCGAAAAAGCTTAAATCAAAAAAAGAATAAAAAGCAATGCCCCGGTCTCTCTTTATAGAAGGCCGGGGTTTTTGATATGCGCATTGTCATCTTCTTCTTTTTCCTATATACTCTGTTGTTATATTCTGAATACGAAGGAGGTCTATTATGAAAGAACCAGCACCCCACTCTAAGAAAAGATGGGAAATGCCCGATACATATGTGATTTTATTCGGCGTGCTGCTGTTTGCTTTTCTGTTAACCTACCTGCTTCCCTCCGGTTCTTTTGAACGGGAAATGGTCGATGGCGTAGAGCGGGTCGTGCCGGGAACATTTTCTTTTAGTGAGGCCGGCAGCGTAGGAATCATGGATTTTTTCTATGCGATACAGATGGGAATGGTGGAATCTGCTGACATCATTTTTATGGTTCTTTTCACCGGTGGTGCCTTTGAAATCATTGAACGCTCCGGTGCCCTTCGCGGAGGAATCCATCGTGCCGTCTCCCTCACCCAGGGAAAAGAATTCTGGATGATCGCTTCTATCTGCACTATTTTTGCGCTTGGCGGAGCGGTTGGTGCTGTAGCAAACGCCGTCATCGCTTTTGTTGTTATTGGCGTTATTATCGCACGTACGTTGAAGCTTGATCCTATCGTTGCCGTTGCTATTACGTTTGGGGCAAATTTTGCCGGATTTAACGTAGGTTTCATTAATCCATATACGCTTGGTATTGCACAGGATATTGCCGACCTGCCTCTCTTTTCCGGCCTGGTGCTTCGCATTATTGTTTTTATACTAATTTTATCCGTAACTATTTTCTACATATGGCGGTATACAAAGCGCATTCTTAAAGATCCTTCCAAAAGCTTAATGAAGGTATATGAAGAAGAAGAAACGGAAGGACTGGAAGCTCCGTTCACACGTCGCCATAAAGCGATGCTCTTCTTTATCGGTGTTGCTCTTGTTTTCTTTGTCTATGGTTCGATCCAGCTTGGCTGGACGATTGACCATATGGCTGCGTTTTTTGTTTTTCTCGGCCTGAGCTGCGGTGTTATCGCCGGCATGCACTATAATACAATTGCCACCACGTTTCTACAGGGGGTCCAGAAGCTTGCCTACGGCGCTCTGGTCGTCGGGCTCGCTCGTGCTATTATCGTTATGCTCGAAGAAGGCACTGTGCTCGATACGATCGTGTACGGCCTTGCAGCACCGTTGGAGGGCCTGCCTCCTGTACTTGCTGCGCTTGGCATGTTCGGTGCTAACGGGGTGCTTAATTTTCTTGTCAATTCCGGGAGCGGCCAGGCAATGATTGCTATGCCTATGCTTGTGCCGCTTGCAGATATGATTGGCGTCACCCGCCAGGTCGCTGTACAGGCTTTTCAATTCGGAGACGGCCTGACGAATATTATTTTCCCTACTTCGGGAATTTTAATGGCAAGTCTTGCTGTTGCAGGCGTACCATGGACAACATGGGCGCGCTGGGTTTTCCCTTTATTCTGTATTTGGACTGTAATAGCGGTTGTGACGTTAAGCATAGGCGTTCTAATCGGATGGGGACCTTTTTAACTTTCACGTAATTCAAGGAGGACGAAATGAGAATCTATACAGTAGATGCTTTTACAGACCACCCTTTTGCCGGAAATCCGGCAGCTGTCTGCCTGCTTGAAAAGTCAGCCGAAGAAGACTGGATGCAGAAAACAGCGATGGAGATGAACCTGTCAGAAACTGCTTTTCTCATAAAAGAGAAGCCATTCCATTACCAGCTCCGCTGGTTTACTCCATCCTCGGAGGTTGATCTTTGCGGTCATGCAACGCTCGCTGCCGCTCATATTTTATGGGAGCGCTATTCTGTCCCTGCTGAAGAGACACTGTACTTTCACACTAAAAGCGGACAGTTGTCCGCCTCTTATAAACAGGGGCAGATTATCCTCGACTTCCCGATTGAAGCTCCTTCTGCATGCTCGATTCCTGATGCTCTGCTTGACGGTGTCTCTGTTCCTATTCTAAGCGTAGAAAAAAACAGGCTCGAATATATCGTGGAGACGACTGATGAAGAAGCCGTTCTCCGGGCTGCACCAGATATGCGGGAATTTTTAAAGCTGGATACACGAGGTGTCATCTTAACAGCCGGAAGCAGCCGGCAGAAGTATGATTTTGTTTCGCGCTGTTTTTATCCGGCTATCGGCGTAGAAGAAGACCCCGTAACAGGATCCGCCCACTGCGGCCTGGCCCCCTTCTGGGAAAAGCGGCTGAAACGTTCTTCTTTTTCAGCCAGACAGGCCTCCAGCCGCGGCGGAGATTTATTCGTTTCTATAGAGGAAGATCGTTGTTTTATAGGAGGATCAGCCGTTACTGTTTTAGAAAGTATACTCTTGTTCTAATCGAAAAACCGCTCTTCCTTCTTCCCTGTTTTCAAGCTCTGCCACGTATGGACCGCCCCCAAAAACCAGGTATTTATGGTATAATAGAGTCAGATTACACACTGGATTTCAGGAGGTTTTCCATGTCAGTCGTTGAGAAAAATAAGGCATTTGATAATGCGCTTGCCTCCATGGAAATGGAAGGCTTCACCTATTCTGCTCATGAAATGAAAATCGCCGAAGATTTCTGCAGAGGTTACATTTCCCGGGAAGAAATTCTGCAGATGATCAAAGAAAAGAAAGCCTGACCGATGACACAGCAGACATATATGTACCCAGGTACTAACGTGCTTAGGAATAAGCTGAACATACAGGATAAAGAAGAGCTCGAGCAGGCAGAGAAGTATTTTACGCTTAAGCGCATGGTAGAGCTTTATAACAGTAGAAGGGTTTCCGGTTCTTTTAACCGGGAGCACATTCAAGCTGTCCATTATCATATTTTCCAGGATCTATATGAATGGGCCGGAGAATGGAGAACCGTACAGATTCAGAAAGGGTCTACTAATTTTCTGGCCACGTCTTTTCTTCATATCGGGCTGAGTGACCTGGAAAAACGCCTGCTTAAGCTTAATGCAGGAGGCTTCAAGACGAAAGAAGCATTCGCTGAAGCGGCAGCTGTGATTTATACGGATTTGAACTATATTCATCCCTTTCGGGAAGGAAACGGCCGGACACAGCGTGAGTTCATCCGCCAGCTTGCTTTGTATCATGGATTTGAAATGGACTATATTGATGAACGCCGCGAAAAACTGTTCGAAGCAAGTGTTGTAGATGATTATACAATGGCAAAAGAAGCGTTGTTGGCTATTATTAAAAACGATGCTGTTGATATTGCTTTAAAAGAAAGAATACGCTATAACAACGAAGAAGAGAACAGCTGACAGGCTGTTCTCTTCTTCATATATAACAAACAGTCTCCCTTAAGAGATCAGATGTCATTCTCTTATTTTTTTGCGAAATAAAAACCGATATTGTGCAGGGCTTGTTCGAGTGTCCCTACTATGATGGTTTCTTTAAGATCTTTCTTCACGTCCATTGCGATAGCCTTAATAGCAAGGTCCGGACGAATTCCTGTTAGAATAGGCTCGACCCCTATTAAATCAAGAATTTTAATAATTTTCAGCAGGTGTGCTCCAACTTCATTGTTTATATTCAAAATACCCGAAAGATCGATAATCAGATAATCAAGCTTATATTCCTGGCTTTTTGTCAGTGCGGTATGAATAATACTGTCTGCCCGCTTCTCATTCACATCACCGATAATAGGCAGTACCGCCACTCCCTTTGTAATCGGCACAAGCGGCGCGGAAAGGCTCAAAACCTGCTCGTGTGCTCGTTCAATTTCAATCACATGGGTCAATAGGGAGGCCATCGCTTTGAACAACTCCCGGTGCTTATCCGTAAACTCAAACTGTTTCGTGTCGATGCCGCAGATAGTACCGTAATTTTCCCCATCGCCATAGTAGACAGGGACACCAATGAAAGAGCCTCCTCCCAGCTGCTTCGTCACTTCCAGCTTTTTCGTAGACTCATGAGCATTTAAATCTTCAATCACAAACACTTCAGAGCCCTGCTGCACGCTTAAATAACAAAACGTTTCTTTAAAAGGAGAAATATCTCCTTCTACGAGAAGCGGTGAATCAACATTTAGTACTTTTACCATTTCGTTGTGGCTTCCATCATTTTTAGCAATAAATAACGTATTAATATCTATAAATTCACTCATTAACTGTAAAATGTTAGCTGTGGCCTCTTCAAATGTTTGAAGAATCGGTGCAGTCTGCTCTGATTCCATATTTAATAGCATAATAGGTACCTTCCTGTTTATTATGATAACTATACGTTATCTACTTTGTCTATTTTACTATAATTAGTATAATTTGTAATACATAACCTCTCCGTTCATTATTTTCGGGAGGAAGCATCATAGTTATCCGGGAGCAGCAGGTTATATTCTTTTTTCAAACGCTTGTTGCTTTCCACATACTTTTCTTTAAGCATTTTATGCAGATGTTCCGGCAGCTGATAGCGTTTGTAGTGAAGCTTGAAGCTTGCTTTGCTTTGAAGAACCCGTCTGGGAGAAACTTTTCCCACTATAGGAAAGCGCCGGATCGGAATTTTTCCGTTAGGATTTAGATTAGTTTTGAATAAAAAATTTAAGCGTCTCCCAACCTTTGCCTGTGCGGCGCCAAAGCTTCGATTTACCTGTGTATTGGAGTAATTAGGTACAGCATCTTCCCCCATATATTCCAGCAGTTCCAGAAGCCCCTTATTGATATCCTCATTAAACGTTTCATACACCATACAGTAATAACTGTCTTTTCCAAAAATGTCTTCTACCATTTCCAGGTAGCGATCATAATAAAAATGATCCAGCACGCCAAACTGCATCTCAATAGGTTTCCGGCTTTTGGGTTCCTCCTTGGTGAATATATTGAAGATATAAAGATGTAACCAGCTTTACCTGCTCCCGAATTCCAATGATGATACGTACATCATAGGATTCTGCTGGAAACACACGTCTTAAATCCTTAAGTATCGATTCCTGCTGCTTTGATCGCTTCTGGGAAAACGGGCTCCCCGAAAGCCCCTCATAGGAAATCAACAGCGGTCTGCCTTCTTCCCATTTGGCAAAACGGTCCCGGATTAGTTCGATATTACCATCCGTTAGAGACTTCAAACGGATATCGTAAAGCGTTTCACTAATATGCTTATTTTTTATATGAGTGACGTTCTGCATTTTCGGATAAATACGGCGCTGCAGAAAAGTCGTTGCCGTCTTATGAAAACCTACATGTATGTATACTTTTTTCATGATTTTTTAACCCCTGTATAAATAATAGTTGTCCGGCTGTGTCTGCTATCTTCGAAACCTTCGGGCTGGTCAGGTGATGAAAGCCTCGGGCTTTTTTTTCCAAATAGAAAAATACCGCTCTGGATCTTGTCTAATCTGCCAGTCCTTCTTTGACAAATAATAAGAATATACGCCATCTTTCACTATTTGTGTCCGCTGAAAATGGAGTTTTTCCATTAAACGCTGAGAGGAAATGTTTTCTGATTTAACCAGTGCCGTGATGATCTCCAGGTGCATGGCACGAAATCCATACTCCAATATAACATGCATCGCATGAGTCATGATATGGCGTCCCCAAAATGCCGGATGAAGTTCCATAGCCGTCTCGGCCCGGCCGCTTTTTTGATGCCAGTTATGAAAGCCGCAGCTTCCAATCACTCTGTCATTATGCTGCAGCACGATGGCAAATCGGCATCCGGTTCCATCGGATTCTATATCATGATACCACTGAATCTCTTCTACCGCTTCTTTGATGTTATGGAGCGGATCCATTCCATAATGTTCTACTACTTCCGGACGGGACAGGTAGCTCCATACATCGGGTGCGTCGTTTTCTGTTAAGGCACGCAGATAGAACAAAGGCTGTGCCTGATAATATCTTTTTTTCCGATGCATTTTACTCCGCCCCCTTTCTTTATAATCAGTGTAGCATTCACTTTTTTCTTTTTATAGACGAATAGTTATTTTTACCTATAATTAATTTTATTATATATCGACTGCAATCTATTTAAATATTATTTTTTTATTCTGTTTTTCCATTCATATTTTCTGTTTTATTCCGATATAACTGGATATATCACACTATTAAAGGAGCAGATCATGAGAAAAAAAACCCGGAAAAAATCATCAAAAAACTTATCATTACGAAACAAACTTTTTCTTTCTTTTCTACTGATATTGATTATTCCCGGTCTTATTATAGGATCTTTGTCCTATAATTCTGCGAAAGCAGAGGTACGTAATCAATTAGTCGAAAATATGGACAACAGCGCTTTGCTTCTCAATGAACAGATAGAAAGAGAAATCAACGCCAAGAAAAACGATATTACATTCTTTGCTTCGGATATAGATCAAAACATATTTGAAGAGGACGCATCACTAGAAAAACTGGGTGATTACATTGCTCAAAATGACGATGTACTGTCTATCTACACCGGTTCAGCCGAAGGAGATATGATTATTGAACCTGGTGCGGAACTTCCAGACGATTATGATCCAACGACGAGAGACTGGTACACTCTTGCAGAGAGTTCACCTGACGAAGCCGTGGTCACTGAGCCTTACGTCGATGCTGTTACCGGCAACCTCACCGTTACCATTGCTAAAATGATGGAAGACGGGTCCGGGGTGGCTGGTATCGACTACGACCTGACGGCTCTTATTAACTTCGCCGGAAATAATACCGTCGGAGAAGAAGGATATATGATTATTGCTGATTCCCAGGGTAACTACTTGTACAACCCTTCCGCTGAAACCGGCACACCACTCGAAGAAAGTGTAGCATCGGGACTGGCACAATCGGAAGAAGGCATTTTCACCTATGAAATTGACGGCGAAGATAAAGTTATGGACTTCATGACAAATAATGCGACCGGCTGGAAAATCGGTGCCACCATGTATGAGTATGAGGTAACCAACGCAGCTTCCGGCATTCTAACGGAAATGGCTGTTGTTATCGGTATTTCCATCGTCGTTGGTTCCCTTATTGTCTTTTTCATTGTCCGCTCCATCATTCAGCCGCTCCGTCGCCTTTCCAGCAGCGCAGAACGGATCAGCGAAGGGGATTTAACCGAAACGGTGGCCATTACTTCTTCTGATGAAATCGGCCAGCTGGGTACGAGCTTTAATAAAATGGCGGAGTCGCTTCGAACGGTCATTACGAAGCTGAATAACTCCATTGACCAGATGAGCTCGTCTTCCGAGCAGCTTCTTGCCAGCTCGGATCAAACGGCAGCTGCTACCAGAGAAGTGGCCTCTGCTACCGAACAGGTCGCAAGCGGCGCAGAAAATCAAACCGTTAAAATTGAACAGACGAATGAAGAGATCAGCCAGGTTTTCTTAGGCGTACAGACCATTGCGGAACGCTCCTCCCTTGTTTCCGACCTAACGTCTGATGCGTCGGAACGCGCGAAAGAAGGCGAGAAGCACGTGAAACATAACCTGGAGCAGATGGAGTTTATTCACCAATCGGTGTCCAGCTCCAACACGGTCATTCAATCGCTGGCCGAACGTTCCAAAGAGATAGGCAATATTCTTGAAGTGATCAGCGGCATTTCCAGCCAGACCAACCTGCTCGCTTTAAATGCGGCCATCGAAGCGGCACGGGCCGGGGAACAAGGCAAAGGCTTTGCGGTCGTTGCCGATGAAGTCCGCAAACTCGCCGAGCAATCTTCGGAATCCGCCAAGCAGATTGGTACGCTGATTACGAGCATTCAGCAGGATACCGAGCAGTCTGTCCAGCAGATGGGCGCCGTGTCGATAAACGCCGAGCAGGGACTTGTCGTAACAAAAGAAACATCGAACCAGTTCCAGGAAATTCTCCAGAGCATGGAGCAGATTGCACCGAAAATACAGGATGTGTCTTCCACCGCCAAACAAATTACAGACCGCATCAGCGGTGTAACGGCTTCTGCAGAAGACATTTCCACGATTGCCCAGGAAAACGCAGCCTCTTCTGAGGAAGTAGCTGCTTCCACAGAAGAACAGCTGGCTTCCATGGAAGAAATTAATTCAGCCGCCCAGTCATTGAACCGGATGTCTGCGGAACTGAAAGACTTGGTCAATTCATTTAACATTTAATTCGTGAAAAGGAATTCAGGTACCGTTATTATGCGGATCATCTGAGTTTCTTTTTTGTTTTTAAAACGGAAAATCAATACGTACACAAAATAAATACTCCTGCCGAAACAAACATTTCGAATAGGAGTATAGATTTAATCTTATTTACCCTCTGGAAAAAGCTCGGGCATTAGCGGTCCTTCTTCATCCGGTTCCGTTTTTTTATCTTTCGGCGTAATATGCAGAGAAGACTTTCTATATTTGAATTCTTCTACCAGCTGTTCCCCCTGAAATCCTTCAGCAATCAGCTGCTCTAATATTTCTTCCGATACATCTTCCAACGGCTCCCGGTAAGGAGTAATAACTAGTTTTTTATTGTCGATATTTTCAATCATCACTTCTTCTTCTATATCCAAAGCTTCAAAAAACTCTTTCGGGATGCTCATCTGCCTTTTGGATGATACGGCAATTCGTTTTATTTTCCGCTCTTTTCTTTTTTCTTCCATGCTATCTGTTCCTCTCTATCGCCGCTTTCCGGCTCCTTCTTACAGCTAGTTTATCATAATTGACCCCTTGATCTCCATTAGTGCTTAGGGGCTGCCGGTTACCCTGTTATTTCTTCTATTAAATGATCTTTATCCAACGGCGGATAATGATAATAACCCTGAACCTGTCTGCATCCGGCTTTTTTCAAAAAATCAAATTCTTCTTCTACTTCAATTCCTTCTGCCAGCACGTCCATCTTTAAGTCATCAGCCATACGAATAATAAATTCAACAATGTGCTTCTTTCTTGAACTCATATGAATGTTCTGAATAAATTCTCTTGGAATTTTGATTTTATCGAGCGGAAAGCTCTGCAGCACATATAAAGACGAATAGCCGGTGCCAAAATCATCAATCGCAATACGCACACCGTTTAAACGAAGAAGCTGCAGCTGCGTTTTGGCTTCTTCCATATGAAGAGCCAGAACATGCTCTGTAATTTCCAGCTCCAGCGAATCCGGAGGAAACCCTGTTTCATCTAAAACAGCAAGTACCTTTTCTGCAAAACCGGCGTGAATAAGCTGCTGCGGGGAAATATTTACCGCCACTTTCATTTGGCCTTCGGCAGCCCATTCTATCGTCTGTCTGCAGGCTTCCCGTATAACCCATTCACCCAGAGGATGAATAAAACCGTTCTGTTCTGCAATCGGCACAAACGTTTCCGGGGATATAAAGCCTTTTTCTGAATCCTCCCATCGTACTAAAGCTTCTACACCAGTGATTCTTCCTGATTTCGATTCGCACTGCGGCTGGAACAGCAGGCTGAATTCTTTATCGAGTGCTTTAGGAGTCATACGATTTGTGATAAACGTCCGATATTCCGATTCCTCCGACAACCTTTCGGTACAGACTACTGCCTGACCGCCGCCTTTCTGCTTTGCTTCTCTTAAGGCATATTCGGCGCTGTTCATCACATAGGCCGTGTCTGTTCCCACCTGAGCGGATGGAGCCATTCCTATGCTTGCTCTCAGCTTGAACTGGTGATTGTTATATTGGATTGGTTCATGAATAGCTCGAAGAAGTCTTTGTTCCAGGTCTTTATACTGCTTCCGGAGCTTTTCAGAAAAGATAAATAAGAAAATCATCCTGATTTCCCCTTGCAAGATAAGCTTCCTCTGGAAGGACGACCGCTATTCTTTCTTTTATCTGCCGCAGTATATTGTCACCTGTCTGATAACCTGCAATCTGATTAATAATGCGGAATCGATCAATATTAATAACCCATATGTGAAAAGGATGCTCTTCTTTTCTCTCTTCCAATTTGAATTCGAATGCCCGGCGATTTGGTATCTGCAGCGCACTGTCTGTTAGAGAAGCATTTTCTATTTCTTCTGTATAGGCAAGCATCATACGTTCTTTGCTGATAGACAGTGTATTAATCCAAAAAGCAATCAGCAGGGAAATCATAATCAACGATATCCTCGCAATATGATCGGAAATCTGAAGGTACAGAGTAGCCTCCGGAAGGTACCACCAGAGCATAAAGAGCGTGAACAAGCCCGTAATACCGGCAGAAATGAGAGGAAGTCTCGATAAAGAAAACAAGGAAAATATGATAAAAACAAATATTAATGCCCAGACCGTCTGGCCTCCGACTATAGCATAGCGCAGATTTAATAAGGGAATAATTAAAGTCAAAAGCGAAATAGCCCAAGTCTGGGCTTTTGGAGAAAGGCTGCTTTGTGTGACCCACAAAACGATCAAAGCCAGCACTATAATACCTGCCCCTATTAAAATAGAGTAGGGCATATCAGAAAAATAATAATCCACTGCTGCAAATGAAATGGCCCCTATTATTAGAGCTGTGCTTATAATTTGGCCTAATGCTTTCGTGCGGCTTCGAAGAAACGCTTCTTTTCGTTCCAAGTACGGTTCAATTCGATTCATCCCGGGACTCCTCACGGCTTTTACCTTTAGTATACTCTTCTTTCCTTACACTTTCCGGCACGAGACCGCCTCCGGTTCCCCAGATAATGTGGGTTACCGTTTCCGGGTTCACTCCATTTGTTTTCATATAATTGGAGGCCGCTACCTTCTGCGGTCCAGCCATGCCTGCAAGAGCAGAGGGCTCTAAGTAAATCTGCTCCGTATCCATTAAGAGAACCAGATAATCATACAGTCTGCTGTCTTCTATGGTGCAGGCTCCGCTGAGCAAAGGCTTCATGACGTTAGATGCGAGAGCAGAAGGGCGTCCGACAGCAAGGCCGTCTGCTTCGGTTTGATTATCCAGACCAATATCCTGCACACATATTTGTTCATGCTTTTCCGTAATAAGTCCAAGCAGCATGGCCGGAGAATGGGTGGGTTCTGCAAAAAAACAGTGTACATGCTCCCCGAACAAGCGCTTTAATCCGAAGGCAACTCCGCCCGGTCCTCCGCCGACTCCACAGGGCAGATAAACAAATAAAGGATGCTCCTCACTCGGATAAACTTCCGCATTCCTCAGCTGTTCCGCCAGCTCCGATGCTGCTGTCGTATAGCCTGCAAAAAGAAGCTTAGAACGTTCATCATCAACAAAATGACAGGTTTGTTCCTGCTGACACTGCTGACGCCCTTCCTCGACCGCTCTGCTGTAATCATCCTCATATTCCAAAACCTGAACACCATTGCTTCTCAATTTGTCTTTCTTCCATGCTTTAGCGTCTTTTGACATATGTACTTTGGACTGAAAGCCAAGAGCAGCTCCCATTATGCCAATACTCATTCCTAAGTTTCCGGTTGATCCTACTGCTATCGTATAAGACGAAAACAAAGCTTTTGCTTCCGGTGTATTTAATTTACGGTAATCATCCGCGTATCCTGTTAACAAACCTTCTTGCAAAGCAAGCTCCTCTGCCCAGGCAAACACCTCGTGAAAACCGCCGCGTGCTTTTATGGATCCTGCCACCGGCAGTTCACTGTCCTGTTTGATAAAAAGCCTGCCCCGGATCTGCAGCTTCTGCTGAAGATCCCCTATCTCTGTCAAAGGCGAACGATACGGGTCTTCAAAGGAAAATACATCTTTCATCCAGGGCTTGAACCGTTCAAACCTCTCCCTGGCCTCTTCTGCTATATCTTCATTAATAACAGCAGTATGTACAGAATGAACGGACGAAAAGGAAGGATTAAGCCATATTATTTCCTGTGCTTCCGCTACCTGCTTCAGGATAGGAAACTTTTCGATCCACTGTTTAATTTCCATACCACACCTCCTCTTCTTTTTTTAGATTCTATGAAACAAATGATTACATTTATTAAAGGACGGGTAAAGGTATTAAATAGAAACCATTATTAAAATAACTATTATTTAAAAGGAGACTAACAATGGCAAAGCAAACTAACACAAAAGCCGGCAGCAAAATCGGCCTTGGTATTGCTCTTGGTGCCCTAAGCGGCGTAGCGTTCGTACTAACGAATTCTACTTCAAGAGAAAAAGTTAAAACAAGTTCTTCCAAGCTTAAAGAATCAGGAAATAAAATGGTTCAGGAGTATAAAGAAGATCCGGAAGGCAGCAAGGAGCGTATTAGAAACCGCACCCAGAATACGATTACAATCGTAAGAGAAGCTGTAACCAAAATCCAGGAAATACTGGATGAAAGAGGTTCAGAGCTGGAAGAGCAGGCTCAAAAAGTAAAAAATGATTCTCAGGATATTATTTCTTCTGCGAAAAACACGGAGCAGGATATCAAAGGCGTAGGTGAAAAAGTAAAAGAAGCAAAATCAGAATTGAGCGGAGAGAACGCATCAAGCACTTCCGGCTCTTCTGAAACAAACGCTTCCGGCACAGATTCCTCCAGCCAAAGCACGTCCGGTGACTCTTCCAATCAAAACACATCTAATTCCTCTTCAGATGATGATGATACGGATCACCACGTGACCAACCGCCCCGTTTAATACATTATTGTATGGGGACAAAGCAGCCTGGTTAAACAGGCTGCTTTTATTTATGTTGTTTTGTTTAACTGCTTCTTTATAAAGTCTTCCACATGCTTTTGATAGGCCTGTTTATTTTGGCTGAAAGCCTGACCATGTCCGGCTGCATCCACTATATACAGATGCTTTTCTGCATTCGTCCGCTCATAAAGCCTGTACACCATATCAGTCGGTACATAATAGTCCTCTTTTCCATGAATATACAGAATAGGAACCTCCGCTTTTTTTACCTGTTTTAAAGCAGAAGCTTCTTTAAAGAAGTGTCCAGCATACCACTTATTAATAAGGCTTGCAGCAGGCATCAAAGGAAAGGGCGGCAGGCCGAAAGCTTGCTTAAGCTGATGAGCGAGCTGATCGTGCATAGAAGTAAAAGCGCAGTCTGAAACAATACCCCTCACCTGGTCAGGAAGAGCTTCTCCGCTCACAGCCAAAACGATAGACCCTCCCATTGATACGCCGTGCAGCATGATTTCCGCCTGTTTGTCTTGCTGTATGATGACATCTATCCAATCGAGATAATCCTTTCGGTCTGTCCAGCCAAAACCAATGATGTTTCCTTCACTTGCCCCATGCGCCCGGTTGTCGGGGCAGAGCACGTGAAAGCCAAATTCTTCATGATACATTTTAGCCAGAGAAGCCATATCACGCAGCCCGACTTCCGCACGGTACCCATGTGCTAATATAACCGTACGATGAGTTGGATTTTTCGCCCGCAGTAATTTCCCTCTAAGCTGAAGCCCGTCATAGGAAGTGATCTCCAGTGATTCAGGCTTCAGGCTTAATGCCCACTCATAGTCGCGGCGCGACTGTTCATTCATTTCTTCTACAGCAGCGGATGATTTCCCTTCTGCCTGTTTCAACATTGTTCTGTTTCTCCTTGAAAGAGCATAACTGTGCATATACCAGCCTGCTCCTCCGAGAAGAAGGCCGCCCCCTGTTACCAACCCCGCTGCCCATAAACGTTTCACGGGACTTCACACCCTCTCTTTATTGAAAAATCTCCTCCAGCACGTGGTTTTCTTTTTGATGTCGTTTATGCATGAAATACATCAAAATAATCAGTGCAAATATAGGTGTATTTTCTTCTACTTCTTTACTCACTTCGTAGGTCACTTTAAAAAAAGTGGTTCCCGGATACACAGAAGCCAGCTTCCTTCCTTTCATAGAAAGATTCAGGCCTTCTTTCCAATTTTCTTCTAAAACAACCGGCTTTTTGTCGATTTTTCCTTCTATGCGAAAATATAATAGAGAACCCGCTGTTTTGCTTTTTAGATAGTATGTACGTGTTTCTCCCGCCAGGCCATATTCCGCACCCATTTTTGGAAAGCGTGATGATTTTCTGCCCAGATAATGCATTTGCCCCTCTGCCGTTCTATATGTGAAGCCTTCTTTGTCTATATAGCCGCGCCGGTCTTCCTGATAGATGGAGCCGACTTCTTCTCCAAGGCTGTTTTCTACTATTATTTCTGTAAGATTGGATGAAAAACTGCTGTCTTTAAATACATACTTGCGCATCGCTTCCTCCTTCTGCTTTCTTTTCATATACCCTTTCTAAATTAGGATAAAAACAAAGGCAGTGTGTTTTATATTTTACATAAAACATCCGCCGGAGACAGCATCCGGCGGACGTTCTAGATGTAGGACTCTACCGATAGCGAGCTTCCGCCTTTGGGGCGCTGTTCAAGAACCCGTTCGAGCGCTTCTGCCACTTTCTCCGCAGGAAGCAGCATCCCTTCTTTTTTATAGGATTTGAATTGGTCCAGATCACGAAAGTTTTCTTTACTGACCGACCGAATCGATTCCTGCATCGGAGTATCTACAATTCCCGGCGAAAATGCATAGATAGACACTGGGTAAGTCGTGTCCTGCTGCTCCATTGCAGCCGTTTTTGTAAACTGTTCCAGTCCTGCTTTAGAACTGCTGTAGGCACTCCATCCGAAAATAGTAGAGTGGGCAGCTCCGGAAGAAATATTTATTACAGTCTTAGGAATACTCTTTTCCTCCAGACTTTTGATAAAATGTGCGGTACATACAATCGGTGCTGACAGATTAAGCTCCATATGCTTTGATACTTCTTCACTTTTATAGAAGCAGCAGGTCCGACTGGATCAACCATACCGGCATTGTTAATGAGTACGGCTTCCTCCAGCGTACTTTGTCTCATCTCTTCTATCGCCGCTTCCATCATTTTATCGGCTTCTCCGCTAACTGATAAATCCGCCTGGAAAGCTGAAACGGAGGCACCCTGCTTTTCAATCAGCGGCACCAGTTCTTCCAGGCTTGACCGGGCTGATAAAAACAGGTGAGCTCCTTTTTTGGCAAACTGCAGGGCCGCGGCCCGTCCAATGCCTTTGGAAGCTCCAGTAATAATAATATATTTCATGCTATCTTCCTCCTTTATAAAAAAGCCTCTACATTAAAGTATAGGCTTTCTGTCAAATCATTCAGATTCAGATTCTGAGTCTTTTCCATTACTTCCCAGGGCTTTCACAAAATAAGCGGAAGGCAGAAGCACGCCAATACTTGCCTGGATTAATGCGAAAAAACGCGCTGAGCCCACAGGCACAAGATCCCCATACCCGACTGACAATATTGTCACCCCGCTGAAGTACAGACAGTTCAAAAAACCCGTATCTGCAATAGCATCAGTTGGATCGTTGATCACCAGAATCACTTCATTAAAAGATAATAAGTAATAGAGCAGTGCAAAACCAAATGTAACAGCCACTAAAACAAAAAACAGCTTATAAAATAAAGCTGAGTCAAAACCGCTTTTTTTATGTGTTTTATTCGTAAAAAAGTAGTACAGGTTTGCCACAACAAATAAGATGGTCATTCCAATTAATATCGTTGAAATCATAAGGCTCTCTCCCTCTCTCCTTTATCTTAGTTCCCCTGGGACAGAGAGAGAAAACCTTTTATTAGTTATACGTTTCTTATTTCTTCGCTGTATACTCTTTCAATGCTTCCAATACTTCTTCTGCTCCCTCGGGGCTCAAGACTATCTGGCCGTTGGCAAGCGAGATATTGTCGTCATCTACATCTCCTGTAACGATGCAGGCGTGATTTGCTTTATATTTCTGCAGAATGATTTTATCACCATCCACGTAAATTTCCAGCGGATCTCTCTGCTCGATATCGAGTGAACGTCTTAATTCTCTTGGAAGCACAACTCTTCCTAATTCATCTACTTTACGAATGATGCCTGTTGATTTCATGAATGACTTCCACCTTTAATTTTCTATTCAAGTACTCTTTGTTCCGTATCTTCCCTGGTTTCCGTTTTTTCGAAACCGAGTTTGTCCTCTCCTTCGGAGTCAATATCCGAAACTGCCATTGTAAACTCTACCAGCTCAAGTCCTGTCATTTGAGCAAGATTTTCTTTTATCTTTTGTTTCGCTTCATCGTATACTTTTGGAACATTGGATCCATATTTAATCACGACGCTTACATCAATAGCAGCCTGCTTTTTGCCAACTTCTGCTGTAAGGCCTTTTGTCAGATCTTTTCTGCCAAGACGTTCTGTTAAATTACTTCCTGCTCCACCGTCCATTGATAAAATCTCTGGAATATCATTTAAAGTGAGCGCTGCTATTTTTTCTATAACTTTGTTTCAATGTGCAGATCGCGTTGATTTGCATGTGCTTCAGCCATAAATATCCATCCTTTACTATTAAATTTTCGAGTGCTTATTTAACTGTAGAACAAGAGATAATCTATTACGCACTTCCCCCTCCTTTCTAGAATATCAATGTAACAAATGCCCTCCGGAAAGACTAATCCGCTCTTGGAGTATATAAGAACCTGTAAAAATCACTGCCCTCCGGCACTTCTTTCAATAAGAACAAACTTACAATTTCTCCTGTATGCTCTCATTTACGGCCACTTATAAGCATGAGAGGAAAAAAATCCATTCATTGGACACATATTCTTTCTTTCTATATCTTACGCTTAGTATATAACATA
The DNA here is from genome assembly GCF_023845525.1 of Sinobaca sp. H24. Lineage (NCBI taxonomy): Bacteria > Bacillati > Bacillota > Bacilli > Caryophanales > Sporolactobacillaceae > Sinobaca > Sinobaca sp. H24. The sequence goes on from NZ_JALBWT010000001.1 coordinate 393,024, forward strand.
TCTGATTGTATAAAAAGAAATAATTCAGAATATTCAACCTCTAATAAGAGGAAAAAGCTTCCCATTGAAGGGAAGCTGGTTTTCGTTCATTCGTCATAAGCATTTAGAGCATTTACGCCGTGCGCCATTGCCGATCCGGCTTTTAATGCTGCCGCCACCATAATAACCTCCGCCGTCTCTTCCAATGATGCCCCGGCAGCTTTTGCTGCTTTTGTATGCACTTCTATGCAGTATGGACAGCCTGTCGTGTGGGCAACTGCGACCGCAATCAGTTCTTTTTCTTTAGCGGACAGCACTCCCTGCTTTACCGCTTCGGCATCAAATGCTGCAAATGCTTGAAACGGCTGCGGAACAAGCTTCGAGAACTCAGAGAGTCTGTCAAAGTATGACTTTTTATAAAGAGTATCGTCCTTGTTTTCATCATAAGCATTTAGGGCATTCACGCCATGGGCTAGAGCGGACCCGGCTTTAAGGGCGGCAGCTGTTAAAATCGCTTCTCCCATTTCTTCTTTTGAGGCTCCTGCTGTTTTAGCATTTCCTACATGCAGCTCGATACAATAGGGGCATCCCGTTGTATGGGCGACAGCAACAGCTGTAAGCTCTTTTAATTTAAGATCGAGTGATCCGCTTTCCATCACCTGCTGATCGAAAGCGATAAAAGCACGGAACGCTTCCGGAGCTAAAGATGAAAATTCCTGCAGGCGGGTAAAATATTGTTTTTTGTACAAGATTCCTTCTTCCATTATTCCACCTCTTTTTTCTTATTGAGTACACCCTTTTCTTTTGCAAAAGCCGTGCCAGGCTGAAGAAGCGTTGTGAAGGGCCTTTCAGGAAAAAAGTCCATTTATTACAATGAAAGTAAACAAAATACCGGCTGGAACAGGCTTTATTTCGGCTTCCTCTGTGCAGCCGGTTCAACGTGAACGTGAACATCATACACATCAAACTGGTGCACCAGCGTCTCTTCTACCTGAGTGGATATATCATGGGCCCGTTCAATACTAAGAGCCGGGGGAACACTGAGTACAATGTCCACCACCGTATTATTGCCGTATTTCCTCGCCCGAATATCACGAATATCTGATACGCCGCGCACAATAAAAACGGCTTCTTTATAGGCATCCAGTTCCTCTTCACTGAAGCCATCCGTTAAATAATGAGATGTCTCTCTAAATATTCCCCATGCTGTTTTGCAGATTAACAATCCAACGGCAACCGCTGCTACTGCATCCAGCCACGGAAGATAGAACCGAGCGCCTATAATTCCTATGACTGCTCCGATGCTGACCCATACGTCAGATAGATTATCTTTTGCTGCCGCTTTAACGGCCTGACTGTCTATTTTTTCTCCCAGACGGCGATTAAACTGATAGATGCCGTACATAAAGACAGCACAAAAAATACCGGTTGCTGCTGCTGTCCATTCCGGCGTCACATGCTCTCCGGTTAGTACAGACATCACCGCGCCGGATAACACCTGAATGCCTACCGCCATCATAATAAAAGAAGCAATAAGTGAAGCAATAGACTCTGATTTCCAATGACCGTAAGGGTGATTACTGTCGGCCGGCTTGCGGGATATCATTAAACCTACTAATATCGCAGCCGAAGCTGCTATATCTGTTACGTTGTTCCATCCATCTGCCATTAATGCTTCCGAGTTTGCTGCGTCCCCGACAAACAGCTTAACGGAAGCTAACAATAGATAAGCCGCTATACTCAGCATCGCTCCCCGTTCACCCATTTTTATCTTTTTGTATTTTTCTTCATTTTTCATGGTCCGCCTCCGTTTGAATGTTCTTCATTATTCTATCAAGCAGAGCTCGGGTGGGGATACAGCAACGTTTTGTCCTATTGCTCACTTATTATCAAGCTGCTAACAATGTTTCATTCCGCCAAAAAAGCCGGTGCAGTATTTCTCTGCACCGGCTTTGTTTCAGCTGTCTGTCATTCTTTTTGTATAAACGATCCACGCTGCAGCCAGCGCCGCAGCAAACCACGCCGTAATAATTAAAAGGGGCTGCCATGCTTCCGCGAATCCGCCTCCTGCTTCCATCTGAAAAGCCAGATCAACAAGCTGCATGTTAGGCATGTACTCCAAAAAGGAGAGAGCGGAATACTGATTAATAACGGCATCAATTAAAGGAGTAAATCCAAAGACAAACATGACCGGCAGCAAAGCAACAGATGCTTCCATTACCGTTTTTGTCAGAAGGCCCAAAAGTGTACCAAGTGCTGTATAAAACAGCACGGAAATAAACAAAGCTGCAACAATTACAGGAACGTTAGGAATTTCATAGCCAACCAGAAAAATACTAAGCGCCAGCGTAATTCCCGTAAAGGCTAACGTCAGCAGGCTTTTCCCTATAAGTATTTCTCCTACAGAAGCCGGGGAAAGCATCAGTCCTCTGAGCGTATTCTTTTCTTTTTCTTCTGCAATAATCGCCGCCTGCACAAAGACCGCTACAATCGCAAACGTAAAGTTAATAATGAAATAATACATATCTACAGGGATATCATCCATTTGTCCGTAAAAAACTGCCAGAATAAGAGGAGTTAATGCTGTAGTAGAAATATACATATTTTTCGATACATCTTTCATGTCTTTCTGAAAAATAGCATACATGCGTCTTAATGCCGGTGTCATACGAGCTCCCTCCCCGTCAGTTTAACAAAAATGTCTCCCAGTGTTGGTTCATTCGTGTGTATCGAAGCAATCCGTTCGTCTGCCATATAGGTGTACATCGCTTTAGCATTTTCCGGAACGTTGTCTATTGTTACTTTTTTGCCGGTCTTTAACTCCAGCGTCATCGTATTATCGGCAAATTGGCGGCGCAGCTTCTTAGGGGCATCCAACAGCTGAATCTTACCGTGATCCAAAAAAGCTACCCGATCACACAACACTTCAGCTTCATGCATGTTATGCGTTGTCAAAAAGATAGTTGTTCCCTTTCTATTTAACTCCTTCAGGCTTCGGTAAATATGGGCGGCGTTGGCAGGATCAAGAGCAGAAGTCGGTTCATCCAGAAACAAAAGCTCCGGGGCATGAAGAAAAGCGCGTGCCAGCATTGCCCGCTGTGTCATGCCTTTAGAAAGCTTTCCCACAGCCTTTTTTCCCGTGTCTTCGAGATTCACCATTTCGAGCGCTTCTTCAATCCGGCTGTACGATAGATTATAAAGGTCACAGTAGAGCTTTAAATTTTCATAGACGCTCAATCTTTCATACAGCGCACTGTTGTCCGTTAATACACCCATACGCTGCTGGAAATCATCCTTCCAGCTCTTTGTCATGGAGCGCCCTAATACTAACGCTTCTCCGTCGGTCGGCCGGAGCTGATTGGTCAGCATTTTAATTGTCGTCGTTTTACCCGCCCCGCTCGGACCGAGAAAACCAAAAATTTCTCCAGTGACCACTTTAAAATCGAGATTCTTCAGCGCTTCATGATTGCTGAAAACCTTGGACACATTATTCACTTCGATACTGTATTCCATTAGTACCCCTCCTGGCTGGATGTCAGCTGTTCTGCTGCTGATTTCAGAATAAGAGAAATACCGATGCTCCGCCTTATATTTACGATAAACAGCGCCATTCGACATGTGAATGGAGCGGTTTTCAGGTTGAATGAAGCACTATTTCATGCCGATCATCGCTTTTAACTCTGCCATTTTGGATTTAGACAGAGGGATTTCTGTTTTTTTCTTGTCATCCAGAATGAGCGTATAGCTGTTTCGTGTCCAGGTAATCACTTCTCTTACTTTCTGCAGGTTCACTATATAAGAGCGATGACAGCGGAAAAAACCGAAAGGCTGCAGCCTGCTTTCCAGTTCCGTCAGGGTAAACACGCCGGGAAACCCTTCTCCTTTTATATGAATAAGCACCTGACCGGCTGACGTTTCCACAAAATCTATCTCGGTAGGATCAAATAAAATAATTTTGTCGTCAATTTTTGTTGGAACTTTATCGAACTGAACCACTGGTTTTATTTCTTCAATAAAATCTTCTTCCGCAGGTTCCAGCAGTTCTTCTTTTTCCGTTTCAATGGAGCGGCATCCGGTCTCATCAAGCCTGTAGACATGATCAGCCATTGTAATAGCACTTTCCATATTACTTGTGAGCAGCAGAATACTCTTCCCTGTCTGCTTTAACTCCTGAATAAGCTTAATAAAAATACGCTTTGTTTCCATATCTACATTTTGGTCTGCTTCTTCCCATACAAACAGGGCCGGATCCTGAAACAAGAGGCGTCCTGCCTGTACACGGCGCTGTTCCGAATAGGAAAGGTGCTGGACCCGGACTTTATGCTTCGATTCGAGCTGAAGCATATGAAGAACGTCCGAAATGGTTCTGCTTGAGTTGTAAAGAGACCGGTAAAACGTAAATACATCTTTCACTGTGAGTCTCGGGTACAGCCCGTCATCCAGATAAGAAACGCCGATACAGGTATAGTCGGGCTTCGTAAACGTTGAAATGGGTTTATTCAGGACATGAATATCTCCACTCGACCCCTTCATGTCTCCATTCAGCATACGCAGGAGAATGTTTCGTATGTTTGTATTGGAATGAAGAGCGACTGCCTGACCCTCTGACATTTCCAGTCCGAACGCCGGAAAAATAACTGTATCTTCATTCTGTTTTTCCAAAGCTTCAATTTTTAATACCGACATAAAAACATCTCCTGTTTTTTATTTAACCGCAGTCTCACCATGACTGATCGAGGTCTTTTGCATAAAACAGCAGCGCCTCTTTATAATCGCTGACCCACTGGTCGGAAGAAGTCATTGCTAGATTCTCCAATAATAAAGTGGCGGCTTTTTTGCTTTCACCGATATTGTAATACACTGCAGCCAAAAAAATCTGTATAGCTCGATTTTCAGGATATTCAAGCAATCCCTGCTCCAAGCATTCTTTCGCTTTCTCATACTCACCAACTGCTCTGTAGGTGCTTCCTAATTGAATATATGTTCTTTCCCGAAGCTCTCCTCTAATGGAAAATAATAAAGCTTTTTCATAATAAGCAGCAGCCATCTTTTCTTTTCCCTGCGAATCATATAATGAGGCTAGTCGAAAAGCAGCTTCCGCCTTAGAACCCGGGTCTTTTAGTAAAGATAACAAAGTAATTTCTGACTGATTATATTCTTTATTCTTTAGAAGCTCGATTGCTTTTTCTAACATAGCAGGCTCCTTTGCTGACAACTGTACTATATTCTCTTAAACATATTTATTCCGTCCGGCCCCAATGCCTGCTGTCATTTGGCACACCGCGATAACTATTAAGAAAATCAGGCCGGCACTCCACGTAGCCGTCCAGTCGTATAGAACTCCTACAATCAGCGGTCCAAATGCTGCTAATAAGTATCCAACCGACTGGCCCATGCCTGAGAGCTCAGCGGCTTTACCAGCAGTTTCTGCACGAAGACCAAATAAAGCCAAAGCCAGGCTGATGCTAGCTCCCTGCACCAGGCCGATACAAAGAACCGCTGCAATAAGCATAGGAAAAGAGGAAGCCGTGAGCAGCAGCGTCAGTCCCGTTAAAGCTGTGAGACCTATGGTAATAATAATGCCGACCTGATGACGAAACCGCTCTGCTAAAATCGGTGTTACAAAAGACGCTGGAAGACTGGCTGCCTGCATCATTGCCACCATCCAGCCGGCGCTTGTTAATGCCACGCCGCCGGTTTCCACGAGAATGTCCGGAAGCCACGTGATCATGACGTAAAAACCGATAGACTGAAATCCCATAAATAATGTTACCTGCCAGGCAAGAGGTGACTTCCAAATAAGGGTAGTGCGGTCGACTTCTTTTACAGGCGGTGCTTTTTTCTTTTCCCCGTGTAAAATAAATGCCCACAGGATAATGCCTGCCAATGCCGGAAGCGTCCATAAAAGAAGCGCGCCCTGCCATCCTGTGCCTGACTGTTCAGCAATCGGAGCAGACAGTCCGGATGCAAGCGACGCAGATATCGCCATACACGTTGTATAAATACTTGTCATCAGCCCCATCTTTGTTGGAAAGGACCATTTAATAACCCCCGGCAGCAGCACATTGCATACGGCGATACCGGCTCCTACTGCAACGCTCCCAGCATATAAAAACCACAGGTTGGGAACCGTTCGGATAAGAATACCTGCCACCAGAACGATCAGCCCTAAGAATAAGGCTCTCTGATGACCAACCCTGTTTCCGAATCTGTACGCAATCGCCGAGACGCCTGCAAACGTAAGCAGCACCATCGTGGTTAAGACACCAACCGAGCTGTGGTCTACGCCGAGATCTTCCCGAATAAATCCAAGTACCGGCCCGACCGAGGTAATCGCTGCGCGGAGATTAAAAGCAATTAGGATAATTCCTATGATAAGCAGTATACGATATTTTTTATTCTGATCTTTTTCCTGCATTGTTTCTAATGACATGATGTTCCCCGCTTTTTCTCATCAAACTGAGTTCTATTTTATATTCGGCAATATACTTCTTATCATAACAAAAAGCACCGGATTTCTCCGGTGCTTTCCTAACTTTTCCAAATCTAATGCTGAGCTGTTTTTATTTTCTTTTTTTCCGTAGAGACAATTACGTCTTCTCCCTCAAGCTTGATCGTGAATTCTTTCAGCTTGCTGCGGTCGGGCGTCAGTGTATTTCCCCCGTTTGTAATATCAAATTCTCTTCCGTGCCAGGGACAACGGAGAATTTCTCCTTCCCGCTTAAAACAGTATTCGCCCAGATTTTGGGTTTCTACAGGAGACCCTCCGATTTTCCCTTTCGATAAAGGAGCCCCTTGATGAGGACAGCGGTTAAGAAATGCATAGATACCTTCCCCCGATCGGCAGATAATAATCGACTTTCCGGAAAACGTCCGTTCAATCATTCCTTTTGAGTTCAGGTCCTGAATGGTACATACTTTTTCTTCCATTACGTCTCCCTCCTTTTCAGCTTGGGATAAAAACGAAGAGCATTTTCCACCATGATTTTATGGCGGACCTCCTCGCTTAGTCCGTTGGGAAGCGCCTGATCAGGAGAGTCATAGTCCCAGTGGGGATAGTCGGTGGAAAACACGATAATATCATCGGTGCCCATCTGTTCAACCAGATTGTTCCACTCCCGCTTTGTCATTTCTTCGAGGGGCTGCGTTGTAAAACAAAAATGGTTTTTTATCGTTTCACTTGGCATTTTGGTAACCCACGGTACCTCATGGCGCAGATCTTTGTACTGCTGATCCAGCTTCTTCATTAAAAACGGCACATACGTAAAACCGCCTTCGATCATCATTACTTTCAGCTTTGGATACTTTTCAAATACGCCGTTCAATATCATATTGGTTACCTGTACCATGTGGGACGTTGGAATAAGCGTATGCCACTCGATAAAATAACGGGGCCACTTTCCAAATTGGACAGGCGGCTCATTATGATGCATCCCAATCATCAGATCATGCTTTTCCGCTGCTTCATAGATTGGATGATACATCGGGTCTCCCCAGGCAATATCATCAATAGGCAGAAGGACCTGCAGCATTTTGGGATGATTACCGATACGTTCAATTTCTTCTACTGCCGTTTTTGGATCCTGGGCTGCAATATGAACAGAGCCGTACAGTCGATCATCTTTTTCGAGCCAGTGTTCGATCTGCCAGTCATTATAGGCTGTGGCCAGTGCAGCAGCCATTTCGTACCAGCCATGCATGGAAGAAGGGGAAGGATCCAATGCGCCTGTTAAAATACCGATGTCGTGTCCGCAGGCATCCAGCAGCTGCTCTCTCATAAAGGGTAGATCAGAACCCGCGTCCCGTCCGTCCGGGAGCATCGCGTCGGCCCGGTTTACCCCGGCTACCGCCGGCTGGGTATAGGGCATATGCTTTTCCTGAACCCAGTTAGCATCTGCAATATACCGATTCCAAGGCTGCGCCAGATAAGGGAGCAAATCGGCATACGTTACTTTCTCATGAATATCCGCATCAATCAGCTTACAAGTTCTTTCATCAAAGTCTTTCAAATAAACCCTCCTCTTAGTATACGTTTATATACTAAGGGTATCATTCATTTACCTTTTATAACAAATTGAATTAACAGCCTTTAAAGCAGGTGACATGCAGGAGTGATGCTCAGTGAGCTTCAGTGGACATGAGTGACTGTTTATCATATTCACTGCTTTATTCGAATGTATGTGAAAGAACCTGCCAAACCTAATGTAAAATACAGCACCTCCTATACAATAAAAGAAATAGATTCATTTTACATATTGTCCATTTTAATGGAGGTGATTTTATGCCCGTCCACACCCCTGTCATTCATACAACGATCCGCCATATTCTAGAACGTCCGCATTTTCAGGAAGCTGTCGTTATAGGAGATGAGGCTTCTCTTAACCGGACAGTCACCTGGGTTCATATTATTGAAGTTACTAAGCTGGACGAATTGTTAAACGGAAACGAACTTGTGCTGACCACAGGAGTTGGCTGGTACGAGAACGAAGAGCTGTCGCTTTCTTTTTTAAAGCAGCTTATCCATAACAATGTTTCCGGCCTCTGTATTGAACTTGGCACCTACACACCTTCCCTCCCTGCTTCGATGATCGAATATGCCAGGAATCATCATTTTCCGCTTATTCTTTTTCATGAAAAAGTCCGCTATATCGATATCACCCAGGACCTGCACAGTTTATTCATCCATCAGCACTACCAGATGGTCAAAGAACTCGAAGACCTTTCTTCTTCCTTTAACCACATTCTACTGAACGGCAAAGGAATTGAAGAGATTTTGTATGAGTTCCACCGCCGGACAAAAATACATGTCTGTTATCTCCCTATTCAGGGAGACAGCTATTTCTATCCGGCCCTTTCGTTAGCGGAACAGGAAAAACGGGTGAAGGAATGGGTCGAGCACAAAACATGGCACCAGCAGAGCCTGCACACGTCACGTCCTATTATGGTGCTGACTCATTACTTCGCCGATTTAATTGCTTATAAAGACGGCCTGGCTTTCAGTGAATTTGATGAACTGGCATTTGATCGATGTGCCACTGCCATTGCCCAGGAAGTCATGCGGACCACTTATATGGAAGAACGGCGCAGACAGCAGGAAGAACGCTGGATGCACGATTGGATAAACAACGAAAACAATCAGGAGGAGGTAAGCAGCGAGCTCCAACAGCTGCAAAAAGGCACCTTTCATTCTATGGCGGTTGCGCTTATTTCCAAAAACCACCTTCTTCCTTCCCATAAAAACAGAGAAGGACTGTTTATTCAGAAATCGATGCTGGCCCGTTCTGTTTTTGAAGAGCGAGGAGTAACCCTTTTAGCCACATCGATGCCTCACGCATATGTGTTTATTCTGCTTTATCCGGGCAGCCTTCAGGCCTCTATTTTCCGGGAGCGCCTGTATTCGGGCTATCAGTCATTAGTAAAGGAGGATCAACGAGGCACGTTTCCTTTCTTTGAACATCTTGTTTTTGGAAAAACAGTAAAAGCCGCAGGCGATGTACCGATAAGCTACCAAACTGCCAAAGAAACGGAAAAAGTGAAAAGCCGTGTCCCCTCTCTTGCTCTTCCTTTTTATGAAAACCTTCACCTTTTCCGCACGGTTCTTAAAATGGAAGAAGAAGGCGACCTGGAGGACTTCATTGATGAACATCTGGGAGAATTGCTGCGCTTTGATGAGGATCGACAGGGCCAGCTGATACAAACGTTAAAAGTGTATCTTCAGTGCTTCGGATCCAAGCAGGACGCAGCAAAGGAGCTGTACGTCGTCCGCCAGACCTTATACCACCGGCTTGATAAAATCAGCGAACTGATGGGAGACGATTTATTTTCTTCCCCGAAGCGCCTTTCCATCGAGCTTGCGCTTCACGCCTACGAGTACCAGGCAGGAACTATGTAACGTCATAGAAAAAAATAAACCCAGCCGGTTGTTCCGGCTGGGTTTATTTAAGTAGAAGCAGTTTCTTCTTTTGATCTCTTTATCAATTATATTCAGTTACCGTCCAGATTATTTTTTTGCATTCTCGTACGATAAAGCAGAAACTTGTGATTCTGGTACAGGTGAATTTTTAAAAGATGAAACACTAGATTTATTCGTTTCATTGATGTAAAGAGGCTTTTTTAACAATCCTATAATAGAAGCAGTTATAACAGCCCCTATCACTACACTCAGTATATAAAGCAATGGACTGCTCGCAGCTATTGGAATAACAAATATCCCTCCGTGAGGAGCTTGAAGTGATATCCCTAATCCCATACATATCGCCCCTCCAACTGCTGCACCTATTGTGTTAGCCGGAATTATCCTTAGAGGATCTTTAGCGGCAAATGGGATGGCTGCTTCTGTAATAAAAGCTGCACCTAAAATATACGCCGATTTTCCAGCATTTCGTTCTTCTGTATCAAACCTATTTTTAAATAACGTAGTAGCTAAAGCAATTCCTAGTGGAGGAACCATACCACCTACCATAAGGGCTGCAGAAGGCTCATAAACCTGACTTGCAAACATGGCTAATCCAAAAGCAGAAGCGGTCTTGTTAATAGGCCCTCCCATATCAAATGCCATCATTCCTGCCAGTAGAGCACCTAATAGTATAGCGTTTGCTCCAGTTAATCCGCTCAGCCATTCTTGAAGAGAAGTGTTTACCCAGGATAACGGAGCATTTACTAAGTAAAACATAATTAAACCAGTAATAAATGTTCCCAGCAAGGGCAGAATTAGAACAGGACTAAGTCCTTGAAGTGCTTCCGGCAGGTTTTTAAATACTTTCTTTAACCACAAAACAGCGTAACCAGCGACTATACCGGCAATCATTCCTCCTAAAAATCCAGATCCTCCTATAGAAGCCAGCATGCCTCCAATCATTCCCGGTGCTAAACCAGGTCGATCCGCAATACTGTAGGCTATATATCCAGCCAGTATAGGTACGATTAAAGCAAAAGCTGCATCGCCCCCAATAGTACCCAGGAAAGCAGCAAACTGATTATATTGCGGGCTGTCTGGATCGGCAGCGTTAATACCAAACATGAAGGATATAGCTATAAAAATACCGCCTGCAACGACAAAGGGAATCATAAAGGAAACACCATTCATTAAATGGGTATATATCTTTGGCTGCTTCATTCTCGTTTTTTCTTTATCCTGCTTTAAACGCTCCTCTTTACCCCCGTATACTTCCCCCTTATCTTCTATAGAATTCATTATTAACTTTTCAGGATAATGGATAGCTTCTCTAGTAGAAGCTGTGATGATTTTTTTGCCTTCAAATAACTCCATGTCTGTTTTAATATCAGAGGCAATTATAATCCCGTCTGCTTCTTCTATATCCTGAGAAGACAGCTTGTTTGAAACTCCTGAAGATCCATTCGTCTGGATTTTAGCTTCGATTCCCCATTTATCAGCTTGATTCTGCAGAGATTTAGCAGCCATAAAAGTATGTGCTATACCAGTAGGGCAGCCTGTGATACCAACTATTTTTTTACCTTCATACGCTTTTGAGCTTGAGTTATCTTTTTTAAGTTCAATTTCTTCTGCTTGCTTAAATAAATCCATTATTTCTTCCGAGGATGCGGCTAAAATAAGGTTAGCCCGGAATACTTCATCCATTAATAAAGAAGACAGCCTGGATAATGTTTGCAAGTGTTCTTCTGTTGCATCTTCATTGGCAGCAATCATAAAAAACAAGTGGCATCTTTCTGTATCATAGACTAACCCTTTTAACGATCTTGCTAAAACAATAGTTGGTGTCTTTACAGAACTCGATTTAGCATGAGGCAGCGCTACTCCATATCCAACTTCTGTAGAAATTTCATTTTCTCTTTTCCAAATGTCTTTTTTGAAAGCACTTTCATTTTTAAGATAACCGTTAATGGATAAAACGTTTATCATGTTATCGATTAATTCCTCTTTACTGGAAAAGTCTGCATCAAGAATAATATTTTCAACCTTCAACATGTTTACAAGGTCCAAATTAAATCCTCCTCGCCTTTTTCGACTTTATAAAGTGAAGCTTTACCAGTAGACTCAAACAAATCCATCTTCTTCTTAACTAATTCTTTCGCCGCTTTAGTTGCTTCTGGGTAGAGAACGTCAGGTTCATAGGCTCCAGGATTTTCTGCGAGCATTTCTCTAAGTCTATTAAAAAACGCAAGTTTCATATCTGTAGATAAATTAATTTTAGCGACACCATGTTTCAGGCACTCTTTAATTTCTTCATCCGCGTTGTTGGAACCACCATGTAAAACCAGCGGTATATCAACATTCGATTTTATAGCCATTAACCGATCAATTTTAATGGATTGGTCTTCATTCTTAGGATAGATGCCATGAGCTGTTCCAACTGCAACGGCAAGAGTATCAACTCCCGTTCTGTCGACAAATTCTTTTGCCTGTTCCGGATTTGTATAGAATACGTTGTCGCTTCCTTTCTCCGAACTGCCCTCATTAGTACCTAACGTTCCTAATTCTCCTTCAACCGATACATTGACAAGATGCGCAATATCTACAGCATTCTTCGTTAATTCAATATTTTTTTCAAATGAATAGTGTGAAGCATCCATCATAACGGATGTATATCCGTTTCTTATCGCTCTTGTGATGTCTTTCATTGTATCTCCATGATCCAAATGAATAACAATCGGCACTTTTGCCATTTTAGCTGCTTCTAATACATAGGCTATAAAATGATCCGTTAATAGATCAATTTCATTGGGATGAATTTGAATAATGGCCGGAGAATTATTTTCTTCCGCCGCTTCGATAACAACCTTTACAAATTCACTATTCGCTACATTAAATGATCCGACAGCAAACTGATTATTGTACGCAGTGTTTAATAGTTCTTTCATATTTAATAACATAATATTCCACCTTTAGTTGTTGTTCCATATTTTTAAAAATTGATCAAAAGACTCCGCCTCAGTTAACCTATTAGTTATAGCAGAATCGTTTAAGATATCATGAATACCTATGAAAAAATCGTTACTTTGTTTCTTGTTCACAGCTGGAGGGACAAACAAGAAAATAATCTGAGCCATCTTTTCGCCCCATTTAATTTTCTGGGAGTTAACAGCAATGACCACGCGCAAATCTAAATTATTACCTGCCTCAAATGGATGCGGCATAGCCACATTATTTCCTATGTTCGTGCTGGACATCTGCTCACGCTCTATAATGCTTTCCAATAGCGGTTCCAAGCCGGATTGATATGTTACCGTTTTCAATAATTCGTGCTGGGAAGCTGCCTGCAGGAAAAAGAAATCTTCTTCTTTTAAATAATTTTCTAAAAGGCCTCGTTTTAGATGACTCGAAATTATTCTGATGTCTTCATTAGTTACCTCGGAACTAATGAAAATAATTTTTCTGTTATTCATTTTTTTTGGTATTTGTATGGTTGTAATTATCGTTTTAACATCTGAAGGTATGTGTTCCATTTCATTAACAGCATAAGCCCCCTCTGGACTTATATTCGGAAAATATTGAGCTATTTTCCTCTCCAGTAAATTCCCAATCAACTTGTTTTTTTCATAGACAATCGCGACTTTTTGTTTGCTTTCCTGGTATTTTTCTAAATAATGAACAATGTGCAGCGTTAAATAACCTATTTCGTTTTCAGGAATATGGACCTTCAGTGTGCTTTGCAATTCTTTTGCTAAAGCAACCGCTAAATCATAGGCTGTCATATACTCTTTTTTTATGTGACCGATAAAAGGGTTTTCAACAGGGAAATTGTATTTCAACGGGCCAATAGATTTTGAAATCCGGCCAGTCAATTCATCAAAGAGCTGATGATCATCCTCTAAATGAAACCCATATTGCTTGAAAATAGTTTCGAAAGCTGTATTTATCTTTGATTTCACTTCAACAGGCAGTTCTACAGAAGAATAATCTTCATTTGAAGTTTGGCATAATTGAAGACTTATCAATAAATAAGTGACGTATTGCTTCTCATATTCATCAAAAATAATATTAGGGTTCAGAGAAGCTGCCTGCGTTAAGATGTCCTCTGCCAGCCTGTATTCTTCAAATGAACAGTTTTCCAATTTCATATCTTTTCTCGTGAGAGGCTGGTTCATTTCTAACCTCTTCATAGCAATAATGATAGTAGCATACCATAAATACTTCTCTGGCATTTCCTGTAATTCGATACTTGGAAAATTGTAACTTGATGCTGGCAATCATTTCTTTTATCGAAATATTTTCAATCCAATTTTCGAAATAATAGACAATTTGTTCTTCATTTCTTCTTCCCCGAAAATGTCAGCCGGCAGTAAGCTTTCTAAAAATAACCTCTTATCAATTTCCAATCCTTCCAGCTTCACTCCCTGAAAAACGATAGCTTCAATATGGATATTTCTTTTCTCTGTTTTGATCAACTGAAAAATTCTCTGCACGTCTTTTCTAATTGTTTGCGATGAAAAATACAGCTCTTTCGAAAGATAGTCATAAGTTGTAAACGAATGATGCGACATCATAGTTTTTATAATTCGGAACATTCTTTCTTTAATGTCCGTCTGTCCCTGCTGTTGTAGTAGTAATGACCCTTCGAGCAACGTATATCCTTTATGATTATCGCCCTGAATAGATGTTTCTTTTAAATAGTTTTCATTTAAATCCCTTATATCATTTCGCAGAGTTCTTGTTGTAACATTTAGTGCCGCAGCCAGGTCTTTACCACTTACAAAATTAGAAGTGGATTGCTTTAATATCTGCAACAACTCCTTGTAGCGTTGATGCACAATTATTCCTCCCTCCTACGTATCAATATAATGTAAGCGTTATCTTCCAACAACACTATACTTCTTCCTAATGGTTAGGAAATGATTATCTATTAATATCCTGTTAGGCATTCTTCATAAGCAAAAAGGCAATTTCCCCTTCCCAGTATCCGGCGCTTATGGTCATTAATTATATTTTAGCCTCTATACCAGTTCTATTATAAATATGATTTGAAATACTTGTATAAAAATGCAAACAATAAAAAACCCAACCGAATCACCGGCTGGGTCATAAGTTATCGATAAACGATCTCTTCTTGTATATTCATACATAATCTTGAGTACTTTTTAATCTGCGTTAAGAATGAAAGAAAAATATACAGGGTCGACTCCGGCAGAACAGCCATAGGAGAAGATAAAGAGAACATTTTTTTCCTCTTTAGCTTAAGGCTCGGCCTGCGGAAAGCGTACCCTGTACAGGTACTTTCATAAAAATACGTATTTTTTGTCTTTTTCAACAGTCTGGCTCATTTAAGTAGAAGCAGTTTCTTCTTTCTGTTTCTTCAACAGGAACGAAAAGTATTTTCGTGCGTCCGCGCTTTCTATGTGCAGATGAGCCTGCTTATCCTCCTTTGAGAACTGCACGAACGCCCCTTCCAGATTTTCCTGTACTGCTGTTATCGCATAGCCTTCTTTTATCAGGTCATCAATTTTTTCTTTTTCCAGTATAAACTCTGCATGCTCCCGCATTAATGTCCGCCTCCATTATTTAAATTCAGTACTCGCTACTTCACGTTTGGCTGTTTCTTCCTCCTTAATCGTCCAGTCACGTCCGACTGTAATACCCAGATACTTTTCATCACTTGGATCTTCTATTTCAGCCTGCTTGTATTTAGGAAACCACCAGAATTTACCTAATACATAATAGCTTCCGCCTCCAACAACAAAGCCGACTAAAAAGGAATAGTCCATCATTACGTAGGCGCTGACGCCACCTATGATCCAGGAAATGAACCCAGCTGCATTAATGCCTTTAAAATAGCGGTACTGACCGTCATGACGATACAAATCGGGAACATTCACACGTCTTTTCCTTAAAATGTAATAATCAACAATCAATATACCGACAATAGCCGATAGGATGCCGCCGACTACTAAGAGAAAGGGAACAAGAATTTCAAACAGAAGCCAGGGCTGAACAACAGTTCCGACAAGGCCTGCCAGGAACACACCTACATAAAAAGGAACCTTAGGGCCTCCTGTATTGGAAAAAATCGTCGCTGCCGGAATAACGTTCGCTGACGTATTCGTCGACCACTGGGCAAATACGATCATCAATAATAAAACGGCCAGCGCTATCCCTGTAGCTGTTTCCTGCAGGGCAACGACCGGATCGAAGTTTCCGAGGGCAATATAGCAGACACCGCCGATTAATACCATAAACGTCTGAACAAGCGGCAGAGAAATAACGCTTCCTACCAGCGTCCCTTTGTTTCGTTTCCACCAGTTTCTTTCATACTGAGGCGCTTTAATAAATCTGGAAATAGAAGGAATATCGGCTGCCAGTGTTGCCCAGAAGCCCATGTTGGCAAAAAGAACGATCAGAAATGCATTGACCGCCGTCGTTCCGGATACTGGTGCTTCAACACTGTTCCACACATTAGTGCCACCGGCTGCAGCGGTGGATGTCAGCACATAATACATCCAGATCGAAATAATAATAATAATAGGAGCTGCCAGGTCTGCAAAGCGTTCGACGGCTTTGATGCCTATTGCCGTATTAATAAGCTGGGCTGTCGCGAATAAAGCATAGCAGAGCAGCCAGTTATCGAATCCCATCATAATATTTAGTATGCCGTTAATCGCGGTAGCACCAAAGAAGGTATTAATACCAAACCAGATCGAGGCGGTGATTCCGCGTGTTAACGAAGGAATGTGTGTACCGACCGTTCCAAATGGCGCCCTCATATAAACGGGGAAGGATAACCCGTGTTCAATTCCAATATCTCCTACAATCGTTATGAAAATACCAATGGCAAGAGAACCGAGCAGAGAAGCCAGTACAACCCAGCCAAGAGGAAGCGACAATACACCATCGCCGCCGATCGCAAAAGCAGCAAGCACAACGGCCATACCGACCCACATCACAGCAAAACCAAAAGTGCTGATCTTTTTGCCGGAATGAGACACCGGCAGCAGATCAGGCGATTTTAGATAACGGTCTTTTTGGCTCATTCATGTATCCTCCTACATATTTTTTATCCAGCTTCTCTTGTATTGATTAAATGATGGTTTCTGCTTTTGCTGGAGCCGCCGTACTTTGAAAGGTCTTTCGTTTCATATACCGGCCGCTTCCGGGTTTCCCAACGGTTTCTTTGTTTCTGACAACTGCTTTACCACGTACAAGAACCGTTTCTACTTCTCCCTGCACTTCCATTCCTTCAAATGCATTATAATCAACAGCCATATGATGGGTGTCCACGCTGATCGTTCTTGTTACACCGGGATTAAAGATCACAAGATCGGCATCGCTTCCTACAGCAACTGCTCCTTTTTGAGGAGACAGGCCGAACAGCTGAGCCGCTCTGGCAGAGGTGATCTCTACAAATTTCTGCAGCGAGATCCGGCCTTTTGCCACGCCCTCTGAATAAATAATACTGAACCGGTCTTCAATCATCGGCCCGCCGTTCGGTATTTTCGTAAAATCGTCAATTCCCAGATCTTTCTGGCCATGGAAATCAAACGAACACTGATCGGATCCGATTGTCTGCAGGTCTCCGCTCTGTATCGCCTTCCATAGCAGTTCCTGATTTTTCTTGTCCCGGAGCGGCGGCGACCAGACATACTTGGCCCCTTCAAAATTCGGCTTCTCCATATACGTCTGATCGAGCATTAAGTACTGCGGGCATGTTTCTCCAAATATCGCGGCCCCTTTTCTTCTCGCATCCGCAATTTTCTCTACTGCCTCCTGGCAGCTGACATGCACGACATAAAGCTGGGAATCGGCAAGAGCCGTCAGCTGTGCTGCTCTTCCTGTTGCTTCCCCTTCGATCTCCGGCGGTCTTGTCAATGCGTGATAAATAGGCTCGGTTTTGCCTTCTGCCAGCGCCTTTTCTGTTAAGTAATGGATGACATCGCCATTCTCTGCATGCACCATGACAAGAGCCCCTAGATCTTTCGCGGCCAGCAGCGTTTCGAACAGCGTTTCATCATCTGCCTGGAATACATTTTTATACGCCATAAATACTTTAAAAGAAGTAATACCATGCTTTTCTATAATACCCGGCAGCTGTTTCAAAACGGTCTCATTCATTTCTCCGATCATCAAATGAAAGCTGTAGTCCACGACGGCCTTGTCCTTTGATTTATCGTGCCATTCCTGAATAGAGTCTTCTAGCGGCTTATCTTTTCCCGTCAGGCAGAAATCAATGACCGTAGTTGTGCCGCCATGGGCAGCGGCGATCGTTCCCGTTTCGAAATCATCTCTTGTGACTGTGCCGCCAAATGGCATTTCCAGGTGGGTATGCGGATCAATTCCTCCCGGAAACACATAACGTCCGGACGCATCAATTACATCTGCCCCGTCCTCCGGAAAATCATGTCCAATCTGGGAAATTGTTTCCCCCTTGATCAAAATATCAGCCTGGTACGTTTCGCCTGCGGTTACAATCGTTCCATTTTTAATTATCGTGGTATCCATTCATCCCGCTCCCTTCTATTTAGTTCCCATCATGGAAACCAGTGACTGTCTTTCATTCCATGTCATCGGCTCTTCACCGGTTTTTCTCGGTGCTTCTACCATTTCAATGGCTCCGTCCACAGGACAGACAATAGAGCAGAGGTTGCAGCCTACACAGTCATCTTCCCGTACCCGGAGAAAATCATTTCCCTGCTCGTCTTTGAGCATATCAATACACTGATGCGACGTATCCTCGCAGGCAATATAGCATTTATTGCAGTTAATACAGGTTTCTGTATCAATCTGTGCCACGACCCGGTAATTCAGGTCCAGTTCGCCCCAGTCGGAATACTTCGGCACCGTTTGGCCGACAAGTTCGGCTACGCTGCCTATTTGTTTCTCATCTAAATAATTATTCAGCCCATCGATCATATCCTCTACAATGCGGAAACCATGATGCATCGCAGCCGTGCACACCTGCACGTTGGAGGCACCCATCAGCATAAACTCCGCCGCTTCCTTCCAGGAGGATACTCCCCCCATACCGGAAATAGGAACATTAATGTCTGGTCGCCTTGCGCATTCAGCTACCATATTCAGCGCAATTGGCTTTACTGCAGGACCGCAGTATCCGCCGTGGGCGCCTTTCCCGGCGACATTAGGAACGGTATTCCAGCTGTCCAGGTCCACCCGGCCAGACTGTTGATCGTATTAATCATACTGACAGCGTCCGCACCGCCCTCTACGGCCGCTTTTGCTGTAAAGGTGATATCCGTAATGTTCGGTGTCAACTTAACAATAACCGGAGTCTGTGCTACTTCTTTTACCCAGGCGGTCTGCTGCTTCACAAGCTCAGGCACCTGTCCGGATGCCGCCCCCATGCCGCGCTCAGCCATACCGTGCGGACAGCCGAAATTCAGTTCCAGGCCGTCAACGCCAACGGCTTCCACCATTTTTACAATCTCATGCCATTTTTCCTGGTTCGGCTCGACCATCAACGAAGCGATAATCGCATGATTCGGGTATTTGATTTTCGTTTCTTCTATTTCCCGCAGGTTTACTTCGAGCGGCCGGTCGGTAATTAATTCAATATTGTTGAATCCTGCTACAGCCTGGCCGTTAAAAGAGGTGGCGGCAAAACGGGAGGATACGTTTAAAATCGGGTCACCGAGCGTTTTCCAGACAGCGCCGCCCCATCCGGCTTCAAATGCACGCTGTACTTGATATCCGCTGTTTGTCGGCGGAGCCGAAGCAAGCCAGAACGGATTGGGAGAGCGGATGCCTGCGAGCGATGTTTCGAGGTTTGCCATATCAAATCTCTCCTTTGTTGTTTCGTATTAGGCAGAGTGGACGGCGTTTTCCGTCAGCTCTGAATGAATAGCCCATGCGGCTTTTTTGCCCTGCTGGGCGGCGGAGACGACCATTGCTTCTCCCTGGCCTTTTCCAAAAATAATATCTCCAATCGCGTACACGCCGTTTTTTGACGTGCTGTACGTCGTTTCATCTATTTGAATCACACCGTCGGAATGTGTTACGTCGAATGCTTCAATGAGAGGGTTCAGCCGTTCCTGGCCGATCGCTTTAATCACCAGATCTACGTCCAGCGTTTCCGTGGCGCCTTCTATTGCTTTTACCTTCTGACGTCCGTCTTCTCCTGCGGCTTCCAGCTTCATTTGGTTCACTAGCAGGCCCGTTACCTCGCCTTTGCTGTTTCCTTCTATTTTTGCCGGTGCCGACAGCCATTTGAACTCAATACCGTCCTGCTTGGCAAATTCATACTCAAACGCATAGGCCGTCATCTCTTTTTCCGTGCGCCGGTAAACCATTTTCACATTCTCTGCGCCGAGCCTTACTGAACAGGTCGCCGCATCGACCGCTGTATTACCCGCTCCAATGACTGCTACTTTTTTGCCGCTGAGATTCTCCTCCCATGTACCGGACTTCGTCATTTTTACAAATTCAATAGCATCCCGGACTCCTTCAAGCTCTTCCCCATCAATGCCAAGAGACGGAACCCGGCCCATACCGGCAGCAATAATAACGGCATGGTACTTCTCGGTAAGTTCAGCCGCGCTTATATCTTTTCCAATGACTGTATTCGTTTTAATTTCCACACCCAGATCTTTTACCTGTTTGACTTCCCAGGCCGGAATCTCTTTTGGCAGTCGGAACGAGACAATCCCGTAAGTGTTTAAACCGCCTGCCTCAGCCGACGCTTCATAAATTGTTACCCGGTGCCCGAAACGCGCTAATTCCCTTGCCGCAGAGAGTCCGGCCGGACCGCTGCCGACGATTGCGATATGCTGTTTCGTGTCCTCGCCTTTTTTAAAAAGAACCTGTTCATTTTTAATTGCCCAATCGGTGGCATAACGCTGCAGATCGCCGATCATTATCGGAGTAGAAGCATGATTAAGTACACAGGCACCTTCGCAGAGCTCTTCTGTCGGACATACTCTGGCACAGCTTGCCCCTGATGCGTTGGCATCCATAATTGTTACCGCCGATCCCTTTATGTTTCCGGAAGCAATTTTCTTAATAAAGCCCGGGACGTCAATATCTGTGGGACAGGCGGTGATACAGGGCGCATCATAGCAGTATAAACAGCGGTTTGCTTCATCAATCGCATCCTTCTGTTTCAAAGCTGGATGAGCTTCAGAGAAGTTTGCTTTAATATCCTCCACTGAAATCCATGATTCTGATTGATTCGTAGCCATTACATCGTCCTCCTTTGTATTATGGAATCTGCTGAATCATTTCGTCGTATGTTTCCGGGCGGCGGTCCCGGTAAAACTGCCAGGTGTCACGGACTTCGCGGATTAATTTTCTGTCTACGTCTCCTACGAGCACTTCATCCTCGTCCCGGCTTGCCATTGCCGTAAACTGACCGCGTGGATCTACAATATAAGACTGGCCATAAAATTCACCCATATTCCAGGGCCCTTCTGTACCCACCCGATTTATAGCTGCCAGGAAGTATCCGTTGGCAACGGCGTGGGCCGGCTGCTCCAGCTTCCAGAGATATTCAGACAGGCCGGCTACAGTAGCTGATGGATTAAACACAATCTCCGCACCGTTCAGACCAAGCAGCCTTGCCCCTTCCGGAAAATGCCGGTCGTAGCAGATATACACGCCGATCTTGGCGTACGCGGTATCAAACACGGGATACCCCATGTTTCCCGGTTTGAAATAAAACTTTTCCCAGAACCCGTAGCCGTTATCACCGACGCCGACATGAGGGATATGATTTTTACGGTATTTTCCTAAGTATGATCCGTCTGCATCGATAACTGCCGCCGTATTATAGTACGTGGCAATGCCTTCCACTTCATATATAGGAAGCACGATTACCATGCTGTGCTTTTTGGCAAGTTCCTGAAACTGCTTTGTCGTTGGGCCGTCCGGCACCTTTTCTGCGGCTTCATACCACTTGGAGTTCTGTTCCGAACAAAAGTAAGGCCCGTAGAATATTTCCTGCAGGCAGACAATCTGTACGCCTTTTTCTGCGGCTTCCTCAATCATCCGAATGTGTTTTTCAATCGCTTTTTCTTTATGAAGGACAACCGGTTCTGCCCCGTCTACATCATTTGAGGCCTGAATCAGCCCAACACGTACTTGATCACTCATTTCTCTTCCTCCTCGTAAAATGTAATGATGATTGAAGCTAATATTAAAGATTGAACAGTCGATTCGCATTAACAGGATGTGGCAGAATTACGCTTTCCATTTAACAATTTGTTAAATCAACTGCTGCAGCGGGCTTTTCTAATGTCAGATTTCCTCTCTTTAAATTTCTGAAAATTCATTTTATTAATAAAAATGCCTTCTCTTTTAAAGAGAAGGCAGCTTTCTTTTATTCTGCTATATCGATTAAAGCTTCTTTAAATACCGCGAGTATCTGACGGATTTCATCTTTTGTAATAATAAAAGGAGGAGCAATAGTAAGGACATTTTGAAACCCTGGAACCGTGTCACCATTTTTTCCCGCAATGACGCCTTTTTTCCGGCAGTATGCCAGCACCTGATTCATTTTTTCCAGAGAAAGGGGTGTTTTAGATGAGCGGTCTTCCACCAGTTCAATCCCTGCCATCAGGCCAAACGTGCGGATATCACCTACAATTGGGAAGTCCCAAAATACCTTTAGTTCTTCTGCTAAAAACGCTCCCATCCCGTCCGCCGCTTCTACCAGGCTCTCTTCCTCTATGAGAGCCAGGTTTTCCAGAGCGACCGCACAGGAGACAGGATTACCGCCAAATGTATTCACGTGACGGAAGTGGCTCATCGCTTCATCTTGTTTAAATACCTCATACATTTCCTGCCGCACGGCAGTGGCAGAAAGCGGAGCGTAGGCGCTCGTAATTCCTTTAGCCATCGTCACCATATCAGGCACCACATCAAAATTCCGGTGGCCGAATGGTTTTCCTGAGCGCCCAAATCCACAGATTACTTCATCTACAATAAGCAGCACATCATGCCTGTCGCAGATAGCGCGAAGCTCCGGAAGATAACCATCCGGCGGCACGATCATTCCGCCTCCTGTAATCACAGGTTCTACGATGACTGCTGCCACCGACGCTTCTCCCTCCCATTCAATCATGTTTTCTATAGCAGAGGCACACTCGAGCGAACAGCTGTCAGGCTCTTTTCCAAATGGACATCGGTAGCAGTAAGGAGGCGGCACATGCTTGAAGCCCTCTCCCGCCGGCTCATACTTTAACTTTCTCGACGCCTGACCGGTTGCTCCCATAGCTCCCATTGAGTTTCCATGATACGCCCTGTACCGGGAAAGAATTTTATATTTACCGTAGCTGCCTTTCTGCTGGTGATACTGTCTCGCCATTTTAAAGGCTACTTCGTTTGCGTCCGATCCGGAATTCGAAAAAAAGAAGCGGTACTCTTCCTTGAGCCAGTCGTTTAATTCCGCAGCCAGATTGGCAGCCGGTGCATGAGAATTCGACAGCGGGACGTACCCTAATTTTTTCATCTGCGTCATTGCCGCTTCAGCTATCGTTTCTCTGCCATGACCAACGTTTACACACCAGAGGCCCGACATCGCATCGATATACTCCTTTCCATCAATATCTGTAATCCAGCTCCCCTGCCCTTTTTCAAAAATAACTGGGTTTTCATTGTGAGGGGATATATGATGCCATAAATACTGCCGGTCTTTTTCCAGCAGTTCCTGCTTTTCATCCTGAATCTGTCCTATTTTTTCGATGATCTCCGCCTCCTTTGTTTGGTGTTAATGATAGCACCTATTTGTCAGAATATTCACTACACATAATGTGCAGGAAATTTCTCACCTATTTAACAGAAAGTAAAGTGCACCGCTCAGACAAGAAGGCGGATGAATAATCTGATACATTTGCTTACATGATAACTTGCCAGCGCGAAGAGGGATCTATACAATAAGTAGCTGAACGCTTCTATCGGAAGCAGATTTTATACTACTGGAGGAATGACGATGCCGCTCATGAGATTTGATGTAATAGAAGGAAGAAGTAAAGAAAGCCTGAGAGCAATGCTTGATGCCGCCCATCGGGGAATGGTTGACGCATTTGAGGTTCCGGAAAAGGACCGCTACCAGATCATTCACCAGCACGCGCCGGAAGAAATGATCATTGAGGACACCGGCCTCGGATTTACGCGCAGTAAGGATGTCGTGCTGATCAGCGTGACAAGCAAGCAGCGTACAGAAGAACAGAAAAAGGCACTTTATCATCATCTCGTCAAAGAACTTCATGAACAGTGCGGCATCTCCAAAGAAGACATTATGATTTCCATTACGTCAAACGGCGATGCTGATTGGAGCTTTGGCATGGGGGAAGCCCAATTCTTAACAGGAAAGCTGTAACAGCACAAAAAAGACGCCTTCCGAGGCGTCTTTTGTTCGTTCTATTCAACGGTTGGCTGCTTTTTCATTAACAGCGGTTTCTTATAATAGTCACAGCCCTCCCAGCCGAGCTCTTCTGTTAAAATATCGAACGTCGTATGAAAAAAGCGTTGAATTGGCTCACTGGCAGGTTTATCTGTATCCAGCTTCAGGAAAAATTCACTCAGTTCTTTATCGTAATACGCCTGTTCCGGTTCCAGCGAGCTGTCTTTAAGCGTTTTGTTTAAAAAAGGATACGGCAGTACGAAAAAGGAAGGAACATCTACTGCGTCGTCGCCGAGCCAAAAGCCGTATTCAATAAACTGCTCATCAAATGCCGCTTTTTCAATAGGCTTGTCTTCCGGAAAGGGTTCAGGAATATCGCTCACAATCAGCGTGGAAACATCGAACGTTCCCCAGAACAAGCCCGGCATTACTTTGCGGCAGCGCATCGAACTGATGAAAGCCCGCTGTTCGCGCAGAGCCATCTGGAAAAGGGCAAGCCCCTCTAATGCCTCTGACTGACGATAAGTCCGGTTAATAGTATCTTCGTGAAGCATCGCGTCGATTTTCATTTCCTGCGGTTTTGGATAAATAGAAACAGAAGCACCGTGTCTGTCCAAGGTCTGGAAAATCCAATGATAGTACTCTTTAACTGATTTTCCGTTCTCCAGGGCAGTGGTTTCCTGCTGATCATCCACATGAACAATGACTTGATTCCGTCTGATATCCACGTCCACCTGCACAGTATGACTGCCATGATACAATAAACCGGTAGAAAAGCCGCCGGGTGTTAACGACAGCATAACGTGGGCCCACTGCGGTTCCTGCGCAGCCAGTTCCAGCCTGATTTTCCCAAGAATCTGGGAAAGCAGGTGCAGGGTGCGCTTTGTATCTTTCCAGTCGGAATGCTTTATTATACTCACAGCACGTTCTTCCCTTCCATTGTGTATTAATAAGACCTGTATTGTAGTAGATTCTCCATGCCGGCTGATCTTCCTGCCGGATAAGGTTTTTCTTTACACGATAAAAGGGAAGAGATAAGAAAGATCTTGAAGGAGGACATCGATTTTGGATTTATCTACTATTAAAGACAAAGTAAAAGAAGGCGCCCAGGGAAAGATGACGATTACATTAACCGAAGAAATGCTTCTTAAGCTGATGAATGTTAAAAAAATCGACAATGTTAAAATCACAAACGTCACCGTAGAAAAACGTAAGCTTCGAATAGATGGGACGTTTACGAAAATGCATATTCCCGTTCATTTCAACGTCCAGCTGCGCCCCGCTTACACGATTGACCGTTCCATCTTTTTTAAGATTAAAAAAATCTGTCCCATTAACGCAAAATGGCTGCGGAAAAAAGTCTTTCATCAGCCTCCAATGATGACGATGAAAGGAAAAGTGGTCGGCTTCCACCTCGATTCCGTAAAGCAGCTGCAGTATATTCCTGTCGGCCAGTTTGACTCCTATTATTTTGAGAATCGGAAAGTCCACATAAAATTAAAACTCTAATACACAAAAAAGCAGCCGAAGCCGGCTGCTTTTCTTATTTATCTTTCTTTTTGAACGTTTTTTCGATCAATAAATACATCACTACCCCGGCAAGAAGCCCATAGGCTGCGCCATGTACTGCCAGCACAACCGCCGTCACCCCGGCAACCCCCCGTTCGGAAGACGTTTTGACCTGCTGGATACCGATCTGGACACATAAGTAGCCTGTAACCAGCAGGGTGAGCGAAAGAGCAATAGGAAGTACAGGCTCGAACAGGCTGACGAGCGGCAGGATAAATAAAGCGATAAAAGCCGCAATATAGAAAGTTCCTGCTCCTCCATAAATGGAGTCCATTGCTTTTCTTCCGTTTGTATATCTTTCGGCAAGAGTAGCCGTAACTGCCGTCCATATCGGACCGGAAAGACCTGGATATGGAGCGAAAAAGGTGTGGATCAGGTTACGGATAGCTGTAATCAAATGAACGCGGTCAATGTCATTATCAATTTTTTCATCTTCTCGAATGCGATCAGTTCGTTCAATCAATGCCGTTCCTACAATAATGTCACCGTAAGCAATAATGTATGCGATAAGGGCGGTCGGGATGGCCAGCAGAAATATATCCAAACTTGGAAACCCTACTGTAAAAGGCAGGTATGCCCACATTTCCGAAAAAGCCGGTGACGTAATTCCCCATTCAATTGCAGGAAGCGGGTACTCTCCTATCGTCCATCCTATAATAACAGCGATAATCAGTCCCGGCACCATTCCATAGTTTGCTATGAGGGCCGCAGTCCTATATTTCTCACGGAGCTGCCGAAACGATAAAGAAAACATAAAGTATGCGGTGAGAAGTCCGCCGATAATTAATGAAATGGGCGTTTCCATTACGGTTCCGCCCTCTTCTATTTCTCCAAAAAATGCAGCCAGCCCTGCTCCAATAATAATGCCGGCTTTAAGAGAGTTGGGAACATTATGTACAATTTTACTGCCTAACCTGGTGATTCCCAGAATAAAAAAGATTAGAAAAACTAGAAACTGCAACGCTACTAACGCTTGAATAGCCTCCGGTCCCGGTTCGAAATCACCGAGATACAGCAGTACAAGAGGAATAGCCGGAGTAATCCATCCGGGAATAAACGGGGTCCCAAGGAGTGCCGGAAGCAGATAGCCGATACCACAGACTACGACAAAAGCAAGAGCCACTTCATAAGGGGCTCCTAAATATTCTTGAATCAATGGGATCATACTTACACTGACCACAAACATAATCAGTGCCTGAATAAATTCCGCACTTTCTAAATTATAATGGATGAAAGGAAGTCTTACTTTAAAGGGACCCAGCGGCCAATACGGCTGTTCTTCTCCTTCTTTTCTTTTATAAAGCGGCATAAATAGATCGCCTCCTTTAAATTATTTATCATCATTATGAACACGCTTTCACAATATAGCAAGAAAGAGAGGAAGTGTTTTACTCTCCCTCTCCTTTTGATTATTTTATACAAACCTCTTCTATTTTTTTTATCATCTCGTGAGCTCCTTCTTCTTTATTGGAGCACACAGCCACCGCGAGGCTTTGATCGAGTCTATAGAAAGACCGGAAGTTCGTGCCTGGATCATAACCCATTAAAATGTACTTTACTACTTCTGTTTCCTTTCTTTCGATATATCCAACATATCCGTACGAAATATATTCTGAGAGGGATACCCGGGGCTCCAGAAACGCCGTTGTCATTTCCTCTGACAGCAGTTTATAACCCATCAGCATTTCCCAGAAAAGTACCATATCAGACGCCGTCGTATAGGCTCCGCGATCCGGCCCGCCTTTAATAGGTATCGAATACTGGTTCGTTTTAAAGCCGCCCTCTTTTGTTTCTATATAACCGGCAGCAGTTCTCTCTGGCAGCTCGTCCAGTTTGAAATAGCCCGTGTCTTTCATACCGGCTTTTTGTAATACATGCTGGCTTATATAATCGCTGCATTCCATGCCGGATACCTGTTCAATAATTAATCCCAGCAGAATGTAGCCGGCGTGATTGGCATGAAACATAGCCTCGACCGGAGAAACCATATTTTTCTGCTGGAATAACGGCAGATAGTCGCTCGCTTTTCTCATCCGGTACATTGGCTTCTGAATCCACATATCTTCATATGCCCTCACGGTTTCTTCTTCAAAGTAATCAGGAATGCCCGACGTATGAAGAAGCAGGTGTTTTACAGTAATATCTTCGTCAAAATAAGGGAATGTAATATCCAGGCAGTCTTTTAATAACGTATCAAATTCAAGCTTTCCCTCTTCTATCAGATGACATACAGCTACAGCTGTAAAAACCTGACTGCCGGAAGCCATATTAAATCTTGTCGACACCTGATTTTCCAGCTTTTCAGACTGGTTCGCAAAGCCGCTGC
Organism: Sinobaca sp. H24; assembly: GCF_023845525.1. Classification (NCBI taxonomy): domain Bacteria; kingdom Bacillati; phylum Bacillota; class Bacilli; order Caryophanales; family Sporolactobacillaceae; genus Sinobaca; species Sinobaca sp. H24. The sequence goes on from NZ_JALBWT010000001.1 coordinate 421,161, forward strand.
TGCCGCTTCCCTGTTTATGGTTTCCTCTTGCAGAAAAAGCGCCGGAAAAAGTTATTTCCTTCTGCAGTGCCTGTATTTGTTCCATTTCTTTATTATTCATTTTCATTCTATCCCCTTTCTTCTATAGGAAATGTATCATATTTGTCCGGACCACGATAATATTCAATGAAAGGCTGTTAAATAAAAGGAGGATGCCCTATGGATCGTTTTTTAAATGATATGAAAAAGAAAGTTCAGCAATACGCTGAAAATGGGATCACTATACCCATCAACGAAACGATGCTTTTGAAGCTGCTTCAAATAAAAAAGGTCGAGCAGGTCGAAGTAACCCACGCCAGTATCATGGACCAGATGATTCGTATTGATGGAACGTTTACGAAAATGCGCGTCCCTGTAAAATATTCTATCTATTTAGAACCGGCACACACCGAAGACCGTACGATCTATTTTCGACTAAGGCGGACAGCCCCGCTGGATGCTTCCTGGATTCATAAAAAACTATTTAACCGCCCGCCTTACTTTTCCATTGAGGGAGATTTGATCGGCTTTCATATGGAAGTAATCAAACAAATGCAGTATATTCCTGTCGGAAAAATCGATACCTTTTACACAGAAAATAAGAAAATTCAAGTCGTTTTAAAAGCCTGATGATCCTGTTTTGTCAATATTTCTTGTGCTATTACCCCCGTAGTTCTATACTATATTAAGAACTACATTATCAACAGTGGGGGAAAATGAAGGATGTATTACGATAAAGATCAAATAAATAAGTCCCTGCATCTATACTTGTCCGAAAATCTGGACACAATGAAAGAGTCATGGAAAGAGTCCTCAAAAGAAAAGAATCACATCATTTATATGCCCAACACTACTATTGCTGAGAAACTCGAAGAAATGAAGGATCATTTTATTGTAGAACTTCTTCATGTATTTCAAGATGATGAAACCAGCTTTTATAATCGCTTCCAGGCTAAGATTGAGGAAGTGGTCGAGGAAAGCCGCGATATATGGAAGCCGCTTCTTCTTGTCCAGGAAGAGTTTACCAGATATAGAGAAATCATTCTTGATCATATAGAGTACTTTATTAAGCAGTACAACGATTCGGTTCCAATTGAACATGTTCTGGAATGGCAGCGCAAGGCACTCCGCGCGTTTGATTATGCCAGCAGTGCTTTTATGCAGCAGGCTCTTCTTCATATGGATGAAGAAATACAAGATAAGGAGAATATGATCCTGGAGCTCACCGCTCCTGTCATTCTGTTGCAGCCTCGCATCGGCCTGCTGCCGCTCGTTGGCAATATCGATGTAGAACGCGGCGATGCCATTGTCGAGAACACGTTAAAGCAGTGTGCTCTTAAACAAATGGATCGGCTTTACATTGATTTATCCGGCGTACTGCATATTAATGCGTTAGTAGCTGAAAAAATCAAGCAGCTTATTTCAGCCCTGCAGTTACTTGGTATTAATACCACTTTATCCGGTATGCGGCCTTATATGGCTCAGCAGGCGGTACAGCTCGGCATTTCTTTTAAACATGTACAAGTCGTATCGGACCTTCCTCAGGCGCTTCGTATCAATCAGGTCCCTGTACAGTAAAATACGTAAAGAACCGGGTGCTCCTTAAAGAGCAGCCGGTTCTTTATGATGTCAGTCTATTAATCTCAGCCATAATTTCCTGTGTTTTCTCTGTATACATAAAAGAAATGACGGCAATGGATACGGCATAAAATAAAAAAATAGCCAGATTGATGTATTTTTTCTCAGATCCTTGCTGCTTATAGCGGCGATTTGTAAGAAAAGCCACTAACATAGTAATAAGAAAGGTACTTAATGTGAGAAGCATATTCTGCTGGAGGCGGATGTCCAATTTCAGCATAGCCAGATCCAGCTCTTTTGAAGAATCACTTCCGGTTGAATAAAAAGTGGTTTCATTCTGTCCCATCATGCCCTGTTGAATCGAAAGCACTTCTCCGTGCTCCTCGTAATTAAAAGCTCCAGGGAAAAATGTTCCTTCATAAATGAGGAAATAACAAAAAAGACCTGCCCCCAAAACGACAAGTAAATCAGCTGCTATTCTCTTTATGCTCGGTTTTTCAGGTTTATTATGCATAGACGGCTCCTTCTATGTAAAAAAATAAAACGGCACCTGGAAAATCCAGGCGCCTTATTTATATTAAGCCAGCGTCACTGACTTATCAGCATAGACGCTCTGCACGGCCTGAATAATTTCGGCCCCTTCTTTCATCGGACGCTGGAACGCTTTTCGTCCCATAATCAGTCCCATACCGCCGGCGCGTTTATTAATAACAGCCGTCTTGACTGCTTCGGCAAAATCATTATCTGCAGAACCGCCGCCCGAATTAATCAGACCGGCTCTCCCCATAAAGGAATTGACAACCTGATAGCGGGTAAGATCAATCGGGTGATCACTTGTCAGGTTGGAGTAGACTTTATCGTGGGTTTTCCCGAACCCGACAGCTGTATAGCCCCCGTTATTCGTAGGAAGCTTTTGTTTTACAATATCCGCCTGCAGGCTTGCCGATAGATGAACGGCCTGACTGGATAAGTCGGAAGATGTATGATAATCCGTTCCATCTTTATTAAAACCGGGGTTACGGAGATATGCCCACAGAATAGTCGCCATTCCAAGCTCGTGCGCCCTTTCGAAGGCTTTCGTTACTTCCTGGATCTGCCGGCCGCTTTCCTCGGAGCCGAAATAAATAGTAGCCCCAACGGCTGCCGCCCCCATTTTGTGCGCCTGTTCTACAGAGCCGAACATAATCTGGTCGTGGGTATTCGGATACGTCAACAATTCATTATGATTAATTTTCGCGATGAACGGGATTTTATGTGCATAATCCCGCGCTATGGATCCCAGCACGCCAATTGTGGATGCGACTGCGTTGCACCTGCTTTCAATAGCCAGCTTAACGATATTCTCCGGATCAAAATAAATCGGATTTGGTGCAAATGAAGCGCCGGCAGAGTGTTCAATACCCTGGTCCACTGGAAGAATCGATAGATACCCTGTTCCTCCAAGCTGCCCATGATCAAACAAACTCTGCAGATTGCGCAGCACTATCGGGGAGCGGTCCGTAGACTTATACACACGGTCTACGAAATCCGGCCCCGGTACATGAAGATCCTCTTTTGATACGGTTTTGCTCTCATGTCCTAGTAAGTATTCTGCGTCCCGGCCCAGTACTTCTTCTGTTGTTGCCATTTCACGACCTCCTTACTGAATTTGAGCGTTCTTTTATCCTCATTCCCTGATCGCTGTACTTCATAAACAAATATTTCCACATGTTTAAAAAGGAGGATAAGGGGAATCTGCTTAGAAGATTATAAGGAGGTTTTTGTAATGGCTAGAATAGATGCAAAAGAAATCAGAAAACAGTACCTTGAAGGCGTAGACAGCTTCAGCAGCACATTCCCGGAAATTGCTTCCCAATACAATCACTTTACAGGAAGCTGCTTTGCAGATGGCGAAATTTCCGCTGCACAGAAGCACCTAAGCGCTTTGGCTATCAGTATTAAAGACGCCGATGATACGTGCATTGTTTATCATATGGATCAGTGCATACACCACGGCTGTACGGAACAGCAGATTAAAGAAACGATGGCGGTTGCAGCTGCATTCGGCGGCGGCGCAGCCATGAGCAGTGCCGTGACAGCTGGTCTTGAAGCTTATGCCCAGCTGAAAGAAGACAAATAAAAGAACCGGAGTGGAGATATCCATTCCGGTTCTTTACCTGTACATACCAGTTAAACGGTTGTTTCAACTGCTGTTTTCTTTTTATCTTTTTTAAATAATAAATATAGTGCAGCCAGCAGGAGTAATACGCCTATAAAACGCTGCAGATCAAATGTCTGCACCGGCGTATGAAACCATCCAAAATGGTCAATAGCCATGCTAGCTGCCAGCTGGCCGACAATTACATTGACGACAGCTACAGTAACACCGATGCGAGGCACGGAGAATACCATTAAAGATAAATACAAGAAGCCAAATACCGCGCAGACGAGCTGCCAGGTCGGAACCTGAAAAACATCAAGTATGGTGCCGCCGCCGAAAAACGGTATAACAATTGTTAGAATGATAGCCCCTGTAAAGAAAGTAAGAAACGCGCTTTCAATCGTGCCAATCTTATTGCCAAGCGTTCCATTCACCGCAGACTGCAGACTCAGTCCTATTCCTGCCATTAATGGAATTAATAAACTTGCTATTTGCATATGAATAATCCTCCTATAATATTAAAAATAATGATGTGATCAAAAGTGCCCCTGCAATAAGACGATTTAAATTAAACCGGGCTTTTGGGGCGCCAAGCCAGCCGAAATGATCAACAATCATACTCATTACAAGCTGTCCAATAATAACAGTAGTGACCGCTATTCCCACCCAACCAAATTGACGCTGATAATAAGAAAAGCCAGATATACGACGCCCAATATGCCGCCAATCAACTGCCATTTCGGTACATTTGTTATTTGCTTAATATCTCCCTTACCGAAAAAAAGTGCTATGAGAAATGTAGCCATCGCTCCAATAATAAAAATAAAATAAGTGCTTTCCAGTTCACCAATATTTTCTCCTAATGCTCCTCCTATTGCTGCTTCCAGGCTTAATGACATGCCTGCTATTAAAGCCAGGGCGTATACAATTATTTTCATGTTCCCACTCCTTAATCTAGATATCTAGAATGATCGATATTAATAAGCAAAGAAAAAACAGAAATCTTTATTCAGATCTCTGTTTCGAGAAATAAAGCAAGCTCTTTAATCGTCTTCTCATTCCGGCGGTAATAGGTCCACTGGCCGTAACGAATGGATTCCAAAAGCCCTGCTTTCTGCATCATATTCAAATAGTGGGATACGGTAGACTGGGAAGCATTTACTTTTTCCTGAATGTCCCCCACACATACGCCGCCTTCCAGGCTTACTTCCTTTGGAAGATGAGCCTGCTGCTTTGGAAAGTGCTTCTCCGGTTCCCTAAGCCACATAAGAATATTCAATCTGGTCTCGTTTGACAGTGCTTTAAAAAGATCGATGTTATTCATGTGCACATTGTATATCGAATATATTCGATATGTCAAACATTCTATTTCATCATGAAGATTAAGCCCGCATTATTTAGGGTAAAGGTTGATAATATGCAATAGAACCATTGTATACATTCAAAGGAGGAAAGACATTGGATCCTAAGTTTAAGCTTTTTCACAACGATGAATCACTAGGAAAGTCGGTTGGCAAGCTGACTAAAGCAGGTGTCAGCGGAGAGGACTTATACGTTATTTCTTTTGACCGCAGACGTACCCGCCGAAACAAAAAAAATACAGACGCCAAAAAAATCGGCAGAAAAGAAATGGGTGTCGGAACCGTACTCAAAAATATTTTCCGGGGCCGCCAGACAAAAGTGGAAGTAAAGCTTAAAAGAATTGGTTTTGACGCTGAAAAGGCAGAAAAGCTCCGTGTAGAACTGGAAAAAGGAAAAATTCTACTTATCGTTACCAACCAGGAAAAAGTGAAATTTTAACATAAAAAAGACCGGGAATATTCCGGTCTTTTTTTGTTAGGAACAACAGCTGTTTGAGACGGCAATCGTCAGCGGGCGGGCACCTGCTGATGCGGTCGAGCACACCCCGGTTTCCGGCAGGTCGAGGTGGACTTCCGCGGCTTCTGCTTTATCTCCTGCAATATAGGCTGCTACTGACCTTGCCTGTTCATAGCCGGTTGCCAATAAAAACGTCGGGGCTCTTCCATAGCTTTTTGCTCCAATAATATATACATTTTCCTCAGGCTGGCGCAGCTCCTTTTCTCCATGCGGTCTTACAGTTCCGCAGCTGTGTATATTGGGATCAATCAACGGAGCAAGGGCCGGCACGCATTCAAGCGCTGCATCTCTGTCCCAGCGGATTTCTTCCAAAAAGTGAAAAGAAGGCCGTGAGCCTGTATTGCAGATAATGTAATCAAATGGACCTTTTTCACTTGGTTCATTATTTTGTTTTCCTGAAAGAATCAGCTGCTCCTCTGTCTCATTTACCAGCTCAATATCAAACGCTTCATATAAGATAATCTTTCCACTGTTCCAGGCTTCCTTGATTCGGCTTCCTAAATCGCCTCTTGCCGGCAGCTGGTCCCGGCTGCCGCCTCCAAGCGCATCTACTGTGCTGGACTTTCGATGAATCCACGAAATGGTCGTTTTCGGATACACTTCCTGTATCTTCAACAATTCCAGGATCGACTGCATCGCAGAGTGTCCGCTTCCTACTACAGCAGTGTTGGAATTTATATACATAGAAGATCTGCCGTTCTTTCCATCAGGAATGCTGTAAGAGAGCCGGCTCAGCTTCCCTTCCGCTGCCATATCTCCACCAGGTACGAGTGTATTGGGTTGGTTCCACGTACCGGTTGCATCAATAACAGCTTTGGCTTCGACTGTGCTTCGCTTTCCATCGACCCCCTCTGTCATTATTTGAAAAGGAGCGTTATGACGGCCTTTTGATTTTACTTTATCAAATCCCTTTCTCGAAATATGAACCACTCTGCTGCCAAAAAAAATGTTCGGTTTTATTTCAGGAAGATCGACGAGCGGCTGCAAATATTCGGTCACGATATCCATTCCCAGCGGCAGCTTTTCCGGATCAGGAAGCGGCAGCTCGTGCTTATTTAATAATCGTTCAGCCGCTTTATTTATATTGTACTTCCAGGGAGAAAAAAGGCGCACATGACCGTAGTCCAGAAAATTTGTTCCCGGCCCGTTTCCGGCTTCCATTAATACAAACTTCTCATTTTTTTCATACAGCTCTGCGGCGGCAGCCAGTCCTACCGGGCCTCCCCCAACGATAACGACAGGCAGATGCTTTGTCATAATGAATCTTCCTTTTTTTTAATATCAATTTTTTTTGATGTATAGGATAAAAATTAAGAAGAAGGATAAAAAATGCAGCAAAGCTCTTCAGACAAAAGGTTTTTCACTTCAGCTTTATTCAAATGATAATAGTTCCAGGTTCCTACTTTTTCTTTTTCTATCAGACCGGCATCCAGCAGAATTTTCAAATGATAAGAAAGCTTCGACTGGGGAAGATCAACCAGATCAGTAAGGTCACACACGCAGACTGAGGATTTTTGGTTAAGTTCATACATTATTTTTAAACGGGTATTGTCTGCCAGGGCCTTGAACTTTGTTTCATACGAAGTAAAGTCGACTGCCTCTGCTGTTGTACCGGTACGAAAATCTATCGGCTTCATCTTTTTCTCCCCCTTTAGTATATATCAATTTTTTTTGATGTATACTAAGCATAAAAGAAAAACGACATATAAGCAAGTACTCTATCGTTTTTCTACTTTAAAAACTCCAGGGCAAGATAAAAGGCAACGATACCCTCTGTCGTCCTCGGATCAATACCTGTACATTCTTTAATCTGTTTTAAGCGGTAATGCAGCGTATTAATATGAATATGCATGATTCCAGCCGTCTCTTTTACAGATTGGTTGCAGTGCAGGTACATTTCAAGCGTCTGCACCAATTCTCTTTTCTGCTGAAGCGGCTCGATCACCCGGGTGAGAAACGTACTTTTGGCTTCACCGGACACATCGCTCAGCACCAGCTCAATCGAAAGCTCTTCGTAAAAAATTAAACGTTTATCCTGCGTCGCTGCCTGCAGTGCTTTTTTCGCGTTTTTGTAGGCTTCTTCCATTACAATATTATCCTGGCTGGAACCTATTCCAATCCGGACCATTCCATCGTAATGCTTTTCCATCTCTTTCCGGCAGGATTCCAGTTTATTCGAAAGGTCCTTCTGCTGTCGGAGACCGCTTACTTCAATCATCAGTAAGAACAAATCCTCCCCCCACCTCACAAAGAAATTCTGCTTTCGCGGGAAACAGGAATGAAACGCGGACCTCGTATAGCGTTCAGCCTGTGCGGGCTGGCTTTTTGGGCTTTTGGCTTCTACAAGACAGCATAAGTACGGACGGTCCAACGGTATTCCCAGTCTCATTCCTTGATTCATCAGCTCTTGATCAACGTTCTCCGAACGAATCCACTCGTTGAAGAATACTTCGATACTTCGATCCTGCCATTTTTGCTCTTCCAGCAGAAAGGCTTCATGTATCATCAGCTCGGTTAAGCGCCTTGTCAGCTCAGCGAACGCTTCTACTTTTTCCGGAGCCCCTGTGATACCTATAATCCCAACAACACTGCCATGATTGATCAAAGGCATTGTAATACCCTGTTTCACTCCCTTTAATGTCCCCAGGTTGGAGTCATCAATATACAGCTTCTGCTTTGTCCGCAGCACAAGCTGGGCACCCTCATGGAGAGTACCCTTTCGGCTTGGATCCGTAGAAGCAATAATTGTGCTTGTATCATCAATAAAAATAACATCTTCTTTGATAACCCGCTTTACTTCTTCTACAATATTTTCTGCCAGTGCTGTGTTCACGTTCACATTAGCCACCTCGTCTTATTTCCCCTTATACAGAAGACGTTTCTTTTTCTTCATATTCGACTGCTTCTAAAAGCAGATCTGCCAGATGAACAGCTCTGACCTGACCCGTGAGCCCTTCTCTTTCTATTCCCAGTTTCATCTGAAGGAGGCAGCCCGGGTTCGTTGTGACGATTGTCGCCGCCGCAGTTGCTTTCGCATTGATCATTTTTGAATCAAGTATCTTCATCGACATCTCTGATTCAACAATATTATAAATACCGGCTGAACCGCAGCAGCGCCCGGCGTCTTTCATTTCTTTATACTCTGTTCCCTGAATGCTTTGAAGCAGCTGTCTCGGCTCTGTTGTCGTATGCATAACATTTTTAAGATGGCATGAATCCTGGTACGTAATTACCTGCTCCGGCAGTCGGTAGCCCTGCCCTGGAAAATCAAGTTCCATCAGCACGGTCGACATATCTTTCAGCTTGCCGGCAAATGCTTCTGCTCTTTCTGCCCACTCTGGTTCTTCTTTTAATAGATGACCGTAGTCAATAAGAAAGGCCCCACAGCCGCCGGCATTCGTCACAATATAATCCACATTTAATTCTTCAAATGCTTCTATATTACGTTTCGCCATTGCCTTTGCTTTTTCCTTCTCGCCGCTGTGGCCGTGAAGGGCTCCGCAGCAAGCCTGGCTTTCCGGGATCACAATATCGCATCCTGCTTTCTGCAGAAGCATCGCTGTTGCGTCATTTGTGCTCATAAACATCGTATCCATTAAACAGCCGGAAAAAAATGCCACGCGCTTCCGTGGATTTTCCATATGATAATGCATTGGGCGGTTCTTCATATCCCGCATTTTCGGCACCTGCGGAAGTACCTTTTCCATCGTACCCATTGGTTCGGGAAGCCTATTCAGCAGCTTTGTTTTACGAACGATTTTCTGCAGGCCGGTGCGCTGATATAAGCCTAGAAACCCGACCGCCATTCTCATGCGGTTCTGGTGGGGAAACAGTTCATAGAATACGCCGCGGCGAATTACTTTCTCCGGAAGGCTGTGCGTTTTATTTTGGTTCACTACATCACGTACTTCTTCGAGCAGATGACCGTATTTGACCCCGGAAGGACAGACCGGTTCACAGGCACGGCATCCGAGACATTGATTTAAAGACTCCTCTACTTTTTCATCCGGCTCTATTATCCCGTCTGCGACCCCTTTCATAAGCGCAATCCGACCTCTCGGAGACTGGGATTCCTGAAATCCGGATTCCTCATACGTTGGACAGGACGGCAGACAGAAACCGCACCGCATACAGTTCAGCATTTCATCCTGATCCATCCGCTTTTGCCAGTCGATAATCATTTCCTGCTTTTTGGATTCTGTACTCATGAGGTCACCTCCTTCGGCTTTACTTCTCCGAATATCTTTTTAGGATTCATAATATTTTTAGGATCCAGGCCTGTTTTGATAGCCTGCATAGCGGCAATCCCTTCCTGGCCGAGTTTTAAATGAAGATATGGCGCTTTCATTTCGCCTACCCCATGCTCGCCGGTAATTGTGCCTCCCATATCAATAGACGTTTGGAAAATATCAGCGAATGCTTTTTCTACACGTTCCATCTCTTCTTTATCACGTGCATCCGTCAAACAGGTAGGATGCAGGTTGCCGTCGCCTGCGTGTCCAAATGTACAGATCGTTACCTGGTGCTTTTCCGCAATATCGTTGATCGCTTTCACCATCGGAGCCACCATCGAACGGGGAACGGTCGCATCTTCCAGAATCGTAGTCGGTCGCAGGCGTGCCAGGGCAGCAAGCGCTGATCTTCTTGCTGTACGAAGACCCTCTGCTTCTTCTTCCGTCGCCGCTGCCTGAACCGATACGGCTTTATTTTCTTTGCAGACTGCCGTAATTTTTTCTATATCAGAGGCTACGACTGCCGCCGGTCCATCCTGTTCAATTAATAAAATTGCGCTCGCTTCTGTTGGCAGCCCGACGTGCGCAAAATCTTCCACGACACGGATCGTTCCTTGATCGAGAAACTCCAGCGTTGCCGGGATAATTTTATTGGAAATAATAGCTGATACCGAATCAGCTGCGGCTTGAATATCGTCGTACACGGCAAGCACCGTCTGCTTTGTTTCCGGGATTGGAATCAGTTTTAAAATCACTTCCGTTACTATTCCAAGCGTTCCTTCGGCTCCTACAAACAGACTCTTTAAATCATATCCCGCTACATCTTTTGTCAGCTTCCCGCCAAGGTGGATAATATCTCCGTTAGCTACGACCACAGTCATACCGAGAACATAGTCTTTTGTGACCCCATACTTCAGGCCGCGCAGTCCTCCCGAATTTTCGCTTACATTCCCGCCGATGGTGGAAATCTTCATAGAGCTTGGATCCGGCGGATAAAAAAGCCCTTTTGCCTCAACGGCATGAATCATATCAAGCGTAATCACTCCGGGCTCCACGGTAACCGTTAAATTATCTTCATCGATTTCTTTAATCTGGTTTAGATGTTTGAAAAGAAGGACAATGCCCCCGGAAGTCGGACATGTGCCGGCTGAAAGATTGGTGCCGGAACCTCTTGGAACGATAGGAATTTCCTGTTCACTGCAGATTTTTACAACTGCCGCTATTTCTTCGGTGCTTCTAGGCGCAATAACTCCATCCGGCATCGACTGAAATTCCGGGGTGCCATCATAAGAATAGGTCAGCATTTCCGAAGGCGAATCAAAAAAATTATCTTCCCCTACAATTTCCATAAATCGTTTTTTTATATTCTCATTCACCATCGCTGTTTCACCCTTTCACCGCTCGTTTCCTTTATCCTAATACGATCAGCCTCTAATAGATATAGATGAACATACAAAATTAAAGCGTTTACATATATAATGTTATATTAACATACAATAAAAACCTTTCCCTATAGGAAAGGTTATCTTTTTGGACCTGTCGTATGACGAATAATTAACTGCGGCTGTAAGGTCAGCGCCATTTCCTGAATAGGCTCTTGATCTTTTTCCATCATATAAATAAGATGCTCTATTGCGTGAAGACCCATCGGTTTCTTTGAATCATGTGTAATGGTCGTCATTTGAATCCCTGCATGCGCCGTAATATCAATATTATCCATGCCGCAGATGCTGAAGTTATCGGGAATCGTATACCCCATTTTCATTAAGTAGTTCTGGCAGAAAAGCGCCATCGAATCTGTAGCTGCAAAAATAGCTGTTGGTTTATTATCTAAAAGCAGAAGGCTGTCGACCGCCTCCATCACCGAGGCTTCTGTGGTCTCGGTTTCTTTGATCCATTCCGGGTCTACAGGATGATTGACAGCTTTCATGGCTTTTTTATACCCTTCCAGACGTCCTTGAAAAGTCGAAGCGAACGTTTGGCCTCCAATCCAGGCTATCCTCGTATGACCGAGCTTCAGCAAATGATTTGCCGCCAGTGCACCCGCCTTTTCGTTATCTATTTCTACAAAGCTGCCTCCTGCCTCATGACGTCTGTTAAACATCACAAACGGAACGCCTGACGCCTCCAATTCTTTATATATCGGATCTTTAAAAAAGATGGAAGATAAAATAATCCCGTCTACCTGCTGTTTTAACACCTCTTCATACACGGAGACATTGTCCCCCTGGTCTTCAAAATATACTAACGTATGATATCCCTGCTGCTTGGCATATTCAACGATCGCCATCGTTGTATCGACAAAAAAAGGATTATGTAAGTGTCCCGTAATGAGAGCGATCGATTTAGTTTTCTGCTGTTTTAAGCTGCGTGCAATTAAATTAGGACGGTAATTTAATGTTTTCATTGCTTTTTGTACATTTGCCACTGTATCTGCATTTACTTTTGACGGATCGTTAAGCACGCGCGATACCGTGGACTGGGAAACACCGGCTGTTTTTGCTACATCTTTGGAAGAAGCCATTTTTACATACCCCGCTCATTTTAATTAATACGTATTCATAAATATAATAAAATTTATGCCTGCGTTTGTCAATTGAAATCCGCTCTGCATAAACCAACTAAATAATTTTATTTCTTTTAAAAAGCTTAAATACCAGGTTTTCAAAAAATTTTTGAATATACCATTTTTCTTTTTATAAAAACACTATTTACATAGAAGCGTTTACATTCTATAATGACTACGTATTCACAATAAACGTAAAGGGCGGATGTAAAATGGCAGTTTATATAAAAGAAGGTCAGTCGGATCAACAGAAGCAGGAAGCCAGCACAAAAGTGGAGCAGGCGGTAAACGGCATTATTAAAGACGTAGAGGATCGAGGGGACGCTGCCGTTAGAGAGCTTTCCGAAAAATTTGATAAATGGAGTCCGGAGAGCTTTCTTCTATCATCGGAAGACATACAAACCATTATTGGGAGACTCCCGGAGCAGGTGATTGAAGACATACAGTTCGCTCAGGATCAGATTAAAAATTTTGCAGAGCATCAGCGGGGCTCCATTCAGGACATTGAGGTGGAAACGAGACCCGGCGTGTTTCTCGGACATAAAAATATTCCTGTAAACAGCGTAGGCTGTTACATTCCCGGCGGACGCTACCCTATGGTCGCATCCTCCCATATGAGCATCCTTACTGCCAAAGTGGCGGGAGTAAAACGTGTGATTGCCTGCACGCCCCCAAGCAATGGCGAAGTACCAGCAGCAACTATTGCCGCAATGCACATGGCAGGAGCAGATGAAATCTATCTTCTTGGTGGCGTCCAGGCTATGACGGCAATGGCAATCGGCACAGAAAGTATTGAACCGGTCGATATGATTGTCGGACCCGGAAACGCGTTTGTCGCCGAAGCAAAACGACAGCTGTTCGGTAAGGTCGGTATTGATTTACTTGCTGGTCCCACAGAAACACTCGTTATTGCTGATCATACCGCTGATGCAGAAATTGTTGCTACCGATATACTCGGACAGGCCGAACACGGACCGACTTCACCGGGAGCGGTTATTACCACCTCCCGCTCTCTAGCTGAATCACTGGAAGAGGAAATCGCCAGACAGCTGCAGACGCTTTCCACTGCCGACATAGCGGAAGTTGCATGGAGAGACCACGGTTCTATCCTTTTAGTAGATACGCTGGAGGAAGCTGTAGTGGAGGCAGATAAGCTGGCATATGAACATGTCGAAGTGCTTACCGAAGATCCCGATTATTTCCTTCAGAACCTCACCAATTACGGCGGTCTGTTTCTTGGTCAGGAAACAAACGTTGCCTACGGAGATAAAGTAATCGGCACCAATCATACCCTTCCTACAAAACAGGCAGCAAAATACACCGGCGGCCTCTGGGTCGGTAAATTTCTTAAAAACTGCACGTATCAGCGTGTTACGGAAGAAGCAAGTGTGGAAATCGGAAAATACGCGGAGAGGCTTTGTGAGCTGGAAGGTTTTATGGGCCATAAAGAGCAGGCTTCGCTTAGAGTAAGACGCTACGAAAAGAAGTAACTGCAGAAAAGAGCCGCTGTCGGCTCTTTTCCTTCTTTTACTATGAAAGCGGATACGATAAAGGAGAGTTTATATGCTCAGTATGATTGGTTTACTCGGAGGACTGGCTATTCTTATTACCCTGACAATGCGGGGAATGAACTTATTAATAGCTGCTCCATTGAGTGCTTTATTTCTTGCAGTATTAAGCGGGCTTCCTATCTTCCCACAGCTTGCTGGTGAAGGTGAAGCTAACTATGTAGGCGATTATATGGATGGGTTTTCAGGCTTTGTCGCCTCATGGTTCTTAATGTTTCTTCTTGGTTCTATTTTTGGAAAAGTGATGGAGGACAGCCGTTCTGCTGACAGTGTATCTAAATGGGTTGTTGACCGTTTAGGAGTTAAGTATGCAGTTATGGCAGTTGTTGGCGCCTGTGCTATTTTAACTTACGGCGGCGTAAGCTTATTTATTGTCGGCTTTTCTGTATTTCCTTTAGCTCTCAGTTTATTTAAACAGGCCGATCTTCCCCGGCGGTTTATACCAGCTGCATTGGCTTTTGGGTCCGTCACTTTTACGATGACGTCAGCCGGTTCTCCGGAAATCCAGAATTGGATTCCTATTCCCCACCTCGGCACCAGCGCTTATGCCGGTTGGGAAGTTAGTCTTATCGTTGCTTTATTTATGATGGTCACAGGATATATTTGGCTGAAGTGGATGATTAACCGTGCAGTCAAAAATGGGGAAAAATTTGATGAAAGGGAAGGAGATCCAGTAGAAGTAGAAAGAGAGCTTCCTAACCCTCTTCTCTCTGCCATTCCACTGCTTGTCGTGCTTATTATTGCGTTCATTTTCCATGATACTCTGGAACAGTCAGCTCTTATTATTGCCCTGTCCAGCGGGGTTTTTACAGCCTGGATTTTAAACAGACGCTATTTGGAAAACGTATGGACTTCTGCTTCCAACGGAACATTTGGAGCGTTGATTGCAATAGCAAACACTTCAGCAGTAGTTGGATTTGGAACCGTTGCTCAGGCGACCCAAGCTTTTGAAACATCTGTCAGCGTTATGACAGATATACCAGGATATCCGTTAGTAGGAGCGGCTATTGCTGTTCTTTCCATTGTAGGCCTAACCGGTTCAGCATCAGGTGGCCAGGAAATAGCGCTTCCTATTATTGGTCCCGAGTTCTTGGAGCAAGGGGTTAATGCTGAAGCACTGCATCGTATAGTAGCTCTTTCCTCCGGAGCTTTAGATTCTCTTCCACATGGCGGGTACACTGTAACGACTATCCGTGTGATCTGCGGAGAAACGCATAAAACAGCATATCCAGCTGTAGGAGCAGTTACCGTTATTGTGCCGCTTTTGGGAGTTGTACTTTCCATAATCTTATTTTCCATGGGAATTGGTATTTAATATTGTAAGCGATCTATAAACACTTCGCTATTAATAATAAACAAACAGGGGCATCGATGCCCCTGTTTGTTTTTATTCTATCAGGCCCGCCGCTGCATCAATACACCTTTTCCATTTTTCCATACCGTCAACCCAAGCGACAGCAGCGGCGAAAAAGACGGCCTGGTCCTTTCACCGCTTCCGAGGCGGTGCAGCTGCTGTGCGTACCAGGTCAGCTCCAGAATACCTTTGGAATCGATAAAAGCGATTCCTGTCTTAATCGGTTTAATGGAAAAATCCGAGGCTCTGCCCAGAAGCAGCTGATTGGCATAGTCCGGATACACCGCAAGCGGACGGGCGATACCGATAAAATCGGTCGCCTGCTTCTGGAGGGCTTCATTCATTCCATGCAGGGTCCGGAACCCTCCCGTCACAATAAGCGGCACATTGCTTTTTTGCTTCAGCGCTTCGGCATATTCAAGAAAATAGGCTTCCCGTTCTGCCGTTGAGGCTCTCACCCCTTTTCCTGTCATTTCCGGCCGCTCGTATGTCCCTCCCGAAATTTCAATCAAATCTACGCCCAGCCGGTCCAATTCGCCAATCACATAGCGCGATTCATCTTCTGAAAATCCGGCTTTCATAAAGTCGGCGCTGTTAATCTTTACGCCGATCGGAAAATCTGGTCCTGTCTTTTCACGAGCAGCCGTATATATCTCTCGGAGAAAGCGGAAACGGTTTTCTATCGGCCCTCCCCACTGATCCGTGCGTTCGTTGTGGCGCGGCGAAAGGAACTGACTGATTAAATACCCGTGCGCCGCGTGAATCTGAACGCCTGTAAAGCCGGCCTGTTTTGCCAGCTCTGCCGTGCGGGCAAACTTACGGATAATTTCCAGAATTTCCTTCTCCTCCAATGCCCGGCACATGGGAAAGAATCGCTGCAGAGAGGGTTCGAAAGGAACAGCAGAAGGCGCTACCGCTTCTTCTGCTACTCCTTTAATGACCTGTTTGCCGGGATGATTGATCTGCATCCACAGCTGCGTGCTATGTTTGGTTCCGGCTTCCGCCCATTTTCGAAAAACAGAAAGATTGTCTGCATTTTCCAGCACGACATTCCCTGGTTCTCCCAACGCACGACGGTCTACCATAACGTTACCTGTTATGACAAGACCGCTTCCTCCTTTTGCCCACGTTTCATATAAGGTAAAAAGTTTTTCTGTTGGCAGATGATCCCTGCCAGCCATTGCTTCACTCATGGCTGATTTCACGAGCCTGTTTTTGAAAACAGTCTGTTTGATCGAAAAGGTGTCGTTTATCGTTACTTCGTTCATTTTATTTGCTCCCTGCCGGCTTGTCTTCACATTTTATTATACGCGATCGTGGATCCAATCGATAACTTCATTATAGATAGCGTACTTTACAGGCTCATTGAATATTTCATGCATCAAAAAAGCATAAATTTTCAACGTTTTATCCCTTGAGGAGATATCCGAGTAAAAGTCCCTGGAGTCTTTTTCTGCAATCAATCCGTCTTCATTTCCATGAAGTACAAAAACGGGGTCCGTGAAGTCGGAAGCCTGGCGTGTCAGCCATTCAATACCAGGAGGAAAGGCATTCAGCAGCCCGGCGGAAATTTTCTTTTCCACCAGAGGGTCATTTTCATAGGCCTTTACGACTTCCGGATCGCTGCAAACCCCATCTCCAAGCTCATTATCGAAATAAAAATCATCCGGCTTGTCGATAGGAAGCGGACCAAAAATTTCTTTATTGTATCTTGTTAACGCCCCTGATAAAACAATTCCTTTCACGCTTCCCGGATATTTTGTTCCAAAAGCTGCTGCTGTAAAGCCCCCCATACTATGGCCGATTAAAAACACCGGCAGCTCCGGATGCTCCGCCTTCGCGGTATCCACCATCGTTTTTGCATCATCCGGCATTTCATTGAAATCACTGAAATAGACGCGTCTGCCTCCCGAACGGGCATGCCCTCTCTGATCATAGCGGTACACCGTTATCCCATGCTCTACCAGCTTTTCTGTCAGTGCCTCATAGCGATCCATATGCTCTGCCAGCCCATGGACAATCACTGCAGCCGCTTTTGGCTGCTCGGCCGTATTCTTTTTGCTGAATAGTTCTGTTCCATCAAATGTGATAAGCGTGCGTTTCTCTGCCATCTTCATTCCTCCGTTTATTTTTCAGGGTAATCAATCCACTTACTCTTCAATTATTCTCTATATTCTGGAAAGCAGGCTGTTATCCCTTTTTTCCTGTTTGATATAATACATGTATCATTTTTATTCCTAATAAGGAGGGCTCGATATGCATACATGGAAAATGCATTTATATACTGCTTTGCTTCGCGGGCTCCAAAAACCGCTCAGCCGGTTTTCTCCTTTTCATATTGAACCGCCTTCAGCCGACACCGCAGATATCTCTTATCTGCTGGAAACAACCGCGGGGTTTACCCTTGTTTATATCTACTATCCGCAAAAAGACCTGCATACTTCACTTCCCGTTTTTGTAAATCTTCACGGCGGCGGATTTTTTATGGGGCAGGCTGAGGATGATGAAAAATGGGGAAAATATATTGCTGCAGAGACCCCATGCGTCGTTGTAAACGTAGATTACCACCTGGCTCCAAAAACACAATTCCCTGACTCTCTTTTCGAAATCCGTGATGTTCTATTATGGCTGCATGAGCACAATTCTACACTCGGACTTGATATGGGAAGTTACTCGCTTGGCGGCCACAGTGCGGGCGGCAACCTGGCGGCAGCTACTGTATTATTACTAAGAGACACAGGTCTGCCTTTACCCCGTGTTCAGATTTTGGATTCTCCCATTCTTGATTTACATACGAACCCCCGCTGCAAGCCGGCCGTTTCCGGTGCAATTCCTGCAGCGGTGGCAGACTTGTTTGCTGCAAGCTACCTAAAAGACTCTCAGGACCGCCGTCACCCTTACATCTCGCCTCTTTACGCAAAGTCATTGGAAGAGCTTCCTCCTGCACTTTTATTCACGCCGGAATTTGATTCGCTCGCCCTCGAAGCGAATGACTATGCTGCCCGTTTAAGAAAAGCCGGTACCCCTGCATCTTTCCATACGTTTCCCGGCACCTTTCACGCTTTTACCCATAATGGCAAAAAAGAATCCGCGTATGAGGCATGGAATCTTATTATTAAGACACTTCGGCTTCATTTATTATCTTCTATCAGCGAAAACAAGTGATAATCCAGCTTAGACATTCTCATTTGATTCTTCCTGTTATAATGCTCCGGACGCTCTTTTCCAGGCTGGTTTATAGGAAGCAGGACGCTGTCGGTCAAATCTTTTATGACAACTGGTTTAAATAATCCATCTCCAGGGCATTCAAATAATAAACCGTGCTTTTTTTCGGGCTTTTGAAGTAATTTTTTGAAAATCCTTCTTTTTACTTTTTATTTACGCTATAATTTATTATAATTACAATGTAAGAATTACTATAGCCTCTTCTTATTTTCAGCAGGTATCATTAGAGGCTGAACATTTTCGCTGTTTTACTTTTTAAAATAGAAAGGGGAATGTAATAATATGTCAGATAACGGCAGCGGCGGCCAGTGTCCATTTATGGGCGAGGGCGCTCCAAGCAAACCAGTAAGCGGAACAAAAGGAACAACAAATAAAGATTGGTGGCCGGGTCTTCTCGACCTGAATGTACTTCACCAGCACGACGCGAAAACCAATCCACTTGGAGAAGATTTCGATTACACTGAAGAATTCAAAAAGCTGGACTATGACGCGATGAAGAAGGATCTTCTTGATCTCATGACAGACAGCCAGGACTGGTGGCCTGCAGACTACGGACATTACGGTCCATTTTTCATTCGTATGTCATGGCACTCAGCCGGAACATACCGTACAGCCGACGGACGCGGCGGCGGCGGAAGCGGTTCTCAGCGTTTTGCACCTTTAAACAGCTGGCCGGATAACGGTAACCTTGATAAAGCACGCCGCCTCTTATGGCCAATCAAGCAGAAATACGGAAACAAAATTTCCTGGGCTGATCTTCTAGTGCTCGCAGGAAACGTAGCCATTGAATCTATGGGAGGAAAAACCATTGGATTTGGTGCCGGACGTCCTGATATCTGGAGCCCGGAAGAAGATGTAAACTGGGGACCGGAGAAAGACTGGCTCGGCGATGAGCGGTATTCCGGCGAGCGCGAGCTTGAGAATCCTTTAGCTGCTGTGCAGATGGGCTTAGTTTATGTAAACCCTGAAGGTCCAAACGGCAAGCCGGATCCTGCAGGAAGCGCACGTGATATCCGTGAAACGTTTAAAAGAATGGGAATGAACGATGAAGAAACAGCAGCCCTTACTGCCGGCGGCCACACGTTTGGTAAAGCCCACGGCGCAGGTGACCCATCTCACGTAAGTGCTGATCCAGAAGGATCTCAGCTAGAGAACCAGGGCCTTGGCTGGAAGAGCACGTATGAAAGCGGAAACGGTCCTTACACGATCACAAGCGGTATTGAAGGTGCCTGGACGCCTACTCCCGACATGGGACCTCAGCTATTTTGATATGCTGTTCGGCTATGAGTGGGAATTAACAAAGAGTCCGGCCGGTGCTTATCAGTGGGAGCCTGTTTCTCCTGATGAAGACCACCTTGCGCCAGACGCTGGTGATTCTGATAAGAAAGTAAAAACAATGATGACAACAGCTGATATGGCTATGCGTGTAGATCCGGAATATGAAAAGATCTGCCGCCGCTTCTATGCAAACCCGGACGAGTTTGCTGATGCATTCGCACGCGCCTGGTTCAAACTTCTTCACCGTGATATGGGACCACGCGACAGATACCTTGGACCGGAAGTACCGGAAGAAGTATTTATTGGCAGGATCCTGTACCAGAAGTAGATTACGAACTCAACGAAACAGAAATTGAAGAGCTTAAAGGAAAGCTTCTTGACTCCGGCCTTTCTGTAAGCCAGCTTGTTAAAACGGCATGGGCTTCTGCGAGCACATTCCGCCAGTCCGATAAGCGCGGTGGTGCAAATGGTGCACGTATCCGTCTTTCTCCACAAAAAGACTGGGAAGTAAATGAGCCGGAAGAACTTTCCAAAGTGCTCAGCAAATTGGAAGAAGTTCAAAAAGGCCTCGACAAGAACGTCAGCATCGCTGATCTGATTGTCCTTGGCGGAAGCGCGGCTATTGAAAAGTCTGCGAAAGAAGCAGGCTTTGACGTGAAAGTACCATTTACTCCGGCCGCGGCGACGCGACGCAGGAGCAGACAGATGTAGAAAACTTTGAAGCGCTTGAGCCGGAAACAGATGGCTTCCGCAACTATCAAAAGAAAGAGTATACTGTTTCTTTTGAAGAGCTTCTTGTCGATAAAGCACAGCTTCTTGGGCTTTCCGCTCATGAAATGACTGTATTAGTCGGCGGTATGCGCGCTCTTGACGCAAACTACAAAGGTACGAAGCACGGCGTCTATACAGACCGTCCCGGCGTTCTAAGCAACGATTCTTCGTGAACCTTATGGATATGAGTGTAGACTGGAAGCCGTCAGAAACCGACAACGGCATCTATGAAGCATATGACCGCAAAACAGGTGAACTTGTCCGCACAGGATCAAGAGTAGACCTTGTCTTCGGTTCTCATTCCGTTCTCCGCGCTCACTCTGAAGTGTATGCGCAGGACGACAACGAAGAGAAATTTGTTAAAGACTTTATTAAGGCCTGGGTTAAGATCATGGACGCAGACCGTTCGATGTTAAAAAATAAATAAAAATAGAACCGGGCTTCCTGTTATTGCAGGAGAGCCTGTTTTTTTGTACAAAGCATTAGGATTGTGTTATTACTCTACTAATGTTTCTGTTACGTAATCAATGGCCATTGTTCTGGCATATGTGACCAACCTGAATAAACCAATCAGGACAGTATGGACATTATCCTGTTTCACTGCTTTCATCTGCTGCCAGACACCACTTTCCATTAACGCATGATACCTCTCTTCTGCCTGGTTATCCTGCTGGGACGCTGTATTGTATTCAAGGAGAAAATGATCAGCGTTAACTGTGGCTATTCCTTCAAGCGAGATCGCTTTTCTTTCCTCCGGCACTCCTTCAGATGGATTCAGTCCTAAATCCTGATAAAGCGTACCGTCAATGAACCGCTGATCTGTTGTACCATGAATGCGGAATTCTTTTGGAAGTACCCTCATGAAAGCAACTGTCTCCCTCCAAGAGATGCAGTAATCTTTGTTTGGCTTCTGTCGCTTTATCTTCATATTGATCGAGCCAAACTTAGATTCTTCTTCCATACCTAAAATTTCTCCAAATGCAGCGTGTGTTTCACGCCATTCATCATTTCCCAATAACTGTAGGAGCAATACTGGAAAGTCGTCGTAAGTTCCCGGCTTTATCCTGGCCAATAATCAAATCCGGCTCAGCTTCCAGGATTGCTTCTAAGTTAAAATCATCTCCTCCAATAAACTGAACATCTTCATATAATTCCTGAGGCAGATGTGACGATACCTTTTCATTCGTGAGCGAGGATTCAGCTGCCAGCACAGGAATTACATCATATACATACAAATTATCAACATAGTTAGGACTAAGCACCGCTATTCTTTTGGGCTCATCCGGTACTTCTGTTACGCCCATTTCATGGGTGATTTCATGATAGTTCTCCTCTGCACCTTCAGCAGATTCAGATTCAGCGTTTGTTTCCTCAGCTGTATTTGTACTGCATCCAGCTATGAATAGTACTAAAATAAGTGCACTTATTATGAGCGAATATGGAAAAAAACGAATGGGATCTTAACGTTTGCATGACTGTCCTCCAGTTTTCAATAAACAAAATTAATAAGGGGTTGTTTCTATCGCTTTATAGATCGCTTTTGCTGATTACCTCCTTTTTACGTTTTATTAGAGACCTTTCCATTTCCAAAGCATCATATGTATAATAAAAACATACAATCAAATGATATTGATAATCATTATCATTTTATCTCTATATCTTTCTTTTAGTCAATGATTCTTTTAAGATGAACGCTTCCTTCGTGAAATAGAACATTAGTATCATACGTAAAAGCTCTGAACCGGACACACCCAGTGCAGAGCTTTTTATACGTTTTCTATATAACACATGGTCTCGAAAAAGCGAACCGTTTATTTTCCTTGAGCAGCGTTTTGTTTTTTATTAAAAATCCGCTGTGCCAGGAAAGCAGATAGAGCAGCGACAGTAACAATTATAATGGTACGAATACCCCCGCCTATGCCAGGAGCCGCGTAGCTCATAATTAATGAAGCAGCAGCTACTGAAATAAACACTACTAACGGAACAATCCATATATCTTTCATAAGTCAGACCCCTTTGCTGCTTTGGTATTTGCATTTAACCGCTCCACATCAGCCGCGTAATCGAACCTGGCGTATCCAATTTCAGAAGCATTTTTCATCAGTTCCAGGTTCAACCATGAGGCTAATTTATGAAATTCCACTTCTTTATTAAAAGGGAATGCACTCAGCTGGCTGCTGGTCCACTCCTCCTCCGTTAGCTGCGACAGCTTTTCCTCCCATCTATCGGCCAGGTTGTGCAGATGCTTTTTTATTTTTGCAGCATCAGCCGTGACCTCTATATCCTCTTTTGTTAAATTTCCACTTCCAAAAGAATGATCAAAAACCATTTCCCACCAAAAAGTAATGTGCCATAAAGTCCAAGCAATACTTGGCGGACCAATATCGTAAGACTCTGTTTCAGGCAGTTCTGCATACCATATTCCATCTGTTCTTTAATATACAAACTGCTTTTCGACGGCTGCCACATATATTCTTCCTGTTCCAGCGAAGAAAGGTGGTATTCCAGAAGCTTCTGGAAATACTAATTGAAATTGAATATTGTCTTTTAATGCATCATTATTATTCATATACAAATCCTTTCTTGTACAACTCTATATAAGGAGGTGTTCCATGGAAGTCGAGAACTTAATCAAGGTCAAAACAAGACCGGAATTAAGAAAGTGGCTTGAAGAATATTCAACTAAAGAAACTTGCTGCTGGATCATTGTAAGCAGGAGTAAAAAAGCAACGCCATTCTGTACCTGGATGCCGTCGAGGAAGCCCTGTGTTTTGGCTGGATAGACGGTATCGTAAAGAAACTCCCGGATACCGGTGAAACAGCACAGAGGCTCTCTCCGCGAAGGAAGAAAAGCAATTGGACGGAATTAAATAAAGAAAGAGTAAGAAGACTGGATAAGCTGGATTAATGAAAAAGAAGGACGCAGGGTTCTCCCCGACATGCGGCCGGAATCTTTTACGATTGAAGAAGAGATCGAAAGCCGCCTCAAAGAAGAGACACAGGTATATCAAAACTTCATTCATTTCCCTGAACTGTACCGAAGAATTCGAATTGACACCATCCAAAGTATTAAAAAGGACCCTGCGCTTTTTTATAAACGATTGGATAAGTTTGTTGAAAACACGAGAGAAAATAAAATGTACGGGCAGTGGAATGACAATGGCCGGCTGACTGATTATTAAAAACGCAGCTTATTTTTAAGTTTATCATGTATATTTTTATGTAAAAAACCCCTCTGTCTATAGTTAGACAAAGAGGACTCACCGTTTTTTGGCGTTTGCTTTACAGTATTACTTACTATCCGTTCTTGGCAGTGGATAGAAACCCTCATTAAATTGTTTCCACAAGTTGGGGGGTAAATCGTGTTTTTCTTCGCTGTCAGGATCAAATTTCGAAATAATATCGTCCTCTTTACCATGTTGAATTTTATTAATAAAATGATGATCCAGCAGAATTTCCCTGCCTAAAGCTAATAATTCAACATTTTTTGATTCTACAGCTTCCAGTGCTTGTTCGCAGTAAATATGGATCCGATCACAACTAACGGCATACGGCCATCAATCCATTGATGAAGTAATTTTACTCTTCCTTCGCCTTGATACTTGCCTTCACGAGTTTCAGCGTCAACATCCATTAGGGAAACATGTAAATAATCCAACGGTTTTTCAATTAAATGTTTCACCAATTCTTCTGTAATTTCCATACTTATACCTGGAGTTTCTGCTTCTTCTGGTGAAAATCTATAACCAACGATAAATTTCTCATCTGCATAAGCTTTAACCGTATGAACAACCTCATCTACGACTTTGATTGGGAATTTTAATCTATTTTCTCCCCATTCATCCTTACGACGATTATAATATGGTGAAACAAATTGCTGTATTAGATAATGGTTGGCGCCATGAATTTCTACACCATCAAATCCTGCTTCGATTACTCGACGTGTTGCTTCACCAAATGCTGTAATGGTCTGTTCAATTTCTTCGTTCGTCATTTCCCGGGCATGATGTTCTTCTTTTTCGTCGAAGCTTTGCAAAGTGATAGGGCTTGGAGCAGCTGCATCTCCGTTTGGTGTTAAACGCGGCAGTGACTGGGCCCCGCCATGATGAATTTGTACAATTGCTTTTGCTCCATTTTTCTTCATCGCTTCAGCTAAGCGTTTTAAACCATCAAGGTCCGAATCATGTGCAACCGACGGCTGTCCGGGAAATGCTTTTCCTAAATCAGTCACATTACTAGCTGCAGAAATAGCTAATCCTACATCTTTAGAACGTTGTTCCACATAGTTAATTTCCACATCAGAAATGGTACCATCGTCATTGGAAGATACATGAGTGAGTGGTGCTAAGACAAATCTATTTCTTAATTCTACTTTATTAGGTAACGTTACTTTTTCAAATAATGGTGCGAATTTCTTATCCATTGCTGTAATGCCTCCTGTAATTTACATGTATCCTCGCCGATTATATGCAAGTTGCATATATACAAATTAAAGGTGTATCCTCCTATGTCAAACCAAAGTGCTTAGATGAGGTGCATCAACGTTAACCCATATTTCTGAGCCAATCGTCTGTATCCACAAGGTGTTTGGAGATACTTCTGAACAAATGACTTTATTCTATCAAAGAAAAAAAACCCAAACATTAGATATTACTCTAACGTTTGGGGTTCACTATTTATCCAAAAGATTATTTTAATTCATTTACATTCTTATTCCACTGTTACACTTTTCGCCAGGTTTCTTGGCTTATCCACGTCGCAGCCTCTGTGAAGGGCTGCATAATAGGAAATCAGCTGAAGCGGAATAACAGACACAAGCGGTGTCATCAGCTCGTTGATTGTTGGGAGAACAATACGATCGCCGTCCTGCTTCGTGTCTTCGGTGCTGATAATGCACGCATTGGCGCCTCGTGCTTCTACTTCACGAACATTGCCGCGGATGTTTAGATTTGTGGCTTTCTGCGTAGTTACCGCAATAACCGGCGTACCTTCTTCAATAAGAGCAATCGTTCCGTGCTTAAGCTCTCCTCCGGCAAATCCTTCTGCCTGAATATAAGAGATCTCTTTAAGCTTTAAAGCACCTTCCTGAACGACGCTGTAGTCCATAGAGCGTCCGATAAAGAAGCAGTTGCGTGTTTCCAGCAGATAATCACGGGCGATCTGCTCCATGACATCCTTCTGGTCACACAGGACTTCCATCGCGTTTGCAATAAGGCTGAGCTCCTGGATCGCATTGAAGTCCGTCTGGATCCCCTGGGCACGTGCACTGTCCATGGCAAGAATAGAGAATACCGCCATTTGAGCTGTATAGGCCTTTGTAGACGCTACAGCAATTTCCGGACCTGCATACGTATGAAGCGTGAAATCTGCCTCACGGGAAAGCGTAGAGCCCGGCACGTTTGTAATCGTGATCGAACGATACCCGTTTTTCTTAGCATTCACCAGAACGCCGCGGGAATCTGCAGTTTCACCGCTTTGTGAAATAAAGATAAAGAGCGGATTGTTGGATAGTAATGGTTCATTATAGAGAAATTCACTGGCAATATGGACTTCTACTGGTTTTTTTGCTACTTTTTCCAGCATTTCTTTTCCGACCAGGCCGGCATGATAGCTTGTGCCTGCAGCAATTACATAAATACGGTCTGTATCATTGATAGCGGCACGGATATTTTCATCAAGCTTAATATCTCCGGATTCATCCTGGTACTTCTGGATAATGTTACGGATAACAAAAGGCTGCTCATCGATTTCTTTGAGCATGAAATGCGAGTAGGTGCCTTTTTCAGTATCGCTTTCGTCGATATCTGTTGTGAAGGTGTCACGGCTGACCGGCTGACCATCCAATGTTTTTACTTTCACACTGTTCTGCGTCAGCACGACAATTTCCCCGTCCATGATTTCCATGAATTCTTTTGTTACATGAAGCATAGCCATTGCATCAGACGCGATAACGTTTACGCCATTTCCTACTCCGATAAGAAGCGGGCTTTTGTTTTTTCCAACGTAGATCACATCGGAATCATCGTTATCAATCAATGCCGTTGCATAAGAGCCTTCAAGAACAGAAAGAGTACGGCGGAAAGCATCTTCCGTAGACAAGCCTTCGTTTACAAAATATTCAACGATCTGTACGATAACTTCTGTATCCGTATCACTTACCAGTGTTACACCCTGCAGAAATTCTTTTTTAAGTTCGTTATAGTTTTCAATAACGCCATTGTGAACAATGGTAAAACGCTCAGAAGTGCTCTGGTGCGGGTGGGCATTCAGACGGCTTGGCGGTCCGTGGGTTGCCCAGCGGGTATGGCCGATGCCGATTGTGCCGGGAGCTTTCGTTCCGACCGACTCTTCCAGAACAGCAATACGTCCCTGCTCCTTATATAAATCGATGCCTTCATTTCCTACCAGAGCGATACCAGCCGAGTCGTACCCGCGGTATTCCAGCTTCTTTAAGCCCTTTAAAAGAATATCTGCTGCCTGTTCATTTCCTATATATCCTACTATTCCACACATATAATCATGACCTCCTAAGACGGGGCCACAGCATGTGCCTCGGGGCTGCAAGCTGTGCCCCGCTCTTTTCTTTTTATTAGTTTAGCGGCTTGCAGAAGGACGTTGTGCAAAGAGTTGCCTCCTTGTTTTAATCCTGCTGCTGACGATTGTACCGGACAACCGGGAGGCATCCGCCGATGCTCGATGAACCTCCTCCTCGTCAACTGTTCGTTTGTTCTCCGTACGGAACAGTTCAGGCGCTGTATATGTGGTTTTCTCCGTCCTCCTGTTCTTTAAATAGAATCATGGTTATCTTACTATCTTTTCCCATATAATGCAATATCTTTTTAAAAAGAAGTAATAAGTAAAGTAATGACAACCCATTATATTAGACGTGAAAAAAGAATCCGGGTTACAGTTTCCTGCAATTTTCCCGGATTCTTCTGCTTTTTACTCGTCAGGTGTTGCCCATACGCTTACGCTTTCTCCCATAACAGGAAAAGAAGCCGTGCCGTCTTCTTCGATGATGATTTCGTCTTTGCAGTTACGAGTATAATCAACCCATGCCTCGCCGGCATGCTCTTCTCCGACATTCATTGTTAAACTGTTATCCCCTTCATTGGAAATAACAACGGCACAGCCGGAGCCCTTCATTTCTTCTATTCCACGCCGGACCCAGCCGATCAGGTTAGCTTCTGCGAAATAATCTTCTTGTTCGCCGTAGGCTTTGTTTTTACGAACATACAAAAGCGGATCGATTTCTTCTGCTTTCCCTTCTTCCGGAGCAGGTCCGTTGATGCCGAAATAATCTCCGTAAAACACGCAGGGGTAGCCGTCTTCTCTCAGCAGAATTAACGCGTAGGCGCTTTGCTTGAAAGGCTCTTCCACCCACGATTCCAATGATTCCTCGGGCTGGGAATCATGATTGTCCACAAACGTTACCGCATGCATTGGATGCGACTGAACGAGCGTGTCATCGAATATTTCCCGCAGGTCATAGTCTGCACCGGCATTGGAAGCATTATGCAGATTAAAATGGAGCGATACATCAAACAAGTCAATTTTATAGTCGACGTTATCCAGAAATGCCTGGCATTCTTTTAGATCAGAGAGCCAGAACTCCCCGACAATATAAAAATCTTCGCCGCCGTGCTCCATCGCCTGCTCAGCAAATTCCTTCACAAAATCATAGTTTATATGTTTAATAGCATCCAGACGGAAGCCGTCGACTCCTAGTGTGTCTGTAAACCATTGACTCCAGGAAATCATTTCTTCCTTCACTTCAGGGTTGTTATAATCATAGTTTGCAAACATCAGAAAATCGTAATTCCCGAATTCATCTGCCACATTTTCATTCCAGGCCTTATCTTCTCCCAGAATACGGAAAATACCTTCTTCATCATCGGTCGCATTGTAATCAGTACCGTTAAAATGAGTGTGATTCCACTTAAAATCTGAATGGGTATCGCCGCGTCCAGGGAACGTAAATTTCGTCCAGCCTTCCATTTCAAAAGGCTCTCCTATGTCTTCATGGCGGTTTTCTTCGTTCACCCGTACCACTTCAAATGTTTCTTTTTCATCAGCCGCTGCTTTATGATTCATGACTACATCCGCATAAACGCAGACATCATTTTCATGGCAGGCGGCAATCGCTTCCAGAAGCTCTTCTTTCGTGCCGTATTTCGTTGGGATAGATCCTTTTTGGTCAAATTCCCCAAGGTCATATAAGTCATATACTCCATAACCATTATCGTCAGGTGTTTCGGATTTAGCTGCCGGTGGAATCCAAACTGAATCGATTCCTTTTTCCTTCAGCATAGAAGCCATTTCTTTAAGCCTGTTCCAATGAGCACCGTCTGCTTCCAGGTGCCATTCAAAATACTGCATCATTGTGTGATTTTTCTTCATGTTCACTTCTCCTATGAGTAATTTTTCCATTAGACAGCTTATTGAATCCTTTAAAAAAAGAATCCATCTCCATAAAACGGGCTGAAACCAGACATCGGCTTCAGCTGCCGTTTTAATAGAAAAAAATGATTCTATCTTTATAGATTACCCTAATTCAGCGCCTTCCGAAACCTCTCTCAGATAAAAAATGCCCGTGAGCATGTGCTTACAGGCATTTTCTCTGGTATATTTTCTATCAATTATCCGATAAAAATAAGAACAAGGGCCCCAACGATAAAACAGTAGATGGCAAAATACTTCAAGTTTCCTTTTGCCATGATGTTCATAAACCACTTTAGAGAAATATAGGAAGCGATAATGGAAGCTATGAATGCCACCAGATAATTCACCCACATATCCGGAAGATTTTCTCCTAAAATCGTATCTAAAGATAGAACAGTTGTACCGATGCTTATAGGAATATACAGCAGAAATGAAAAACGAAGTGCCGTTTCCTGCTTTGTTCCCAGCAGCATGGCGGCCACAATCGTGGCTCCGGAGCGGCTGATTCCTGGAATTAACGCGACAGCCTGTGCAAGGCCGATAATAACAGCATCTTTCCAGTTCAGCTGGCCGTCGTTTCTGCTGCCTCGCAGATTACGGATAATCCATAATGCAAATCCCGTAACGATAAGCGTAGCTCCAACAATCCACACTTTATCAAGCTCTGCCTCTATAAAGTCTCCAAGCGTCAAGCCGATAACACCTGCCGGTATCGTCGCGATTACTAAGTATAAAATAAAATCAAAATCCCCGCGCGCAGATTCTTTTCTCGTCGTAACATAACTGATCCCGTTTCCGGCAAGCTTCACAATATCATTCCAATAAACAACCAGTACTGCAATCAGCGAACCAAAATTGACGAGAACCAGAAATTCGAGACCTGTATTGCCAAGACCGATTAGTTCCTGAACAATAACGAGGTGTCCGCTGGAAGAAATCGGGATGGGTTCTGTAATTCCCTGGAAAAGCCCTAAAAACAAATATTTGAGAAGCGTCCATATATCCTGCATGTCTTTAAACATCCTTTGTAGGTTATTAGATAAATAAAAGCAGGCTGACAGCCATTACCGCCATTCCGGCAATCAATCCGTAAATAGGAAGATGAGTTTCGTCATACCGCTTCGCAGCAGGCAGAAGTTCATCAAGTGAAATAAACACCATAATACCTGCAACTCCGGCAAACATAACACCAAATGTAACATCGTTTAAAAAGGGCATTAAAAATAAAAAAGCGATAATCGCACCAAGCGGCTCAGATAAGCCGGATAGAAACGAAAGCTTAAATGCTTTGCGTTTGCTTCCGGTGGCAAAATATATAGGCACCGAGACGGCAATGCCTTCCGGAATGTTATGAATTGCAATCGCGACAGCAATGGCCACACCGAGCGTTGGATCTTCAAGAGCCGAAGCAAACGTCGCGATCCCTTCCGGAAAATTGTGGATCGCAATCGCGAGCGCTGTGAATGTTCCCATTTTCAGCAAATCAGGCTCCTGTCTGGAGCGGTTGACCACAGCCATATCTTCCACACGTTTTAATTCATGGGGATTCCCCTGTTTTGGGATCAGCCTGTCGATCGCCGCAATCAAAAGCATACCCCCAAAAAACCCACCGGCCGTCGACCACTGGCCTCCCGCATTCCCAAGAGCACTTACGAGAGACTCCTGGGCTTTTACGTATATTTCGATCATTGAAATATAAATCATCACGCCTGCTGAAAACCCAAGCGAGACGGAGAGAAATTTAGTATTAGTCGTAGAAGTAAAGAAAGCCAAAAAGCTTCCTATTCCGGTAGCCAGACCTGCCATAAGAGTCAATGCAAGGGCAAAAAGAACATTTTCCGGCACATGCAGTTCCTCCTTTAAAAGTGAAATATGACTTTCCAGCAATTAACAAGAAACGGACGGAGTACACAATGGCACAACAAAAGAAATCCAATCTAAAAAAAGCATCTCAGGCAATTAGGCCCAAGATGCTCGAAGAGACGCGCTTATGCTCTTTGGGTTCCCATGTGTTCTTCTACTACACTTGCTATTTCCTCTACGTAACGATTACACAGTTCTTTTGTTTCCGCTTCTGCCATAACCCGTACAAGCGATTCCGTTCCGGAAGGGCGTACCAGGATGCGTCCGTTGCCGGCCATTTCTTCTTCTGCTCTATCAATAGCTTCTTTTACATGAGGATTGGAAGCTACTTCATGTTTATTGTGCACCCTCACATTGACAAGTTTCTGAGGAAAAATTTCCATTTCAGAAGCCAGATCAGACAGTTTCTTTCCAGTCGATTTCATGATATCAACCAGCTGAAGCGCAGAAAGCATGCCGTCCCCTGTGGTAATGTGATCAAGGAAAATTAGATGGCCGGACTGCTCGCCTCCAAGCGTGAAGCCATTTTTCCGCATTTCCTCCATCACATAACGGTCTCCAACTGCTGTCTTTTTCGTTTCTATACCAATTTTTTCTAATGCTTTATATAAGCCGAGATTACTCATTACTGTCGTAACCAGCGTGTTATCGGTAAGTCTGTTTTCCTGTTTAAGGTGCTTGGCACAGATATACATTATCTGGTCCCCGTCTACAAGCGTTCCTTTTTCATCAACAGCGATTAAACGATCGGCATCTCCGTCAAATGCAAGTCCGATGTCTGCTCCTTTTTCTTTTACGAAAGCAGCAAGACCTTCAGGGTGGGTAGACCCTACATTATCATTGATATTCAAGCCGTCCGGATTTTTCCCATCGTAGAAATATCTGCTTCCAGGTCTGCAAATAGATGTGGTGCAAGTGCTGAAGCAGCTCCGTGTGCGCAGTCAAGCGCTACGTGCAGACCGGCAAAATCTTCGTTAATCGTCTGCTTGAGAAAATGAATATATTTCTGACCGCCTTCAAAATAATCGTTTACGACGCCGAGGCTTTTTCCAGTTGGCCGCGGAAGGGTGTCTTCCCCGTCCAGCAGCACTTCGATCTCTGCTTCCTGAGCATCCGTCAGCTTAAAACCATCGGAACCAAAGAATTTAATTCCATTGTCTTCTACCGGGTTGTGGGAAGCTGAAATCATTACACCAGCCTGAGCACTTAAGGCTTTTGTTAAATAAGCAACTCCCGGTGTAGACACAACGCCAAGCCTCATGACTTCTGCTCCAATAGAAAGAAGTCCCGCTACGAGTGCTCCCTCAAGCATTTCACCTGAAATACGCGTATCTCTTCCAATAAGCACTTTAGGGTTTTCTGTTTCTTTCGTAAGTACGTACCCGCCGGCTCGGCCGATTCGAAATGCCAGTTCAGGAGAAAGCTCCGTATTGGCAACACCTCTAACACCATCCGTTCCAAAATATTTACCCATTATCTATCTCTCCTTCATTTTCATTATCTGTTTGATTTGTCTGCACGCTTCCAGTGGTATCTTCCTCATTCTCACTGCTCTCTACACCGTTTGGATCATTGTCCGGCTCTTCTGTATTATCGGGTTCTGCAGGGGATTCTTCCACCGGCGTTTCTTCTTCCGGCTGTTCAGGGGAAGGCTCAGGCGAAGGTTCCTCCGGGTTTTCCGGAGTTCCCTGCCCGTCCTCCTCTGTTTCAGGGGCTGTCGGGGCTTCATCCGGACCTTCCGATTCTTCAGCTGCTCCTCCTGATTCTGCTTCGTTTTCTACAGTAGATACGGTCACCTCAGATGAGGCTGGGGAAACATTTATATTATCCGGGCCGGACGCCTGCAGGGTGAGGGTTTTGGCTGTTCCGGGAGCGGTGTTTCCGCCCTCCTGCCAGTCCGCACTCAAAGAAATATCCCCGGCATCAAGGCCTTCAAGCGAATCAGCCGCTCCTTCTACTGATACGTTCATGGCTCCGTCTGCCGGAGACTCCCACTGCACTGTTTGTCCTTCTGGAACATTTTCAATATTTATAGGAATATTGGAAAAGGAAGTTGCCCCGCCTTCTCCAATTTCAACTTCTACTTCGATTGTTTCCGGCTGTACAGCATCGGCTCCTTCAGGAACTGGAAGAGTTACTTCAATCGTCCCGCCTTCTTCGCCGATACCTGATAAATCGACAGGTGCTTCTATAGTATCCAGATTATCCAGAACATCCTGTGGTGCCGAAACCAGCGCTTCCTCCTGAGAAGGATTGAGAGCTGCAACACTCACTCCGTCCTGAGGTGTTCCTTCTCGCGTTAACGTGATAGGTACTTCAGCTGACGTGCCTTCTTCTCCCATTGATACATTTACTGCCTCTGGTTCGATTTGGACATTCATTTCGTTTCCCTGGTTATCATAGGCGACTACATCCTTCTCGCCTTCAATCGTACCTGCAGCTCCTGATACATCAACGAATGCGGAAACTTCATTTATACTTTCATGTACGCTGGAGCCGGCCTGAACAGTAACATTGGCGGGAGTAACTGTAAAATCATCCGCCTGATAAGTTTCTTCCGCTTCGTCTTCATTGGTCAGTTCTATTTCTACCGGGTAAGAAACGCTCTCCAGGTCTTCGACCACTACCGTAGCATACTCCGGTGAGACGGCGACTTCAAGATCAGCCGGGAAATTTCTGTTTTCGATAGGCACCTGGTGCTCCCCCGGTCCAAGTCCTTCTACGTCCACATATACTTCATAGGAAGTATTGGAGAGCTGGAACAGCGTAAGGGAGGTCTGAGAGCCGGAGAGCTGCACGACAAGCTCATCCGGCGTCGTAGCTGTAGCAGAATAATTCTCCTCATCGTAATCCACGATAAGCTCTACGTCTTCTAGTTCAAATGTGCTGTCTTCCTGATCAGGCAGTACGCTTGCCTGATTACTCACATTATTATTCATATTGATCATCATAAACAGCATAATAGCAATGCACAAGGATATGAAACGGACAAACCATTTATTACTAAACATGTTATCCATCATAATTAGGACCTCCCCCACTGCCACAAACCACTGCTGTTACGATCATCGGAGATTAATTCTTTTTCCAGCATGGCGAGAAGCGTTTCTTCGTCTAAATTACGGTGAAGCTCTCCATTTTTGGTTACCGACACGCTGCCGGTTTCCTCTGAAACCACTACCGTCAGGCAGTCTGTTACTTCACTAATGCCAAGAGCTGCTCTGTGCCTGGTTCCCAGTTCTTTCGAGATAAAAGGATTTTCCGACAGCGGCAGGTAGCAGGCCGCTGCTGCAATTTCATTATTGCGCATAATCAGGGCACCATCATGCAAAGGAGCGTTTGGAATAAAAATATTAATGAGCAGTTCCGAGGTAACCGTGGCATTCATCGGAATACCTGTTTCTACATAATCATTCAGTCCCGTCCCTTTTTCAATGGAAATCAACGCCCCAATCCGACGCTTGGACATATAACGTACAGATTTCGTAATCGCATCCACCGTTTTCCGTGAACTCTCTTCTGTAGCCATTAGAGCACGGCCAAATAACCTGCCCCTTCCAAGCTGTTCAAGCGCTCTTCGAAGCTCCGGCTGGAAAATAATAATAATGGCCAGAAGCCCATATGTAACGGCTTGGGACATAATCCACTGCAATGTTCTCAGACCAAATACACTGCTTAAAAACCATATAATAAGAATAAATAAGATCCCTTTAACGAGCTGAACTGCTCTTGTTCCCCGGATTACTGTAATCAATTTATATACTACGTAGGCAACAAGCACAATGTCCACTACTGCGCCAAGGGTTCGCAACAGGTTAAAATCCTCTCCAAAAAACATGCGCTTTTCCTCCATTTTTGTCTAACGAAAAAAGAAAACAACAGATCCATTATAGCATAAGTTCTCTATTGTTCTTCTTGAAAACGACAGTGGTCTTTTCTTTTCTGAAGTGTGTATAGACGTTCTTTGTTCCTTTTTTGTTTCACTGTCGACGAAAAAATAGCACATGCGATTTTATTCTTCCGTATTCCAGGTAAATGCTTCCGTCGTGAATTTCTTAGCGTAGTACCACATCCACTCCAAAGCCTGGTCCACATCCTCAATATCACCGGCTACGCTGCCAGCTGAAGCTAAATAAGGCTCCCCATTGATAACTGTAAGATCCCCCTGTATTTCTCCATGCACTTCTACCTCTCCGTTGCGGACCATCAGATCCCCATGAACCACTTCTCCTTCGGGCACAATCACCTTGCCGTTTTCATGATCAATTTCTACGTTTTCTCCTCCGGCTACTGCAATCTGCCCGCCGCTTTGATCATTCCAGATAGACATCATGCTTGAAGACATCAATAGTAGAAAAATAGCTGCCGCTGCCATGATAGGGTGCTCTCTGCCCCATTTTTTCCATCCGGGCTTCTTTTTTCTGGAAGGAAGGTTCTGCATGATCTGATCTGTCATGCGGGAAGGAGCCTCTAAATGGGACGTGCTCTGAACAAACATTACGGTTCTATTCAGTTCCCGGTAATGTGCCGCACAGTCCGGGCACTCTTCAAAATGGGTTAACAGCTCTTTTCGTTCGTCGGCATTTAGTTCACCGTCTATATACTGGTCGATTCGTTTTCTTCTTTTATTTGGCAGGCCATAACAGTCCCTCCCCTCTTAAATATTTTTAAGCCGCTTACGCAGGGCTTCTCTTCCGCGATGAATGTTGTTTTAACTGTATTATCTGGAAGATCAAGAATTTCACCGATTTCCTTTATCGATAGATCTTCAATATACCGAAGAATAATGGCGGAGCGGTATTTGGGAGGAAGTTTTGCAATTTCAGCCTGTACCCATTCCTGCATTTCAAAAGCTACCACCTGCTCTTCTGGAAGAATATCTTCTGAAGAAAGCTGGGAATAGCCGCTCAGTCCCTCGGTTCCCTTAATCTCCGCATCAAGGGAATAGTCCGGTTTTTTCTTTCGGAGCCGGTCTATGCAGAGGTTAGTGGTAATTCGAAAAAGCCAGGTTGAAAATTTTCTGGATTCATCATAGCTTTCCAAATTGGCATAAGCCCGGAGGAATGCTTCCTGTGCAACGTCTTGAGCCTCATAAGCGTTTCCGGTCATCCGGTATGCGATTTGGTACACTTTGTCTTTATACAGGTCCACAAGCTCTGCAAAAGCATCTTGATCGTCTTCTTTTTTTATCGCTTTAATCAGACGTTTGACAACCGCATCCATTTCTTATGACCTCCACCCTCTCCGGGTCTCTTAATTACGCAGAATAAACCCTTTCGTTTCAAAGCAAATATATGTATAGTTCTTTTCCATTGATTTTCAGGCAGAAGGGCGTTCTCTTCCCATTTAAGCACAATTTATTGTACCACGGTTCTTCTATTTCGGATATTGACGGCCATTTTGAACAATTGATCGTAAAAAAAAAGCCGCCGGCTCACAGCCGACAACTTTGTATTTTATAGAAATGGTGGAGCCTAGCGGGATCGAACCGCTGACCTCCTGCGTGCAAGGCAGGCGCTCTCCCAGCTGAGCTAAGGCCCCTTCTATCATAATATGTATGGAGCGGGTGATGGGAATCGAACCCACATCATCAGCTTGGAAGGCTGAGGTTTTACCACTAAACTACACCCGCATGAACACTTACTCTTTCCAAGACAAGTTCTACTATACCATTCTTATTTTTTGACGTCAACAAAGCTTTTATTCTCAGCTGTCTTAAAGAAAAAGCTCCGGCAGCGGCCGGAGCTTTTCATATTTCTTATTTCACCGCTTATTGGCGGCTACTTCTTTTGCAGCTATCTTCTCGTCTGATTCTTTTGCCAGTGCCATATCATCTTCAGAGTAGTAATAGTCTTCGCTGAAAGAATTCTGTGGTTCTTCTAATGTGAAATAACAAATGACAAAGCTGGTAAATGCTCCCCCCGCCAGAATAAAAAAGAACTGCTGGGGAGTAACAAACGTATAAAGCGTTAAGTACACGGCAGCTCCAACATTGCCGTAAGCACCCGTCATACCGGCTACCTGACCGGTAATACGCTTTTTCACCATTGGCACCATTGCAAATGTGGCGCCTTCTGCCCCCTGCACAAACATAGAAGTGAAGATTGTCACCAGGACAGCTAAGTAAAGCGGCCATCCGGAATTGATCATTCCCATCCCAATCAGGCCGAAAGATATACCAAACATATAAATGAGCATGATTTTCCGGCGGCTTCCCATTCTATCAGAAAGAACGCCGCCAAGCGGCCGGGCCAGCAGATTAATAAATGCAAATGATGCAGCTATTAGACCTGCATGGGCAGGAGAGAGGGAAAATGTAAGCTGAAAGAACATCGGCAGCATGGCTACAATGGCAAGCTCCGCTCCAAAATTCGCAAAGTATGTACTATTCAATGCTCCTACCGTTTTAAAATTGTACCGATCGTCTTCAGGAACACCTTTTTTCAAAATAGGCAGATTTACTTTTAAAATATTGTATATCTGATAAATTACAACGACAACAATAATAGACCATATTGTATAAAGCGCTGGTTCAGATACGAACCCAAGCTGTTCAATTCTCCATACGCTGAGAGCTAATGCTCCGCCAAGTGGAAGAGTCCAGAAAATAAGCTGAACCATATCTTTATAGCTGCTTACTTCCATGGCGCTTGCTTTTTTCGGCTTAATCATTGCGCGGCCATCCGGTGTATCCTTAACATTAAAGTAGAAGATAAAACCATAAACAAAGGTAACGACTCCAGTAAAAGCTACTGCATATCTCCAGCCCTGGTCTCCTCCAAAAAGAGTCAGCGCAAGCCACGGAAGCATCATCGCAGCAGCGGCCGATCCGAAGTTACCCCATCCGCCGTAAATACCTTCTGCAAAGCCAACGTGTTTAGGTGGAAACCATTCAGATACCATTCGTATACCAACAACGAAGCTTGCACCGATACTTCCAAGCAGCAATCTGGATATCATCAGCTGCATCCAGGTGTCTCCGAATGCGAATATAAAAGTAGGAAAAGACATTAGTACTAACAAAGAAGAATAAACAATACGAGGTCCAAAGCGGTCCAGCAGACTTCCTATTACAATACGTGCCGGGATGGTCAGTGCTACGTTAATAATACCGAGTGCCGCTATATGCTGAGTAGTCAGCCAGCCCATATCATCCATCATCGTTGTCGCAAGCGGCGCCATATTATACCAGGCAAAAAAGGAAACGAAAAAAGCAAACCAGCAGAAATGTAAAATTTTAATACGTTCATTTTTAAATGTGAAAATGTCTTTAACTTTCATACTATGCCTTCACCTCATATGTTCAAAGTAAATTCTTTCATCAAGGTAGCATGAATTTTCAGGCTGGCTTTGCTTTTCGGAAGATAATATAACGAGCTATTTAAAATTATGTATTTTATATGCATATTATTAGAGAATTTTTCCTTTTTTTAACTCTTTATCCTCATTTTTCAATTCATAATTTTTCTTTAAGCACAAAAAAAACCATGACTTTATTGTCATGATAAAAAATGGTGAGCCATGGAGGATTCGAACCTCCGACCCTCTGATTAAAAGTCAGATGCTCTACCAACTGAGCTAATGGCTCGTTCTATTTTTAAATGGTGGAGGGGACGGACTCGAACCGCCGAACCCAGAGGGAGCAGATTTACAGTCTGCCGCGTTTGGCCAACTTCGCTACCCCTCCATAACAAACTTTTCCCATTGATCTGCTTGGTATAAACAAAATAATAATGGTGACCCGTACGGGATTCGAACCCGTGATACCGCCGTGAAAGGGCGGTGTCTTAACCACTTGACCAACGGGCCATATTAAGCAGGGAAACATAAATTCCTTACTGCCAAATGATATTATACCCCATGAAATTATAGGATGCAATCATTTTGTTATATAAAAAGAAAAAAAGAGCCGAAGAGAGATCTCCGGCTCTTTCTGCTTTTCCAACTAGCTTCGGGAAGCTGTCTTGGATCCGCTTTTTCCACCTTTGAGCCCGCCTGCGCTCTGCGTGGAAAACAAGTTTGAATCAATCGAGAAGGTGAGTTTTTCGCGCTCTCTTCTCCGCTTTAAAGCCATTTGAATCAGCTGATGTGTTAAATTTGTATAATCTTTACCCGCTGGATCCCAAAGATAAAAGGAAAGGGAACCAGGAATTGTATTAATTTCGTTTACATAAATCATATCAGCGGCCTGATCGATCATAAAGTCAATACGGGAGACACCGCTGCAGCCAAGCGACTGGAACGTATCCTTTGCCAGCTGCTGAATGTCCTCTGTCTGTTCTTCATCCAGAGGAGCCGGAATGACGCGGTCGGTGCTTTCCATACCTTTAGCGCCATCGCCGCTTTTCCCGCCGCCCTGATACTTATCCTGATAGCTTAGAATATCTTCTGTTTTCAATACTTCTTCCAATACAGAAGCCTCTACTTCTTCATAATCGCCTACAACGGAACAGTTAATTTCTTTCATATCTTCAACCATGTGCTCTACAAGAATTTTGCTTGCAAACTCCATCGCTTCTTCTACCGCACTTCTTAGTTCATCACGGTCTCCGGCTTTGCTGATACCTACGCTTGATCCAAGATTAGCCGGCTTCACAATCACCGGGTACTCCAGCGTTTCTTCCACTAACGCCGTAATTCCTTCCGGATTATCGGACCAGTGCGTGCCGTAAAACCAAATGTCATCTAGAACTGGAATCTGTGCATCACGAAGCACCTGCTTCATAATTACTTTATCCATTCCAACAGCAGAGGACATAACGTCACACCCTACATAAGGAATATCCATGAGCTCAAAGAATCCCTGCAGAACCCCGTCCTCTCCAAATGTGCCGTGCACAATGGGGAAAGCTACGTCAATTTCCGCGACGACACGCTTTCCAAATTTAGGAACAGGCTTTTTCTGCAGCACCACGCCGCCGTCATCCCCGCCTGTAACGGTAATTTTCTGCAGCTTTTCAAACAGCTGGTTAAGATCTTTATAGTTTTCAATGTCACGTAGATCTTCTCCTGTATACCATTGACGGTCTTTTGCAATATAAACAGGTACTGCTTCGTATAATTTCTCATCAAGGGCGTGCATAGCCTGTACCGCTGAAATAACGGATACCTCATGCTCTACAGAAATCCCTCCGAAAAAAACACCAACTCTAGTTCTCATAGGTAAGTCCCTCGCATTCTTTACTCATTAAATGTGTCCGGCAGATCGTTTTCCAATAAGACAATGGATTTTTGGACAGCTTTCTCGTGCATCTTGTTTAAAGCATCCTGCAGGTCAGCCGCTACGTAGTACTTTTCTTCTGGGAATTCTTTTTCCAGCAGACCGTCCTGCAAAGGCTTTGTCTGCTTTTTCCCTACTAAAATAATAAAGTCGCACACATCCGCCGCATATTCTGCGAATGCTTTATTCAAGTCATATTCTTTATCGCCTAGTTCAATCATTCCCGGAGTAATCAGCATCTTGTATTCAGGCATC
Organism: Sinobaca sp. H24; assembly: GCF_023845525.1. Classification (NCBI taxonomy): domain Bacteria; kingdom Bacillati; phylum Bacillota; class Bacilli; order Caryophanales; family Sporolactobacillaceae; genus Sinobaca; species Sinobaca sp. H24. Next base: position 461,549 of record NZ_JALBWT010000001.1, read on the forward strand.
TGGCCTAATACTTCAAGTGCCATTCTTGACCCTACTGGATTTGAGTTAAAGGCGTCATCAATAATCGTAATATTGCCCTGCGGCTTCTTAAGCTCCAGGCGGTGTTCCACCGGCTGGAGTTTTTTCACGGCGCGCGCCATTTTTTCCAAAGGAATACCTTTTTCTGAACCGATGGCTACCGCTGCCAGGATGTTGTAAATATTGTGGCGGCCCAGCAGTTTTGTTTCTACATCCACGGAACTGCCATCATATTTCATAATGGTGAAAGTGGAGCCTTTAGAAAAACGCAATATTGTCTGCACGGAAATGAAGGTCCTCTGCATCAATTCCATAATACATCGTACGCACCTGATTGCGCTGCTCATAGGACATAATATTTTCATCGTCTTTGTTTAAAAACGCCGTTCCGTCATTTGGCAGACTTTCCACAATCTCAAACTTCGTTTTCTTAATGGTGTCGAGCGTTTTGAACGTGTCCAGATGCTGTTCACCTATCGCCGTAATAATGCCATATTTCTGGTGGACCAGGTCACAGACACCCTGGATGTCATGTTCCTGCTTGGCACCCATTTCCGCTATGAAAATTTCATGGTACGGCTTAAGCATATTACGGATCGTCAACGTGATACCCATTCGTGTATTGTAGCTCTCCGGAGTCATCAGAACATTAAACTGAGAAGAAAGAACGGCTTCCAGCACATGTTTTGTGCTTGTCTTACCATAGCTTCCCGTAACTCCAACGGTTTCCAGGTTAGGCATCGACTTAATAATCCGTTCAGCATCATTAAAGAAGTGCTGGTTAATCTGACGTTCGATAGGCATATTAATTAAGTTCGCAATCATGACCATAAAGTACACAAAAATATTCGTCAGAATGGCAAGCGCAATAAGCCAGAAGTAAGAACCGTTAATCCCTGCACTGAGCGACAGCCCGACGATAATAACCGCTGCATACAATAACGTAATGGTAATAAACAGGCGCCGGACTCTTTTGGTGATGACCAGCTTCTTTTTCTCCGTCGTATCCTGCATCATTAATACATTAAAACCATATAATATAATTCCAATGGTCAGAGCGAGCCAGACGTTTCCTGCAAACAATGGCAGCAGCGCAAGCAGCGGCCAAAAGCTTCTAATAGGGAATACACGGTCCTGATGTTCTTTCATCCATTTCCAAATTCTTTCGTTTCTATAACTGTTCAGCTGGAGCATGTGCGTGCGTGCTTCTCTTTACGAGACGCAGCGTATAATACCCCCAGGCAATAATAAACAGTAAAATAAGCAGACTAATCAAGGCTTGCCGCCTCCTTTTTTTCTTTTTGGAGGAAATGGTCAATGATAACGATGAATTCATTTAAATTATCAAGATAAGAATAATGGCCTGCGCGTTTCAATACAACTAATCCCGCATCAGGTATTAATTCTTCCATTCGCTTTCCATCAGCTACCGGTGTAGCTTCGTCGTTTTCTCCCCATACAAGAAGAACGGGCACTTTAATATCCGGCATATGATGAGTTAAATCTTCATTAACTACTTTGACAAAGGTCTGCTGCATAACGCCGGAAACATCTTTATAGTCAGAAGAACCGACTTTTCCTTTTACGCGGTCCATTATCGTCTGCTCGTATTTGTTGATAAGAGGCAGCTTCAATAATTTCTTCAACGTTTTATACGTATACACTTTATAATAATATTTAAATGTCCGTTTTGGAAGAACGCCTGCACTGTCAACAAGAATAACCTTCCGGACAGCATTGGCTGACGAATATTTAATAGAAACCCTGCCTCCGAAAGAATGACCCATTAAAATCGGATCTTCAATTTCAAGTTTGCGGATCAGTTTCCCAAGCATCTCCGTATAATCTCCTACAGACCAGGGCTCCGGTGGTTCAGCACTCTGACCAAAACCGGGGAAATCAATAGACCATACTTTAAAATCCTTTTCCAGGCGCTGGTGGACCGGAGCAAACGTTTGAACATTTGCTCCCATCCATGAAGCAGCATGACGTTTGCTCCTTCTCCAGATACCTGGTAATGGACGTTCACGCCATCGATATCAATGTACACTACTAAACGCTCCTCTTCTTTAAACCAAGGTTTTTAATCTAAATAATATCTCGTGATATATGCGCTGTTAAAAAGCACTCCAAATATCTGTATTCTTGTTCTAAAAATACAGAAAGTGCAGGACAATGGTATATATGTAGACGACTATCTACTAATTTTAGCAGCTGTTTGCTATTTAAACAGAATAACACCACTATATCTTACCATAGAAAACCGCCTGCGGAAATTATCTTCTCAAATAAAAAAAGCGCAGATGAGACGGTCCTGACGCACACCCACGAAAAAAGAGAACAGACTTTGCTGTTCCCTTTTATCCTTCAAGCCCATAGTACTCTTCAAGTGTTAAGTTCTCTTCATACAGTTCTTCGGACAGCTCTTCTCCCACATAACGGAGATGCCATGGTTCATACTGGTAGCCTGTGATATCTGTTTTGTCTTCCGGATATCGGACAATAAACCCATACTTGTGGGCATTTTCAGCTATCCACCGGCCTTCCGGTGTATCTCCGAAGTCAGTATTCAACTGGTTTCCGACAGTCCTAGAGCTCACATCCATAGCAAGTCCACTTTGATGTTCACTTTCTCCGGGCTTTGCGCTGTAGGTGTTCGCCTGCTCTTCCCCGTCTCGTTCCGCGTTCTGAGTAAAGATAATGTCCTGACGCTCATAGGAACGATAGCCGGATATAGCATACAACTCGTGCCCGGTAGATTCAGCATCAGCGAAAAGCTGCTCTAAGGGCGCTGCGGCAGGTTCTCTAATCAGATTTTTCGGGTCATCCCCGGGAGAAGCATACCGGATATCTGCCTGAATCAAGTCTTCCGGCTCGTAATCAGAGGATAAATGGTAGTCCCGGTTTACGATCATATCTACTGCTTCGGGATCTTCCACTACGCCTTCTTCATTAAGAGAAGGAGCTTCCGGCTTTGTTTCTTCGTCTGTGTCTTCAGAGGATGGCTGGCTTTCTTCTGCTGAAGCACCTGAATCTGTCTGAGAAGATTCTGAAGGCTCTTCTGCTTCATCTGCAGAGCAGGCAGCTGCTCCCAACAGAAGTAATAAGCCTCCAACAACTGCTATTTTTTTCATTTTATCGCTTCCTTTAGCAAAATGAAAATCTATTTGACAAGACTATTATCTTTCACTTTAAGCATCTTTTTCCTTTTTTACAAGTTCAATGTTGTTGTGGTGCATTTTCTTCATGAATGTTGAAAATCCATATCCATCCACGAAAGCCTCAAGTACGTGGTACTCCCCATCTTCTTCGGTGGTCTTCCGGAGCTGCTCAATATACCAAAGAGAGTCATCGAGCCTGTCTTTAATCTCTGCAGGGCTTGATGTAACAGAACCATGGCCCGGAACAAGGAAATTAATTTTCTGTTTTTCATAAAGGCTGTTTATTTTCTGAAGAGACCGCTCATAAGCCTCGCTGTTCTGATAGATAAATGGAAACTCCACATCACTTAGATAATCTCCGGTAATGAGCACTCCCAGATGGTCAATTAAGATGAACATCCCATCTACATTGTGACCGGGTGCCAGATAGAAAGTAAGCGTGTGGGAGCCGGTTTCAATCATCTGCTCGTCGTTATCAACTATAATATCAATATAAGGATATTCTATCCCGTATGGTCTTACAATATAATAACTGTCATCAAACTCCTTAATTTCTTCCAGGATTTCATCTTTTCTGGAGTTGGACACAAATGCTCTTGAAGCAATAGTTACAGCTTCCGGAAAGGCATGATATCCTAATATATGATCGTAATCTGAATGTGTAAAAACAAGGTACTGCTTCCGACCTTTACTTACAAGCGCTACATGATTTTGGATTTCTCTTATTTCTTCAGGCAGCCAGGTAGGGTCTACAATAATAACCGCTTCTTCGGTTACAGCTACAGTTGATGTCGTTTGGAATAATGCGCTTTGAAATACCGTAATGTTCTGGTCTTGATAATGTACCGGCATGCCGATCATCCTTTCAGGTTTTAGTATAAAATAAGTAGTTTATAATTAAGTGCTTATTTATATATATATTCCCGTTTTCACATAGAAGTATTCCATTTTTTGTTTTATTGATTTGAACACCGCTGCTTTATTTCAAACTAAAACATAAGTAAATATAAAGGAGAAGCCATTATGAAATACATATTTTTTGTTCTGACCACCTTACTGTTATTCCATTTAACTGCATGCAGTGATGCCGAAACCACAGATGGACGAATTCCTGCCACTCTAGATAGGGTCGTAGACGGGGACACCATAAGGATTACAATGAATGACGGCTCGGAGGAAACGGTACGGCTTCTCATGATCGACACGCCGGAAACCGTTCACCCCGAGGAGCCGGTTCAGCCTTTCGGCCCTGAGGCCAGCAGCTTCGTAAAGCAAAAGCTGCCGGAAGGCTCTTCCATAGAAGTAGAAATAGATACCACGACACGAGACCGGTATGACCGCTTTTTAGCCTATATCTGGCGTGGAGATGAGATGATTAATAAGCAGCTGTTAGAAGAGGGGCTGGCCCGGGTAGCCTATGTATATGAGCCTAACACCCGCTATGAAAGTACATTTCGTGAAATAGAACAGGAAGCCCGCCAGGCGGAGCGGGGTATATGGAGTATAGAAGGATATGTATCCGATGAAGGCTTTCATCCCAGCACAACTTCGCGCGCCGAACCTTCTTTTCAATCAGATTGCGAAGATCCGTCTATTAAGGGCAATCACAGCTCCAGCGGGGAACGAATTTATCATGTTCCCGGCGGCCAGCATTATGAACAGACAAAAGAAGAGGAATTATTCTGCACACCGGAACAAGCGGAGCAGGCCGGATATCGTGCAGCACAACGTTAAAAAAAGAGACGGGCCAATTAGGCATCCGTCTCTTTATGTTTTTTTGTTCCATTTTTTAGCTTTTTCTACGGACTCCTGTACTTCCTGGAGCGTTTTCCCCATACCGGCTTCCACCACTGCCACATAAGCTCCTTCGACTATAGGAGCGTCAGCAATAACAACTTCCCCTTCAAGTTCATCAAGCATATCCAGAGCCATTTCCGTATTCATTAACGCACTGCCTAAGTCAAAAAGAACTACGGTCCCAGCCTGGCTGTCAGCTTTTTTCAAGGCTTCACTGATTAAATCAGGCGATGTTCCTATTTCTCCATCTTCCGTGCCGCCGGCTGCCACAACGATGACGTCTTCCTGCTTTGTCTGATTGATCAGTTCTACAACACCCTCAGCCAGCTGACGGCTGTGGGATACTACTACTGTGCTTACTTTAGCCATTAGATTCTTCCCCTTCTTCATCTACCGCTTCTGCCAGAGCTTCGAACAATAGATAGGACGAATATGCGCCCGGATCGAGATGGCCGATAGACCGGTCCCCCAAATAGGCAGCGCGTCCTTTTTTTGCTTCGATATCTTTTGTTTTTTCCATTGCTTCTTTAGCAGTTCGAACCAGCTGATGCACATCAATACTGCCTTTTTCCGCTTCTTCGAGAACCGGTATCCATACATCGAGCATCGTTTTCTGACCTTGTTCGGACTTACCACGCTTAGCGATTCCTTCAATAGCTGCTTTCAAACCTTCTGCAAACTCTTCATCTGATAACGTGCTTTTATTTTTCCAGACTCCGGAAGCCTTTAGAAAGGCCGTTCCATAAAGTGGTCCTGCCGCTCCGCCTACTTTGGAAATAATAGTCATGGAAGCATCTTTTACTACGCCCCCTACATCTTCGTAGGTTTCTGACGCAATCTTTTTTTCCACTTCTGAAAAGCCCCGCGCCATATTATGACCATGGTCTCCGTCGCCTATGGCCTGATCAAGCTCTGACAGGTAGCCTTTATTTTCCTGAATTTCACGTCCAGCTGCAAGAAACCATTTTTTTGCTGTTTCTGTAGTAAGATTCATGCCTTTTCCCCCGTTTTCTAGTGTAAGAAGTATTCGAGCTCATCATCAAGTTTTAAGATGCTTACCGAGCACCCTGCCATTTCAATAGAGGTCATATATTCTCCGACAAATGTTTTTTTAATTTCTGCTTCCTGCTCGTTTATCAGTTCACTGACTTTTCGATTCATAATGTAGAGTTCCATTAAAGGCGTGGAACCCTGGCCGTTAATCATTAAAGCAACACGGCTTTTCTTAATATCCATATGCTTGAGCAGGTTTTGTACAAGCTCTTCTGCAATCTCATCGGCGGGCTTCAGAGGCTTACGTTCTATTCCCTGCTCCCCATGAATGCCCGTCCCAATTTCTATTTCATCTTCTTTAAGCTCAAATCCCGGTTTACCGGATGCCGGGACAATGCTTGGACTTAACGACACACCCATAGAGAAGACGCTGTCTGCTGTTTTTTGAGCCAGTTCTGCTATATCCTTCAGAGATTTACCAGACTCGGCTGCCGCACCTGCAATCTTGTGTACAAAAATAGTTCCTGCCACCCCGCGGCGGTCTTCCAGGTTGGTAATGGCCACATCATCACGAATAATCACCTGCTCTACCTTGATGCCTTCGTCCTTTGCCATATCTGCTGCCATATCAAAATTCATAACATCTCCACTGTAGTTTTTTACAATAAGCAGTACTCCTACTCCGCCGTCTACTGCTTTTATAGCTTCATATACCTGGTCCGGCGTCGGCGAGGTAAACACCTCCCCGCACACTGCTGCATCAAGAAGCTTATGGCCGACATATCCAGCATGTGCAGGCTCATGGCCGCTTCCGCCGCCGCTCACTAATCCTACTTTTCCTTTTATCGGAGCATTACTGCGAACGATTACATTTGTTTCCGCCAGTCGTTTGATTTCATTTGGGTGGGCAGCCACCATGCCCTCAAGCATCTCATTCAGGATATCGTCTGTTTGATTGATTAACTTTTTCATTTCTGCACCCCTTTTTCATCATTTTGGCAGTCGTTTGTCTACCTATACCCTTTATATTCTGTTTCCATGTTATATTCCCCTGCCTGCCCATGTTGTTTTTTCTTCATGCACAAAAACGCCGGCATAAAGCTGATAGTTAAGCAGAAGCTTTAGTGTTTTTTAAAACAATAATCATCCAGATAATGTTCAAAATAACAACGACCAGTAAACTAATCATAAAAAGGGAAATCAAACTGATAAATACGATAGAAATACTTTCACTCTGAAAATCCCCGCCTACTATCCAAAGGGGCACCATTGCTCCCAGGAAAAAAAGCCAGGGAAGAACCTGCGATATAAATGCTCTTCTTGCGTGTTTAGAAACAAACTCATTTCCTACTATCCACACAATTAAAGGCAGGAGAACAGGCGCAAAAAAAATACTTATGTATGAAATAACAGAAATCATTCGATCCGACGACATGGGACACCTCATTTTTTCATTATATTCCCTTTTACCCTTTTTTATGTAAAATAAATCAAATAAAAAGAAGCCTGCAGATGCAGGCCTCCTTACGTTTAAGCTTTTCTTTTAACAATAAATAATGCAGCACCGATTAATATCCATACACCTAATATGACCCATTCATACGGCCAGATCAAAGCAGCCGGCATGCCGGGGAAGTACAAAAGGATAAAACCAATACTCAATATAATAGCCAGCCATCCTACCACCTGCGGATTTCTGATCCTAAACGGCCGGTCCAGTTCCGGCTCTGTTTTGCGGAGCTTTAGAAAAGCCATGGATACAAGAAGATATCCACCTACAATTCCCACTCCGCCGGCGTCTACAATCCACACAAGAGCCGGGCGTCCAAATAAAGGTGCTACAAACGCCAGCGCCCCGAGAAAAATAATTGCATGGCTCGGTGTTCCGTATTTCGGATGAATGTAGCCGAACCATTCAGGAACCATTTTACGCTCCGCCATTTTCCCGAGAATACGACTGCCGCCGATAATAAAAGCATTCCAACTTGTAATAATACCGGCTACACCGCCAAGAACGAGCACAGTACCGAAAGTCTGGCTGCCTAACAGGTTCACCATCGCATCAGCGGTGGCAAGCTCCGTTGTAGCAAGCTGAGCAGGAGACAATCCAAGCGTTACGCCAAAAACGATCAATAAGTAAAAGACTACTGCGCTGACAATAGAGGCAATCAAAATGCGGCCAATACTTTTTCCCGTTGCATTTATTTCAGATGCCACCTGTGGAATAACATCAAATCCAACGAAAAGAAACGGAACCATGACAAGGACAGCAAACATTCCTACGGCACCGTCCTGAAAATAAGGCTGCACATTGCCGTAATCTCCATTGAAAAGAGCTCCGCCCAGCAAAAGAATACCGGTTCCTGCAATGATCAGGGTGAAAATAGATTGAAAAAAGGAAGCTGGTTTCAAACCAAAGTAGTTCAAAGCCGTAAGTGCAAGCGCTCCGCCTGAACCAATCAATACCCATGTTATGTAGACATCCCACTCACTTAACGTCCATAGGTAACCTACATGTTCGCTTGGCAGAATATAGTCAATAACGGTTGGCAGCGCCACTGCCTCAAATGTAATAACCGAAACATAGCCGAGCAGAATTCCCCAGGCAGCAACAAAAGCCAGCGGCCGGCCAAATGCCCGTTCTACAAACACAAGGCCGCCTCCGGATTCAGGTATTGCTGCAGAAAGCTCTGCATAGGTTAAACCGATCATAATAACAAGCAGGCCTCCTATAAGAAAGGCTATCGTACTTCCCAAGGAACCTGCTTCATTAATCCACGTGCCGGATAAAACAACCCAGCCCCAGCCAAGCATGGCTCCTAATGCTAAAAACATGACATCTTTTTGTGAAAGTACTTTTTTCTGCAAGATAAGTTCCTCCTATTTTATTGACGCAGCCAGCTGATCATACAGCAGCTCCAGTCCCTTTTCAAGCTGATCATCGGTAATAACGATTGGAGCAAGAAAGCGGATTACATTACCATACACACCTGCTGACAAAAGCAGCAGCCCGGAGGCATTCGCTCCCTTTACAATAGAAGAAGTACGTTCCGGATCCGGCGTTATCCGTCTTCTTTTACGATTTCAAAAGCAGCCATCGCCCCCAGACGACGGAATCCGCGGACGAAATGAAACTCTTCTGTCCACTTAGCCGCTGTTTTTTCTACAACTGCGCCGATTTTTTCAGCACGGTCATTAAGCTTTTCTTCTTTGATAATATCTATAACCGCAAGCGCTGCCTTGCAGGCGACTGGATTTCCACAGTAAGTACCCCCAAGCTCTCCCGGCGCCGCTGCATCCATTACTTCGCTTCGACCGACTACTGCGCTTAATGGGAAGCCTGCAGCAAGCGATTTAGATACGGTAATCAAATCCGGTACCACGTCAAAGTGCTCAATACCAAACCATTCTCCCGTCCGGGCAAATCCGGCCTGAATTTCATCAGAAATAAACAGAATGCCGTGCTCTTTGCAGCGCGCTGCTACGTGTTGAACAAAGGCTTTCGGAGGAATAATAAATCCACCTTCTCCCTGAACCGGCTCCATAACGACGCAGGCAATATTCTCAGGTGCCGCCTCCGTTTTGAAAAACAAATCAAATTCGTCCTTGCTCCATTGAATGTAAGCTTCCTCTGTCATGCCTTCCGGCTTTCTGAACATATAAGGATAAGGCGCATGATATACCTCAGAAGCAAACGGACCAAAACCGAGTTTATACGGCTTTACTTTGCTCGTCATCGCCATTGTCATATTCGTGCGGCCGTGGAAGCCTCTCGTAAATGTAACTACAGCCTGACGTCCCGTAGCTTTACGTGCAATCTTTACAGCATTTTCAACCGCTTCCGCCCCACTGTTTAATAGGATCGCTTTTTTATCGAAGTCTCCCGGCGTAATATGACATAATGCTTCTGCCACTTCAATGTAACTGTCATACATCATAACGTTGAATCCAGGATGAGTTACCTTTTCCACCTGGGCTACGGCAGCCTCGACTACTTTTGGGTGGGAATGTCCAACGTTCATCGTGCCGATCGCTCCGGCAAAATCGATATACTCTTGTCCATTAATATCTGTCAGCACTGCACCTTTTCCAGAAGCAGCCATTGCTCTGTTTCCGTTTCCTACACCTTTGGGAACGTATCGATCTCTCTTTTCCTGCCATGTTTCTGATTGTACGTTTGTCATTTTTTTCACTCCTTATATTAAGTATTTTCATAATTGTATGATTAATTTGGTATGCTTGATAGAACCAGTTTTAAAATAATAATGGTACCAGTTAAAGGAGTTTTTTTATGTTATCTATACAGCTTACACGCTCTGTGAACAGCAGACCTTTATATAAGCAGATTTATGAGGCACTCAAACAGCAGATTTTGGAAGGAATTTTATCTGAGCATGATCAGCTTCCCTCCAAGCGGGAGCTCGCTGAATATCTGCATGTCAGCATGAACAGCGTCATGTCAGCCTATCAGCAGCTGATTGCAGAAGGATATGTGTACACGAAGGAACGGCGCGGATATTTTGTTGAGGCGCTTGATGCCTTTATTGCCGTACCAGGAGAAGATGTTTTTCCAGAAGAGTTGGTCGAAAAAAGATCTTCAGCTTATCAATTTTCTTTCTCTCATATGAATGCGGATGCTTCGTTGTTCCCATTCCGCGCCTGGCAGCACAGTGAACAGCAGGCTCTGCGCCATTATGCAGGCAGTCTGGATAATCTGGAACACCCGCAGGGCCAGTGGCTGCTGCGGGAAGAAATAGCAAAAACCATTGGACGTACCAGAGGAGTTCGCTGCCGCCCGGAGCAGATTATATTAGCTGCAAGCACGCAGTGGCTGTTTGAGCTCCTCTCCATGATCTGCGACAAGCATGCGCTGTTTGCCGTCGAACATCCCGGCTATCAGCGGATCTATCAGCAGTTTCATGCTGCCGGCCGGCCGGTATGTCCCGTTTCTATCGATCAAAAAGGTATGAACCCCCGCGAACTTGAAGAGTCCGGAGCGACCATCGCGGTTGTTACTCCCTCCCACCAAATGCCGACAGGTGGTATTATGCCGGTTTCCAGACGTATCCAGCTTTTAAACTGGAGCTACAAAGAGGAAGGTCGCTATATTGTAGAGGATGACTACGATGCGGAATTCAAGTATGAGGGCGATCCCATTCCAGCTCTGCACAGCCTTGATGATTTAAACCGCGTCATTTATGCAGGGACCTTTTCCAAATCGCTTCTTCCGGGACTCCGGCTCAGCTATATGGTTCTGCCTCCAGCTCTGCTGGCCGGATATAAAGAGCAGGCTTCCCACCTCATGCAGACCTCCTCTTCGCTTATTCAGCTGGCCCTTTACGTTTTCATCAAAAACGGAGAGTATCAGAAACATATTAAACGCATGAGCAAACACTATAAAACTGTACGTGAACAGCTAATTGAAGCTCTTCATGAGACATTCGGCTCTTCTATTTCTATCACCGGAGAAAAGGCAGGTCTTCATTTTTTGATGGAAATCAATACACCCCTGGAACTGGATATTATTTTGGAAAAAGCAAAAGAGCGCAGGCTTGAGCTCTACGGAATAGAGCGCTTTCGGCTGAAAGAATCAACGCCTGCTGATCAGCCCCCCACTGTTATTATCGGATTTGCACGTCTGCGTTCCCAGGATGTAGTTTCTGCTGTGTCTCTTCTATATCATTGCTGCTTTGACGAGACATGAAAGTATTTCGAGTTCAGAAATTTGTTTCTGCCTGCTGAATCCCATACAATGAGACAATAGAAAAATAATCAGCTCACAGACATTTTTCTGAACCTATTTCCTGAAAAAGAAAGGACGATTAGTATGGATCACACTCCATTGAAAGACATACCATTTTCTATATTAAATTTATCTCCCGTTACCCAAAATCAAACCATTGCAGAATCGATGCATAACAGCCTTGACCTGGCCCAGCATGCCGAAAAATGGGGATACAACCGGATGTGGCTTGCCGAACATCACAACATTGACGGTATTGCGAGCTCCGCTACCTCTGTTCTAATGGGATATATTGCCGGCGGCACAAGTACCCTCCGCGTCGGCTCCGGCGGCATTATGCTTCCAAACCACGCACCGCTTGCTATAGCTGAACAGTTCGGGACACTCGAAACTCTTTACCCAGAACGTATAGACCTGGGTCTCGGCCGTGCTCCAGGATCTGACCAGCTGACAGCTATGGCACTCCGCCGTAATGTAAATAGCAGTGATAACTTCCCGGCTCTTCTGGAAGAACTGCGCAGTTATTTCGAACCGTACGATGAATTCTCGCGCCGGGTTCGTGCAATACCTGGAGAAGGTCTCGACATCCCCGTCTGGCTGCTTGGATCAAGCACATTCAGTGCCCAGCTTGCCGGTCAGCTAGGCCTTCCATTTGCATTTGCTGGACATTTTGCCCCTGCCAGTATGATGGATGCTCTATCTGTATATAACCGGGTATTCACACCTTCCAAGGTTCTTGATAAGCCATACGCGATGGTCGGCGTGAACGTCATCGCTGCAGACACAAATGAGCAGGCAGAACATGTGGCATCTTCTCTTTACTTGAAATTTCTAAGCCTGATCCGCAACACGCCCGGGCCGCACACAGCCTCCAGTAGATAATATAGACGAAGTGTGGAGCCAGCGGGAAAAAATGGCCGTAAACGATATGCTGAAAAATACATTTGTCGGCGACAAAGAAACCGTAGCTGCCCAAATGGACGAGTTCGTGAAACGAACCGGCGTACAGGAGCTGATGATTAACAGCGAAGCCTATCATCATGAGGACAGACTCCGTTCGTTCGAGCTGATTGCCGAAGCCAAAAATCTTTCCATTTCTGAAGAATCACAGACCAAATAGAAAAAAGGCCGGAGAGCTCATGCTCTTCGGCCTTTTTTATTACGCTAACGTTATTTCTACTTTTTCAATATCGTTTACTGTTTTATCGAGCTTCTGTCCTTCTATATCTAGTTCTTCAAAAGGGGCATTCAACTGTCTGCCTTTATTCAATAAAGCAAACAGCTCATCGTATGTCCCATTCACCTCTGGTGTTTCATATATTTTTCCATCATTGAAATGAAAACGAATCATGAAGGTATGCTCCTTTCGTTCATCTGCTTGCGGCGGGAGGCCTGCTGTTCTTTTATTTTCCGCAGGATAACTTCATCTGTACTCCGGCTGTCTACGCCAATTGATGATACTCTTCCCTGGTGGTCCCACTGGGTATATACTAAAAAATCAGGAGCGGCTCCGAGTGTTTTCTTTGCCTTCTTTGTCAGCTCTTCGTCTAAAATATAGTAGTGTGCGGCCAGTGTCTGCTTCGAATACATTTTCATGATTTACGGCCTCCCGCTTGTTTGATTAAAAAGAGGAAGAAGAGACGTGCTCTGCTTCCTCTTTTATTTTCTATTACTTATGCATTTTTCTTTTTACGGATGAATAGTGCAGCGGCTCCGCCAACAAGGGCTGTGACACTTGCCCATAGTGCTGTCATCCAGCCGTCATTGCTTGTTCCGCCCATGCCTGTCTGCGGCATTTCTTCGGGCATCATATTTTCATCTCCGCCAAACTGATCAGGGTTCTGGGCAGAGATGGCGCCGCCAAGTGCTTCGCCTACACCGAACATGAACTGGTAGCCTTCACGGAAGTCAGCAGTAGATGCTTCATAGTCTCCTGCATTATAGTTGTCAAACGTGCTCAGAACCTGTGCTTCGTGTGTACGAAGTGCTTCTTGAGCGGCTTCTGTTGGAAGATTCTCCTCAGTTGCTGCTCCAAGGAAAGCACCAAAGTCCTGGGTGAACATATCGATGTGATCAAGTGCCATCGTACGTGCTTCTTCATCGCCTTCTAGTTCAGCTGCTACCAGCTGTCCCTGAGCGTCAATGTGATCAGGCTGCCATAGTTCTGCAAACTGCCCGCCTGCCTCATCTCCGTAGATAGAAGAGATAGCTGCAGTGAAGTCTGCTGTATTCTGGTCTTCTGCCCATGTGACGAAGTCATAGTCATCTGCCTGATTGACACCTTTTTCCATACCGTAGGTGGCAAGGGCGAAGTGTTCAGCTGTTAATTTATTCAAGTCAGAACGAAGGTCTGCTGCCGGCGTGTCGACGGAAGTGTTATTAAACTCTTCCGGCATTTGCGTGACAATAGCCCCTGACAATGCTTTACTGATATCGAACATACGGGAGAATCCTTCTCTGTAGCTTGTGTAAGCTGCTTCATAATCGCCTTCTACATAGCTGTCAAATGTGTTTAGTACATCCATCTCATGAGCACGAATGGCTTCTTCTGCAGCTTCCTGCGGAAGGTTCTCCTCTGTTGCACCGGCAAGGAAAGTGGAGAATTCTACAACAAATTCTTCTACTTCTTCTTCTGCCTCTGCACGTGCTTCTTCGTCTCCGGATTTAGCAGCTTCTACAATATCATCTGTATAATCGTTGTGCGTTGTAAAAATGCGGTCAAACTCGGCTGCTCCTTCTTCTCCGTAAACCGATTCAATAGCTGGCAGCATGTCTTTAGAGTTTTGATACAACGCATCTTCCGTTTCCTGAGCATCTGGTGCTTCGTCGTACGTTTTCTGCATGGTTTCAACAGCAAGAACGAAATGCTCGGATAGCAGGTAGTCCAGGTCGGATCTTAGATCAGAAGCAGGTGAAGTTTCCATTACCGGCTCCATTTCTGCTTCTTCGTGATCTGCAGCCATGGCTGCGGTTGGTAGTAGAAATGTTACGCTCATTGCGCCTGCTAGAGTTCTTTTCAATTTCATCTTCAATCATCTCCTGGTCATTTTTTTTTAATATGAAGTGCTGTTTTCTTATCAGGGTTAACGCATACATATTTTGTTTGGATCACTTTCTTTTTGATATTTTTCTGATTTCAGCCTGAAGCCCTTCTCCTCATTGATTTTTTAAAATATTGTTTATTTTTACAAACGTTCTTCTTACAGGAAAAATCACTGCCATTTGTGCTAAAATGGGAGAAACTTCTATTGGGGGTATTATTATGCATGAAGCTATTACAGACAAACAGTCTTTTCAGGAAACGATCGCAGCCAGCGAGCCGGTAGTCATTCATTTTTCTACAGACTGGTGTCCGGACTGCAGACGCTTTGAAGCTTTCTTTCCTTCTGTGGAAGAAAAATTCTCAACTCTTCCTATGTATGAAGTCGATCGTGATAAACTTTCCGACATTGGCGAGGAATACGAAGTAAGAGGCATTCCAAGTCTTCTCGTATTCAAGGATGGTAAGAAGACAGCCCACCTGCACAGTGCCGATTTAAAATCACCTGAAGACGCAGAAGAATTTCTTTCCAAATACTTTAAGTAATATTAAAAAAGCTCCGTATATCAGGCAGAGTGCCTGGATATACGGAGCTTTTTTTTTGGTGTTTTATGGTTTAAGAATTACTTTAATATTACCGTCTTCCTTCTTATCAAAAATCCGGTATGCTTCTACCGCTTCAGAAGAGGCATTGGATGAGTAATAATATCCGTTGGATCGATAAGCTTGTTTTCCACCATTTTATAAAGGCTTGGCATCATATGAATAACTGGTGCCTGTCCCATCGTCAACGCAACGTTACGGGTAAAGAAGTCCCCTATCGGGAAATTATTTGCTTCTGTCCCGTACACCCCTGTTAATTGAACCACACCGAATTTCTTTACAGCCTGCGATGCCGTAATAATCGGGCTTATCGTACCGAACTGATTGTCTCCTTCTGAACCGAATGTTTCATTTGGCTGAACCGTTCCATCCATGCCTACACAGTCAATCACGACATCAGCGCCGCCTTTTGTGTTTTCATGAAGAAGCTGGCCTATATTATCTATCTTCACTAAAATTATACGTTTCTACATGATTCGTACGTTTGGCATGCTCCAAACGGTGCGGCACCTGATCTACAGCAATCACTCTCGTAGCACCTTAAGCCATGCAAACTTCTGTGTCATGAGGCCAATTGGTCCACAGCCAAGAACAATGACCGTGTCACCATACTTCACACCACTGTTTTCCACACTCCAAAACGCAGTCGGAATAACATCAGATAAAAACAAGACACTCTCATCGCTCAACGTGCTGTTTTCCGGAACTTTAAATGAAGTGAAATCTGCGTAGGGAACCCGCAGGTATTCCGCCTGGCCGCCGGGAAAGCTGCCGAAATCTTCTGAAAATCCAAACAGACCGCCCATTTCCTGATGGGGATTGGATGTATCGCACTGGCTCTCCATATCATGAGTGCAGTAATGACATTCCCCGCATCCTATATTAAAAGGAATAACAACCCGGTCCCCTTTTTTCAAGGTTTTTACATCCGGGCCTACTTCTTCAACAATACCCATTGGTTCATGGCCGATAATGTAATCTTTAGGAGCTGGAATGCCGCCTTTATATAAATGCAGATCCGAACCGCAAATACCTGATGCTGTTATTTTCACAATCATATCATCATTTTTTTGAATCTTTGGGGCTTCTACTTCTTTTACTTCCATATGTTCTTTTCCTTGTATTGTTACAGCTTTCATCGTATCTCTCCTTTTAGTTTAAATGAAATAACATATAAGACAGCTGGTGCCCTCTTTTCTATTGAAAAGAATATGTACAAATAGTCCCTTTCCTCCCCCTCTGCGGAAGAAAAGGCCCTATTTCTTAATGCATGGCCAATGCATCGTCATTTTAATTACGCGTTTCCTTCTTCTTTTGCAAGTCTTACAAGTACACGTGCAAGAGGACGCTTTTCCTCGTCATCTGCTACATTCCACATCTCATGAAGAAGCTTTTCTTCAGGGTTTTTAGGATCTTCTTTTTTATTAAGATGTTCTGCAACACGTTCAGCGCCTTTTGCAAGCTGCTCTTCATTCAGGCCGACTTTTTCTCCCTTATGAATCTGCTTTTTCAGGTAATCCTGAAATCCCTGATAGCTGTCAAGAATCTCCTGCTTCTTCTGTTCTGATGTTTGTTCTAGACCTTCATCTGCGTGCTTTTTTGGATCTGCCATTATAAAATCCTCCTCTAATTAATTACAAATGTTATAGTGCCCAGGGTCCTTGTGCTCTCGTACGCTTAGGTTCGGTTATTTTTTTATCACCTCCTGTATGTACACTTCTGTTTGAAACACGGAGGATAAAAAAGCCGGAAAGAAGGTAGGTCTTCTTTCCGGCTTTACACACGGCTCTATAGTCCGGTGATTCATATGCCTGCAGGCTGTTTAAATATTATTTTATATTAATTATAGGCTCACATAGTTTTTCGCAAGAAGGAAAAGCTTTATTGGCTCGTCCTCTGCTTTCTTGTTTTCCCGTTATCTCTACTTTAAAACATTATTAAAAAAGAATAAGCTCTCTTTTTTTACTTTATTGTTTAGGAGTACTCATTAAAGGAAAAGGTTTATTATTTAACTACAAGCTAAAAAGGAGGGGTTTTCCAGTGGATACAAAAGCTTCTTCATCCATAGATAATCAGGCCGTAATCTACTCCAGAAGAAATTTATTATCTGGATTTCTCTTTGGACTTGGCCTTGTCGCTTTTATAGACGAAATGGTTTTTCATCAGCTTCTTCACTGGCATCATTTCTATGATCTTTCCACTACAAGCGCCGGCTTGGTTTCCGACGGGATTTTCCATGCTTTCAGCTGGCTGGCGACCGTCGGCTCTTTGTTTATGGTAGCCGATCTGCGCAGGCGAGGAGCATGGTGGCTGAAACGCTGGGTTGGCGGACTGCTTGCAGGAGGCGGACTTTTTAATCTATATGATGGTTTAATTCAGCATAAAGTAATGGGTATTCATCAAATCCGCTACGGCGTCGATCTGCTTCTTTATGATCTGACGTGGAACATTTCAGCCGCAGTCCTCCTTATTGCAGGTCTTATCCTTATTTTCCAGACAAACAAAACAATCAGACGAAAAGGTGTATCCTGATGCATGAACATCACGCGGCCTTGGAATGGTGGCCGCAGATCGTTCTGGCTGCTCCTTTTGCAGTTCTTTTTCTTTTATATAACGGTCTTTATGTTATTTCGCTTCTGAAATCACAGCTGTGGCCCGTTTATCGGCTGATAGTTTGGAATGCCGGCCTTACGTTATGCTTGATTTCCGTTATTGGACCACTTGCCCAGGAGGCTCATTCTGATTTCACCGCCCATATGACCGGACACCTTCTATTAGGTATGGCCGGACCTTTGCTGCTTGTTCTTGGAGCGCCTATTACGCTGCTGCTCCGTTCTATTTCTACGGACCAGGCAAGAAGAGTAACTGCTTTTCTTAAAAAACCCTGGCTGCGTGTTCTTACCTACCCTCTCGTACCTGCTCTGCTGAACGTGGGAGGCCTTTGGCTCTTATATACCACCAGTCTATATACGCTCATGCACGAGTACATGCTGCTTCATATACTCGTTCATCTGCATGTATTTCTAGCAGGGTATTTTTTCACCGCTTCTATTATTTATATAGATCCTATGCCCCACCGGGTCCGTTTTCTTACCCGGGCTCTCGTCCTCACAGCAGCGCTTGCAGGACACGGCATCTTGTCCAAATACCTTTACGCTAACCCTCCTGCCGGCGTTCCGGCGGAGCAGGCTCGGTCTGGAAGCATGCTGATGTACTATGGAGGCGACGCCGTAGATTTACTTATCATCATTATTCTCTGCTCGCACTGGTATCATGCAGCAAGACCGCGCTCCGCTGCAGCAAAACAGATACCTACAGAAACATAAACAATTTTTTTGTATTTACAGCCGATATTTCGGCTGTTTTTTTATGTATACGTTTTTATTTTATAGGTGAAAACTGCCTCTTCTCCCTCAATCGCCAATATTTATCTTTTGGCACGGCTCTTGCAGTAGTAATAGATAGAACTACTATTCTTTTAAGGAGGGTTTCACTTATGAAAGCAGCAGTGATAAATGAATTTCATCAAAAACTTGAAATCAAAGACGTGCCCATGCCGGAATTGGATTACGGAGATATTCTAGTAAAAATACATTCCTGCGGAGTATGCCATACAGATCTTCATGCCGCCCACGGCGACTGGCCCGTTAAACCAACTCTTCCTCTTATTCCGGGACATGAAGGGGTAGGAACTATTGAAAAAGTAGCTGAAGGCGTAAAATCATTAAAAGTGGGCGATCGTGTTGGGATTCCCTGGCTCTATTCTGCCTGCGGGGAGTGCGAATTCTGTCTTTCCGGCCGGGAAACACTCTGCCATGATCAGCTAAATGCGGGGTATTCCATTAATGGCGCCTACGCAGAATACTGCAAAGCACCTTCTGCTTATGTAGCCAAAATACCCGACAACCTGGGCTTTGATGAAGTCGCTCCTCTTTTCTGTGCCGGAGTAACAACGTACAAAGCACTTAAAGTATCCGAGGCCAAACCAGGTGACTGGGTTGCTATTTTCGGCATCGGAGGACTTGGCCACGTAGCGGTTCAATATGCTAAAGCTATGTCCTTAAAAGTGGTAGCTGTTGATATTCGTGATGATAAATTAGAGCTTGCCAAGCAGCTTGGGGCAGATGAAGTCATTAACGGAATGAACGAAGATCCTGGTGAGGCTATCATGGAGCGTTTTAATGGAGTGCAGGCAGCTATAAGTGTAGCAGTCAATGCGAAAGCATTTGAGCAGGCCTACCGTTCCGTTAAACGGGGCGGCACCCTTGTAGTAGTGGGACTGCCCGTTGGAGAGCTTCCGATTCCTATTTTCGAAACTGTATTAAATGCAGTAAACGTGCGGGGCTCTATCGTCGGAACGAGAAAGGATCTCCAGGAGTGTCTGACGCTTGCTTCAGAAGGACAGATACGCCCGATTATCGAAACAAGATCTCTTGATGATATCAATGAAGTATTCGATTCAATGGAACATGGAGATATTAATGGACGAATTGTTCTGAAAATACACGAATAACAGCATCATGTACGCAAAAAAACCTTCAGCTGCTGAAGGTTTTTTTATTCGTTAAGCCAGTAGCGCAGCTTTCTTGTGTTTACTCCAAGCCGCTCTGCTGCCTTCTGCCTGTTTCCTCTTGTCATCATCAATGTATGGTCTATCACTTGCTGTACAGCCTTTTTTTCTGACTCTCTCATTTCATCGACCATTTTTTCAAGAGAGAGGTAATCGTCTTCTTCCAGCTGCTTTTTGCGTCCATCCACCCACGTATTGGAAATGGGCCCTGCTTCTTCGGCTTTATCCATTAGTGCTTTTCCATTTCCATGAAACAAGATGTGGTCTGCCTCAATTTTTTCATCTGCATGGGCAGAGGCTCTTGCCAGCACATTGGCTAGTTCTCTGATGTTTCCCGGCCATGTATAGCTTTCCAGCTTTTTCAGCGCCCCATGGCTTATTTGTTTTGCATCTGGCCCTTCTTTTTGAAGCATCGCCTCTACCAGCTCCGGAATATCTTCTTTTCGTTCTCTCAAAGGAGGGATAGTCAAGCAGACGACTTCCAGACGGTAAAGCAGGTCCTCACGAAAGTGCCCCGATTCCAGCGCTTCATGAAGCGATCGGTTCGTCGCGGCAATAATTCTTGCACTGCTTTTTACAGAGCGCTCGCCTCCTACACGAAAAAATTCTTTTGATTCCAGCACACGCAGCAGCTTCACCTGCGTCGATAACGATGCTTCCCCAATCTCATCAAGCAGAAGCGTACCGCCTTTTGCCATTTCAAAGAAACCTCTGCGGACTTTCTGTGCTCCTGTAAAAGCGCCTGCTTCATGCCCAAACAGCTCGCTTTCAATCACGTTCTCAGGCAGCGCCCCAAAATTCACTCCAAGAAATGGACGTTCCTTTTCACCAGCCGCTTCATGAATAAAGCGGGCCACTACTTCTTTTCCACTTCCTGTTTCACCATCAATTAAAATAGTCAGCGGCTTAGGTGCAAAACGGGAGGCCAGCCGCACAAGCTCCTGCATCGCTTTGCTTCTCCCTATCACCATACCGCTTTTTCTGGCTGCATATTCTACAACATTGGTTTGTTCCACGTTGTCTTTTCGATTTACTTTTTCTTCAAGAAACGCTATATTTTCAAATGGTTTCTCAATATAATCTTCTGCTCCCAGTTTAATCGCTTCCACTGCCGATTCAATCGTACTATATCCAGTCATTACAATGCATCGGCAGCCGGGCTGCTGCAGCCTTATTTCTTTGAGCAGCCGCAGGCCGTTCGTGTCCGGGAGCTTTATATCTATAAAAGCCATATCAAATTTCTCCCAGGCCAGCATCAGCTGATGAAATTCTTTTCCATTTCGGGCCAAGTGAATGGTATGATCCTGCCCGTCCAGCAGATACGTGAAAAAATCTCCTATATCTCTATCATCATCTACGACTAAGATATTCAATCCTCCACCTCCTTCTGCGACACTATTGGAAGCTTCAGCTCAAACGTACTGCCATGCCCGGCTGTACTTGTTACAACCAGGCTTCCTTCATTTCGTTCTGCCAGATCGCGGCTGACTGAAAGTCCAAGCCCTGTGCCGCTTTGTTTTTCTTTTGTCGTAAAAAACGGATCAAATATAACATCTTTTTTATCATCAGCAATCCCACACCCGTTATCTTTTACAAATAAGCTGATATATTTCGATGTGTGACAGGTCGATAACGTAATATACTTTGGTTCCTCTTCTCTCAGCTAATGCATCTTTAGCGTTGAGAAGCAGATTGATAATAATTTGTCCGATTTGATGAGGACTGGCTTCGACCAGTGGAATATCTTTTGAGAAGCGCCGCTTAATTTGGATATTTTCCCGTTCGATTTGAAAGCCTATTAAACTTAGGACATCCTCTACAGATTCATTCAGGCAGCACTCTGTACTTTCTTCTTTATCCGGACGAGAGAAGGAGAGAAGGTTGCGGATAATCCCCTGGCACCTTTTTCCGCCTCTTTCAATGGCCTCTGCCAGCTCAAGGGACCTGCCATCCACTGAAAGCTGGCGTTTTAAAATCTGTGTATTTCCAATGACCGCAGTGAGTGGGCTGTTCAATTCATGCGCAACCCCAGCTGCCATTTCCCCAATGGCCGCAAGCTGGCCGGAGTGCTGAAGCTGAGCCTGAGCCTGCCTGATTTTCTCTGTGATATCTTTAATATAGATCAGCAGCCCCTTCATTTCACCGGTCTGACCACGGACAGGATAGGTTTTGAATATCACACATACTCCCGTTTTTTAACGTCATTTGGTAGTTTTTCATGGACTGCGTATGATAACTTTCTTCTATTGGACAAAACGTATGATCTTCTGGAAATAGCACATCATGGCAGCGAAGACCTGTCATGCTCGCAGGAGGCTGATTGAAAAAATGGTAGGATGCCTGATTGCACCGGATAATTCGGTGATCGGTATCAGTAAGAATAAGCAGGTCAGCCACCGCCTGAAACGTTTCTTCCCACTCTTTTTTGCTAGCAGATACTTCCCGATAGAGTCTGGAGTTTTCCACCATCACAGCAATATGATCAGATAGCTGGCGGAAAAAAGTAATATCTGAATAGTCATAGTCTATACGTTCTGCTGTAGCAAAGGTTAATACGCCAATTGTAGAAGTTTTCATACGCAGTGGAATCACACAGGCATGATACAAATTGTTATCGGCAAGTGTCTGTTCTTCCACAAAGCGGTGGGGGGCTCCAGGCTCCCATTCATGAATGACAATAAGGCCCTGATTGATGGCTTTCCAGTAGATCGACCGGCCGGGCGGCAGATGCAGGCCAACTTCTTCTACCTTTGCGGAAACCGGATAGATACTTTGAAGGGTCATTACATCGTTCTCAATCAGGGATATGCTGACCCGGTCAATAGGATAAAGCTCATAGATGGTTTCTAAAATATGCCGAAGGGATCTCTCCATTGTTCCAGTCAATTGAAATCCCTTTGCTACTTCATTTAATATTTCCAGCTTCTGATTTTTCTTTTCCAGTTCTTCTATCGTTTTTTTCAAATCGGTATAGTAGCTTTTCTTAGATGCTTTAATCCCTGTCAGTTTTTCAATCACACTTTCCTTTTCTGTAAACATGGAACCTCCCCCTTATTCATAAGCTTTCTGAAATAAGTCCTCTATGTCCCGAATACTCACGTCCCTGGGATTCGTTACCATACAGGCATCTTCAAGAGCAATTTTTGCCATCTTATGAAAATCAGGGTTGTGAAGCCCTACTTCTTTCAGCGTTTTGGGAGCTCCAATATCAGCTGCAAGTTCTCGCAGTGCACGAATACCGAAGCGTCCTTTTTCCATCTCATCTTCTGTGTGTGCCGAGGCTCCCAGTATGTCTCCTATCTCAGCAAAGCGGGCAGGAGAGGCGATCAAATTAAACTCCATCACATGAGGAAGCAGAATACTGTTAATTTCTCCATGAGGCAGCTCATAGCGACCCCCTATAGCATGAGACATGGCATGAACAGCTCCCAATATAGCATTGGAGAAGGCCAAACCGGCCTGCATGCTTGCCATAGCCATCGAACGCTTGGCTTCGAGGTTCGTATGAGAAGCTGTCGAAGGTCTTAAATTGGCAGCTGCCAGCTTTAGTGCATTTAAGGCGTTTACATCCGTAAGCGGGGTAGCTGCTACGCTGACATATGCTTCAATTGCATGTGATATCGCATCCAGACCGGTCGCGGCCGTCAATAAATGATCTTTGGTCATTAATACGAAAGGATCGACAATCGCAATATCAGGTACTAATGATTTAGAAACAATCGTCATTTTCTTTTTTCGTTTCGGATCGATAATGATCGAAAATTGCGACACTTCAGATCCTGAGCCTGCAGTAGTTGGTACCATTATCGTCGGCGGCAGGGGACTGTGAATATGGTCCACTCCTTCATAGTTTTCAATGCTGCCTCCGTTGCTTACGATAATAGCCACAGCTTTCGCTACATCCAAAGCACTTCCGCCTCCAACCCCGAGTACAGCATCACATTTTTCTTTTCGATATAATGCCGCGCCTTTTTCTACCTGCGGCGAATCTGGATTAGTTGTGACTTTATCGAACAAAGTATGAGCCAGTCCTGTTTCTTCTATTTTCTCCACAGCCTGCCCCGTCCATCCAGCAGCCTTTACACCTGGATCACTGACTACAAGAATACGCTGCGCACCCAAACGTAAAAAACTCTCTCCAACCTGATTAATAGCGTGGTCTCCAAAAATGATTTCAGGTGCCATAAATTTCGTAATCATTGGTTCACCCCGTTTATTTTATGAATGCGCTTTTATATATTATACCACTGGATTTGAGTTTCTATTCTTTCCGATTAAAAACAAAAAAGAGCCTCCCTGGCAAAGGGAAGCTCTTCCATCATTAAGAGGAAATCGTTTCTGTCGTCCAACGCTTCGCTTTCCATGTGAAATAAACGATGGAAGCTGTATGAAAAACAAGGAAGATTCCTAATAGCACAACTAGCTCTGTTGTTACCGAGCCGCCCAGAAAAAGAGCTTCCCGATAAGCAGATACAGCATAGGTCATTGGCAGAAACGGACTGATAGACCGGAAGAAATCGTTAAGCAGTTCCACCGGCATCGTTCCCCCAGCTGCCGTCAGTTGTAAAATCATTAGAATTAACACGATAAAACGTCCCGGATTACCGAAGACTACTGCAAAAAACTGTACGACAGCCATAAAAGCAAGAGCAGAAATGACCGCTATCAGGAAGACAAGTCCTGTGCTTTGGGCGTCGACTCCCATCCACAATACTACGCCTGCCATAATCACCGCCTGTAAAATAGATACAGGCAGAAGAATAGAAAACTTGCTTAACCACCAGGCAGCACCTGAGCTTGGTACTATTTCCGGGTCTTTTACCGGATACAGCAGACAAAATATCACACTTCCCAGAAAAAGTGCTACTGCCATCATATAAGGTGCCATTGCGTTTCCATAATTAGGAACAGAAGACATCTCGTGTTCTCCGAGGAGAAGCGGACTGGAAAACATATCGCTGTTTGCATCCCCAGAACCGACTTCTCCTATATCTTCCGCTCCTTCTGCGAGTTCTCCAGACAGTTCATCTGCTCCTTCGACCAGTGATCCTGCCCCGTCCTGCAGTTCACCTGTGCCGGACATAAGTTCCACCGAACCGTCTCTCAAGTCAATCAGCCCTGTGTTTAAAGACTGCGTCGCCTCTTGAAGCTGCGGCATGCCCTCTGATAAAGATCCGGCTCCTTCATTTAACTCACTGCCGCCGTCTGCAAGGGCGCTTCCGCCTTCTGCCAGCCCCCCTCCTGCCGCGGCAAATTCTGCTGATCCTGCTGCCAGTTCTTCTCCATTGTCTTCAAAAGCCTGTGCCCCTTCAGATAAGCTTCCGGATTGAGCTGCAAGCTGCCCGGATCCTTCCGCCAGTTCCGCTGATCCTTGCGTTACTTGATTGACACCCGTTAGAAGAGTATCAGATTGCTCAGTAAGCATGCCCGCTCCCTCTGTTAGCGTTCGTGCCCCTTCGTTAAGGGCTGATACCCCCTGCGTATAATCAACAAGACTGGTCTGAAGTGTTGAGGCGCCTTCTGCAAGCTCTCCCAGCCCTTGATTTAATTCTTCCGTCCCGGCAGCAAATTCCGTTATCCGCTCAGAAGAAAGGTTCTCGGGAATTTCCGGAAGAGAAGCCGAGATTTGAGAGGCTAAAGAGCCGTTTTCTGTAATAGAAAGAATCTGATACTGACTTTCCTGCAAAGATTCGGCAGAGTCGAGCGCTGAGGCTGCCCTTTCAGAAGCGCCTTCTGTTTCGGAAGGGGACAAACCCTCTATCGTTGACTCCAGCTGTTGAAGAGCCGAAGTTACTTCCTCTTTATTTATGTTTGCAGCTTCCGGCTCTTCTGTACTCTGCGCTTCCTGCAAAAGCACCTGCTCCTGCTCTTCTGTCAGCTCGGCCGATGTATTGTTTATCAAGCTTGTCATCTGATCCCTGCTTGAAGAAGGGGCAGGTTCCTCTAAACGATCTACAGCTTCAGCTAAACCCTGAAGGGCTTCTTCCACTTCGGCTCTTCCTTCTATCTGTGCGCCGCCCTGTTCCATGGCCGCGATCGAGGTTAACGCTTCGGTTATTCGTTCTGCTTCTTCAGAAGAAGCGGCAGCTTCCAGGTGAATATCTCCAGCTGCTTCTTCCACAGCTTCTTCAATGGCGGATGAATTTACATTGCCTAATGCGTCTGCCATTGATGCAACCGCCTGTACCTCTTCATTTAACGCGCGCACGCCGGGAGCTGCTTCTTCCAGGCCGGAAGCGAGCGCACTGCTTCCGCTAACCAGCTCTTCATTATAGGAAATTAGTTCTTCCGTGCCTTCCTGCTGACGGACTAATCCTTCCTCCAGCTGCCCCGTTCCGCTCGTGTACTGCTCCAGCCCTTCTCCCAGGTCTTCTGTACCTGTAGAAAAAGTTTGAATGCCTTCATTCAGCTCCTCTACTCCGCTGGTGTACTGCTGGATACCGCTGTTTAATTCCCCGGCTGCTCCAGTATATTCCTGTACTCCTTCATCGAGATTTTCAGCACCGGATACGTATTGCTGGATGCCTTCATTCAACTCCCCGGCACTTCTTGTATACGTATTTACTCCATCATTTAGCTCTTGCGCACCGGCTGCTGCCGTTCCCATGCTTCGTTCAATATCACCGCTTCCATCTGCTGCTTCCTCCAGCCCATCTCGGAAGGTCAAAGTACTATCAGACAGAACAGCTAGATTGCTTTCCAACTCTTCATTTCCTTCTTTTAATTCCCCTGCTCCCTCCGCTCCATCCTGCAGACCTTCTTCAATATCACCAAACTGGCTCAGCATCGCTTTTGCATATTCTCCTGATACACTATCTGCGATTTCTTCATAAAGTCCTTCGGCTGCCTGTTCACTGATTTGTCCGGCAGTGTAGTTTAAACCTGGATTTGTATAATAATCAAGCTCCATTTTTTCGGGCTGTTCATCGAAAACAGTAGCAGCATTTCCCGAAAAATTTTCAGGAATGACTACGGCCATATAATACTCGCCGTCTTCCACTCCCTGCCGGGCTTTTTCTTCGCTGGTAAATATCCAGTCCAGCTCATCGTTTTCTTTTAAATTATCTACGGTTTCCTGGCCAACGTTTAATGTCTCTCCTTCATACTCTGCAGGCCTGTCTTCGTTTGCAACAGCTACAGGAAGGTGATCTGCATTTCCAAAGGGATCCCAGGCCCCCCGCAGAAAAATCCCGGCATAAATAAGAGGAATAAGAATAACTGCAAGCACCACTACCATTATTTTTTTGTTTTGCAGCAAATGGCGCCATTCCGCTTTTATCATTTTCACTCGACATCGTCTCCTAATTGCATTTTCCGGCGCAGTGCCTGGATATCCTCATGATCCGGCTTTTGATTCCAATCAATAATTCTGAATTGATCTGTTCCGATAATTTGTTTTAGTACATCTGCAACCGTTACTTTCTTTAGAGTAGAAAAATAGTTTTCTTGTGCTTCGGCGAATATGTCATTCAATAAGGCCTCTCCTTCGGGCGCTACTTCCGAGTCCGGAAATGCCAGTGGAATTAACCCGTTTAATTCTATAAAAGGCGTGTCTTCTTCAATAGCAACAAACACATCATAAATCGTTATATCCTGAGGCGGTCTTGTCAGCCGAATCCCCCCTGATTTCCCGGAACTGAAACAATCAGCTCATGCACTACCAGCTTTCTTAGCATTTTTTTCAAATAAGATGACGATACTTTAAGCTTAGAGCTGATCACATCACTGCTGACTAATTTATGCTCTTCTTGTGTAGAAATCATCGCCAGAATGCAGGCGGCCTGTTCTACTCCTGTTTTCATTTTCACAGCACTCATCCTTTTTATTAATATAGACACATTGTATCCATTATGGATAACATTTGTCCATAAAAATAGCAAAAAAACTCTGCTTTTTTTCATAATTGCTTTTTATAGAAAAAAAAGACGGAAAGTGATATATTCAACTTCATATGCCAGTAGATCATTTTATTATCATGTACCAGCAGCGAAGGGAGTTTTCGCAAGTGTCGAATGAATATAACTTACACTCTTCTGATTTTTCTTCATTAAAATCTGTTTCTCAGAAGATATTTCATATTATAAGTAAACGTTTAAATGTAAATACAGCGTATGTTGCCCTGCGCGGCGATAAAAGCATGACTGCTCTCAGCTCCTACAACGCAAAAGATCTCATCGTCCCGGAAGGGTACTCACTTGATCATTCAGACACCTACTGCCAGATGATTTTATCAGAAAAGAACCACTCTTTTTTTACAAACAATGTGAACGAAGAAAATGTAATGAAACATTTAAAAATAACGGATGAATTTAAAGTAAAAGGATTTCTGGGAGTTACTCTCTTTGATCTGGAGGGAAATGTATTCGGCACTCTTTGCGTAATGGATAGAGAAAAAAATAATTTCACCGAAGAAGACGTTAACTACTTAAAATCAATGGCAGAAATTCTTTCCCACATTATTGAACTGGACCGAACCAAATTTAATATGGGATTCTTGAACGTACCGATCATTCCGATCACAAAGGGCGTTTCCATCCTTAGTATTCAAGGTATTGTAGATGAGCAACGGGCGGATAAAATCACCCAGTCTGTTTTAAGCTATGGAGCTTCTCACCATATTAACTATTTTATTATTGATTTATCCGGTTTGATTATACTGGACGGTATTTTTCCAAGAGTATTAATCGACCTTGTTAAATCGCTTAAATTGATGGGTATTGAAGCTATTCTTACCGGTATTTCACCAGATTTTGCCCAAAACCAGACAGGAGCCGTATCACTGCTGCAGTTAAATATCAAAATCGTACACAGTCTGGAAACAGCTTTAAAGCATATAGGGTTTACTCTTTCTGAACACAAGTAAAGCCGGGGCGGCAGATGCCCCGGCTCTTTTATGTTGAAAATAAATCCTCTGTAAATGCCTGAATGTACTTAAATGTTATATCCGGCTGTTCTTCCGGGACATAATGCCCACAGTTTTCTACTTCTTCAGCCATAACGATGGAAGAGGCTTTCTGCTTCCAAATATCGACTACCGGCTGGCCTGCTAAGTTTCCTGTATCTCCCCAAAGCAGCATTACGGGTACTTCCACTTTTATGTCGTTCTTTTGTTTCTCTCTGTACCTGGGCAGATCCACTTGATACGAAGCCCGGTAATCATTTAAAGCGGCCTGCACAGACCCTTTTTTCTGCCAGGTTCGAAGGTATTCCTCCCAGGCCCCATCTGCTTTAAAGACTTCCATTAAACGGGGGAACGTTTAAAAAAAACTCTAAATACGCTTCTTCCTTGCCTTCAATTAATGTCTCCGGTACATCAGGCACGACTTGAAATACCCAGTGCCAATACTTTTCTGCCGCTTCGCCTGCTGTGAGGTTATCATAAATGTATTCCAGCGGCAGAATGTCAATCAGTCCGATACCTGCAAGCTTTTCAGGGTAGTCCAGGGCGTATCTTCTGGTAACACGCGCTCCCCGGTCATGACCAATCATTGCTATATTTTCAAGCTCCAGCAGCTGCACCAGACCATACACGTCCGCAGCCATTTTTTCATTGTCATATTCGTGAAGCCCTTCCGGCCTGCTCGAATCCCCGTACCCTCGTAAATCAACAGCCAGTACATAATGATCCTCCGCCAGCTTTGGGATAAGGTCTCTCCAGATCAGCCAGCTCTGTGGAAATCCATGAAGCAGCAGTATAGGAGCAGCCTTATTCGTTCCGGCCTGCACATAATGAACCGTTATTCCATTCACTTCTGCATATTGATGATCCCATTCTTCCGGTACATACTTTTTCTGCAGGGACATAGCAGCGCCTCCTTATTGTTTTTCTAATAGGTCGGGAGTGTTGTTTTTAGGACTATTTACTGCACGGCTTACAGGATATGCTGTCATTTGCTGACTGTCGTAGGGTTTGAGCATCGCTTTTGCTTCTTCTTTAGACGTATCGGGATGCAGCCACTTTTCCCTCTGGCTTTTCGGAATAATTACCGGCATCCGGTGGTGAAGATCTTTCATTAAATCATTGGCTTCTGTTGTAATAATAGTGCAGGAAGTAATTGTCTCTTCTTCGCCTTCCCATCTGTCCCAGAGCCCTGCAAATGTGAAAATACTTTCATCGTTTACCGTAATACGATACGGCTGCTTTTCTTTGCCCTTTTTTTCCATTCGTAAAAGCTGTCAGCTGCTACGAGGCAGCGTCTTCGCTCCAGCAGTTTTTTAAAAGAAGGTTTTTCGTCTACTGTTTCCGCTCTCGCGTTAATCATTTTGTGACCGATGGAAGGGTCATCAGCCCAGGACGGCACAAGCCCCCACTTCAAAAATCCCGCCTTCGTCTGTTCATGATTTGAAGCAATCGTCAACACAAGCTGGGTGGGTGCTACATTGTAATTTGGCTGCATTTCAGGAATCGCTGTACCTGTTTCCTGTTCGATGGCTGTGGAAGAAGAATATAACGTAAATCTACCGCACAATGTTATCACCTCTTTTTTGCTTCTATACCCTTTTCACTAAAAACATACCCATGGGGTTAAGCGGTTAAAGTATTCCAAAAAAGGTTATGGGAAAGAAAGGAACCATATAAAAAGGGGGTATCTCTATGTGGTGGACGGAATTTCATCATGATGGGCCGGGATTTGATCCGTTCGGTTCTGCCCATCTTCTTGTATTTGCATTTGTTATTTTAAGTTGTATATTCCTACTTGTCTGGCGGCGCCCGCTCCGGCAGTCGCAGGTTTTCCAGAAAACTTTCTGCTGGAGCGCTGCAGCCATACTTCTTCTATCAGAAATATGGCTGCACGTCTGGTACGCTTTTGAAGGAATCTGGGATATTCGTTTTGCCCTGCCTTTAAATTTAAGCAGCTTTGCCTGGATGGCCGCAATTGCTATGCTTCTGACAAAAGGACCCTCCTTTTGGACAGCATTTGCTTTTTATGCCGGTGCGACAAGTGCTTCTCTAACATTGGTCTTTCCTGATATCGATAACTACGGCTTTCCCCATCTGCGCTTTCTGCATTTTTTTATAACCCACGGTCTCGTCATTACAGCCGTATTCTATAAGCTTATTATCGAAAGAACACCGATAACCTTTCGTTCACTTTTTCCAGTATGGCTTGTAATGAATGGGCTTGCGGCCATTGTATTTTTCGTAAATACCCTGACAGGCGGCAATTATATGTACTTAATGGAAAAACCGCCCTCGCCTACTCCATTTGACTGGCTTGGAGAATGGCCTTACTATCTCATCACGCTGCAGCCTCTCGCAGTAGGATTGTTTGTGCTGATGTACGCTTTTTATCATTATGCTGTGAAACGCTGGCAGTAGAACCCCTTTAAGAAAAAACGGCCATGCTGGCCGCAATTCCTACAAGAATCACTAGTATAGGCAGAATAATAATATAGAGCACCAGCATATTTGATGTACTTTTGCCGGAATCGTACTTTTTGTCTTCTTCGTCTGTTATTTTTGTTAAACCAAGCGTAATCGCCACAGCCGCAATTCCTATAAGAATGACAAATATAATAGCAATATTCATCGTACTCTTCTCCCCCTGACTACTGAGCCCTCTCTAGTCTCTTTCGCTGTTTTCACTTATTGTCCTGCCCGGGAAAAATCTTTAGTATCCGGGCGGATTTATGATAGGATTAATTTACAATTTATTCTATAAATAGAAGAATATTTTTAACAAATCATCTTTTTGAATTATACCATCTGTTTGAACAAAGGAGCCGGCCTATGCCTATTGGTCCATTTATTTTATTTCATGCCGTGATTTTTCTATTTGCTTTTTTTGTTTCTTTTGCTGCTTCTTCCAGATTCAAAAAACGTTACATTATTATTCCTTTTTTTCTATTCTTTTTACTATTTCAAAGCATTTCAGCGGCCATCGCTGCCCTGGCCGCTTCCTATTTAGGATGCCTGGCCGGCCTGCGCAGATTAAAACAGGCCCGGTGATTTTTCTATAATGAGGTGGATAGAATGAAAAGAAGATTTGATCCGTCTAAATGGCAGCTGAGATTTGGGGGGCTTTTTGTTCTTCTGATTTTCCTGGGATCCGTTTCGTTCACAGAACCCTCCCCTAGTGATTCTATTGCAAGATCAACGAACAACTACTTTATCGGGTTTATTCTATTAATCGGTATTTCTTTATACGTGGACACCCGCCTGAAGAAAACGACCGAAGATTCATTATCCC
This sequence comes from Sinobaca sp. H24, assembly GCF_023845525.1. Taxonomy (NCBI): domain Bacteria; kingdom Bacillati; phylum Bacillota; class Bacilli; order Caryophanales; family Sporolactobacillaceae; genus Sinobaca; species Sinobaca sp. H24. The sequence goes on from NZ_JALBWT010000001.1 coordinate 493,665, forward strand.
AGGCGGATAAAGACTTTAACCTTAAACCGGATATTTTGTTTGCTATATTAGCTTTTGTAGGGGGTGTTCTCCTTGTCTCCTATTCCTTTGATTTTCCTCTTCGAGACATTATTTTTCAGGCTTCTTTATTCGCAGGCGGTGCCGTCCTTTCCTTTATTTTTTACATTATACGAATGAAAGGAAAAGGGTATCAGCTTGAAGACGGGCACTGGGTCAAAAAAAAGAAGAGCAAAAGAAGCACACCGGTTAACTACAGTGTATTAAAATATACTAAAAGAATTGATATTACTTTCACTTTCCATCATAGTAAAAGAAGATCTAACAACTACTACGATCAGGAGGTATGACCATTGACGCTCGTCATTAACAATGTAACGAAACGATTTGGCTCTCACCAAGCGGTGGATGGGGTGTCGTTATCTGTAGAAAAAGGCAGCATGTTTGGGATGCTTGGAGCAAACGGAGCCGGCAAAACCACTACATTCCGTATGATTCTCGGGCTGCTTGATCCCACTTCAGGTTCCGTAACCTGGGACGGTCATCCTCTCTCCTATAAGCGCACTAGTTTAATTGGATACCTGCCGGAAGAAAGAGGCCTTTATCCCAAGCTGACAGTAAAAGAACAGATCATTTACTTAATGAGGCTGAAAGGAATGAAAAAGGCCAGTATCGTTCCCGCCCTGCAGGCATGGCTTGAGACGTTTCAAGTACCGGAATACGAGAATAAAAAATTGAAGAGCTGTCCAAGGGAAATCAGCAGAAAATTCAATTCATTGCAGCTGTCCTACATAAACCAGAGCTTTTGATTTTAGATGAACCCTTCAGCGGACTCGATCCTGTAAATACCGATATGCTGAAGCAGGCTGTTCAGGACATTCAACAGCAAGGCACTACTATTGTTTTTTCCAGCCATCAAATGAAAAATGTTGAAGAAATGTGCGAAGACTTAATTATGCTTAAGCGCGGAAAGGCAGTACTGCAGGGAAACCTGCGGGATATAAAGCACTCCTACGGCGTAAAGAATATATCGGTACAGGCCGACTATGACCTTGCTTTCCTCCACGATGTCCCAGGCGTTCTGGACCTGCAGCAGCATAAAAATGGAGCGGTGCTCCGTGTAAAGGATGAGACGGTTGCAGAACCCGTCTTTCAGCGCATTGCCGAAAAAGGATTTGTCCGTAAATTTGAAGTAGAACAGCCCAGCCTGCACGATATCTTTATTGATAAGGCAGGTGTAGAAAACGATGAATAATTTTTGGATTACCGTTGCCCATACGATGACAAAACGCATACGCTCCAAATCCTTTTTCTGGTCAAGCCTTGTTACCATTATACTGGTTGTAGGATTAATGAACGCTGCCGGTATATTATCCTCCTTTTCCGATGACGAGGCTGGAGAAGCATCGAATGTAGCCGTTATAGACAACACATCAGAAGACGAAGAAATGGGAGCGGCTCTCGCCTCCTACGAAGAAAGCTCCTTTGCCTATGAAAATTATTCTGGTACAGAAGAAGAGGCCCTCTCTGCAGCAGAAGAGGAGGAATATGCATTTGTCCTCACGCTGGAAGGAGAGCCGGCTGAGCTGGACGCTGTTCTGTACGGCAGTGAGAGTGATTTTCAGGATGGTCAGGTGATCAATCAGGATGTGCAGCGTATTAAAGAAGGGTTTGTTACGAATGAACTCAATCTTGATGAGCAGCAGCTCGCCACCATCTACGAACCGGTATCATTTTCCGAGCAGCCTTTGACTGAAGGAGCGGAAGTCCAGACCGAAGAAGCACACAATCAAGCTTATTGGATGGTGTATGCTCTTGTATTTGCGATTTATCTGCTCGTCATTATGTTTGGATCTATGATCGCGACAGAAGTCGCTACTGAAAAGTCTTCCCGGGTGATGGAATTAATTGTTTCCAGTGTTAATCCTATTACACAAATGTTTGGAAAGCTTGTAGGTATTGGGATTGTCGGTCTTTTAAATGTAGTCGTATTAGCCGCAGCTGCGCTCATTGGCGACGCCATCAGCGGGGATAACATTCTGGAGGGCTTATTCAGTGAAACAATTGAAATATCTCTGCTGTTATATGCCCTGCTGTTTATTGTACTAGGCTATTTCCTGTACGGTGGTATCGCCGCTATGCTCGGAGCGCTTGTCAGCCGCGCAGAAGAAGTGAACCAGGCGATCCAGCCGCTCATTTATGTAGCTATGGTTGCATTTTTTATAGCCATCTTTGGCTTAAATGCTCCAGATGCAACGATCATTCAAATTTTATCGTACATTCCCTTTTTCACACCACAGCTGCTGTTCTTAAGAATAGGCATGACTTCGGTTCCTGTTTGGGAAATTATTTTGATCATCGCTATTCTTACCGCCAGCGCTTTTCTTATTAACATGCTGGCTGCCAGAATATACAAAGGCGGCGTGCTGATGTATGGCAAATTCTCCATTAAAAATGGTATGAAACAGGCTTTTACTATCTCTAAAAAAGAAAAATAATACACAAAACCAGGAGCTGCTTTGCTCCTGGTTTTTGTGTGTGGTATACTAATTTTTTAAATATTTTCCATTTATTGTATAAGAGGAGTGTATATATGCTTTCCAATCTTTTTCGTTTAATGATTAATCCAAGAAAACAGTATGCCGCTTTAAAAGAACAACGGCCGCTGCTGCCTATTGCTTTTTCTATTCTGGCATTATCCATTATTACCTCGCTGTTTGAATTTTCCTTCCTGCCTGTAGCAGAGGAAGAGGAAATGCTCAGCCAGCCGGTTCTGATTTTAATAGCTACTGCCGGTACGGTTGTTTTGTTCTTTGTCATTGCTGCGTTTATGAAGCTGATTGCTGTGATTTTCGAAGGAAAAGCAACGTATAAAGAAATGATGGAAATCTACGGTCTTTCTTTATTTCCCTATATTATCATTCTGCCTGTGACCGTCCTGCTTTTCCTGCTTCATATAACAGGAATTATTACAGAAACATCTGTCATAGTTGAACTCTATTCCATCGCTGTAAACCTTCTGACCGTATGGTCTTTTATTTTAATCATTGGCATGTTCGGAGAAGCTAATGGATTTTCTATTGGAAAATCCATAGGAGCCGCAGTTGTCAGTTTCATCATTACAATCGTCATCTTTATTGTTTTGTTGATTGTCATCGTTGCAAGTATAGGCATCTAATCTCTCTAGATACGCTTTCTCTCCCAGCGCTGCAGCCGTCCCCGGTTGTAGCGCTGAATCATGATAAAGGGGAGATTAAAACCAACCGCATAAACAATCATAAACCAGCCGACCCATGGTTCATTAAATAAGAAGAAAAGTGGAGCCGGCAGAATCTGCAGCCAGTGCGAAAGCTCGGAGCGATTTGCTTCCGTGTAAAATACCGCAATATCATTCGTATTTCGAAGACTCAGGGTGCTTTTGGAAATTCCAAGTTTTGTCCAGGAGCTTGCTTCCGGAAGACGGTCTTTCCATTTTTTAATTTTAAGCGCATCGTATACTTTTCCATCTTCTTCCCATTCCCGGATTCTATACAGCCACGAAAAAGAAGCTATCACAGATGAAGAAAGAAAATACACGGCAGTTCCAATGCTCAGATGAATAAACAGCCAGGCTGCTGCATTTATCCAAATCATCTTACGTGCCCCCTCTCTCTACTTCCCTGCAATATTACGGCCTTTCCACGTCGCTTTTTTAAAGAAAAATGTTTTAAGAAGTGAATATACAAATATCGTGATAAAAAACAAGAAGTATACCGGGAACAGCAGAGCATCGAACCACTGAAAATTCCCAATATCCCGAAGCGTTTTGTAGAGCCACAGCGCAATCACCAAATATCCGGCCAGGCTCCACCATCCAGCCTCAGGACTGTTTACGAAAAAAGAAACGACGGCTGTAATCCATATCACATTCGCTGCAGTCAGCCATGGAGAAGCTGTTTTGGCTCCAGAAGCAAAGCTTTTCGACCAGCCTTGAATCACATCCATCAGCTTTGCTTCATACATTCTCATATTCAATACTTCTCTGCCGCTGAAAGCACGGGTTTCTATTCCCTGTTGCTGCGCTTTTCGGGCAAATGCTAAATGTTCTACAATTTCTTTTTTGATACAGGCATGCCCGCCCATTTTCCAATAGGTCTCTCTCCTTATTAAGAGACACGGCCCAAATCCTCCTGCGATTTGCTCTGTTTCGCAAAGATATGAGTAATTCCAGAAGAGGCAAACACAACTAAATGAAAAACAGCCGACAGTTTTTCCCAGAAAGAATACATAAAATGAAAAGGATGGACGGTGACAAAAGAAACCGTTCCTGATTGTTCTAAGTATCGAATCATTCGATCCGGTCCGTCCGGTGAAAACCACGTATCCGCATCTAAAAAACAGAACGTATCTCCTTCTGCCTGCTCTGCTCCCTGGAAACAGGCCCAGGATTTGCCCATCCATCCATCAGGAAGAGGAGGAGTGCTGATTACTTTTACCCGAAAGAGGCCGCTGTCTCTTTTGTTTTATCGCTCGAATCATCGTCAACCACGATGATTTCCCGATTTTTATTAGGAACAGCTAAAAGAGACGGCAGCAGCCGTTTCAGATTGTTCTCTTCATCACGTGCCGGAATAATAACCGAATATGTGCCGGTTTCTTTTTCCGGAGTGATAGGAAAAGAGACCCTCTGCCAAAAAAGCAGAAGGGTCACCAGTACTGCTGTTACAAGAAACCACATGACTATTCACCTCAGGATTTTACAGCTTTTTTCGGGCTTCCGTGCTTTTCCAGAATAGCATTGGCTGCCATATGACCGGATAAAGTGACCATCGGAACACCGCCTCCTGGATGTGTAGCGCCTCCGACAAAATAAAGGTTATCCACTACGCTGCTCGTCGTATCCATCTTAAATCCGCCGTTCAGCTTACGATCCGTTACTACTCCGTAGATTGACCCTCCATTGGAGCCGTAGAGAGATTCAATATCGTTTGGTGTAAATGTATGCTCATATTCAATCCGATCACGCAGACCGGTCATTCCCATGCGTTCGAGCTTGGAAAGTATAATGTCACGATAGCCTGCCATATTTTTGTTCCAGTCTTCTCCCTTTTGAAGCGCTGGGACATGCGTTAGGACAAACATATTTTCCTTGCCGGCAGGCGCCTGCGAGGAATCGCTTTTTGAAGAAATTCCAACGTATACAGTAGGATCATCAGCCGGCTTCTTTTCTTTAAAAATCTGATGAAACTCTTTTTCAGGGTCTTCAGAGAAAAAGAAGTTATGGTGGGATAGTTTATCATAATTACTATCCACTCCAAGCAGAAGCACGAGTCCGGATACCGTAGGCTCAAACTTTTTGCGGTCGGCCAGGGCTTTTTTACGGAGCTTTTTTGCTCTCCATTAAGTGTTCGTAAAAAGGAATAACTTCCAGATTGGATACGACAAGATCCGGAGTAAGCACGTCGCCGCCGGCTAAATGAACTTCTGTCACCTTTTTCTTTTTCGTTGTGACTTTCTCTACTTCTGTATTCAGGCGGATGCTTACACCCTGCTCCTCAAGTACGCTCTCCATCGCTTCTGCTATCTTGTACATGCCTCCCTGTACATAATAAACGCCCACACCCAGCTGGACATGAGTCATCTGGGATAACATAGCAGGAGCCTCATAAGGAGAGGAGCCGATGTACATAATGAGAAAATTAAACAGCTGCTGAAGATGCTTGTCCTTAAAAAACCGCTCCGTCGTCTGATTCAGGGAATGAAACGGATCCATTGCCCACATTTCTTTGAGGGAATGATTGGCTCGAAGATCAGATACTCCTGAAATACTATCCCGGTAAAAAGACTTCATGCTTAAATCGTACATTTTATTACAGTAATCCAGATACTCAAAAAAGCGGGAGGCATCATCTTTTGATACCTTTTTCAATTCTTCCAGCATTTTAGGAAGATCGCTTGTTAAGTCAATCTTCGTCCCATCTTCAAAAAAGGTTCTCCAGCCTGGTTCAATGCGCTGTATGTCTAAATAATCATGGACATCCTTACCAACTGATTCAAATAGCTCTTCCAGCACCCAGGGAAGCGTCAGAATAGACGGACCGGTATCAAAAATATATCCTTTTCCCATACGCTGATTGAGCTTGCCGCCCAGGCGCTCTCCTTTTTCAATAATCGTTACATTATATTCTTCTCCGGCTAAGCGGATCGCAGATGCCATACCTGCAAGTCCTCCACCGATAACAGTTACTTGTTCGGACATAATTGCAGACCCCTTTGTAATAAAATTATGTTTATTTCTTCATTAAAAAGAAAACGATAACAAATTTTTCTTCTCTCTAATATACCCTTTTTAACTGGAAATTACTCTCTCCAGCCCTTGCTTCGATTACATTTCATTCGGGAAGGGTATAAGTAAAAAAAGAAATGAGGACTATTTATGCTAAAAACAATTGCTGCAACTATACTGCGCACCCTTCCTGATAAAGAAGCGGGCAGATCCATCGTGGATCTGGAAGCTGTCCGGGGAGTTCAGGATTTTTTATTGGAAACAGACGGACGGCTGATACATCTCACCTGCTATTACCCTTTAACATCCATAAACGACTCACTCCCCGTGTACATTAACCTTCATGGAGGAGCCTTTATTATGAATAATAAAGACATAGACGATCCATACTGCAGGCTCACAGCTAACCAGGCCGGTGCTGTGGTCGTTAACGTGAACTATAGTAAATCCCCTGAAACGCCATTTCCAGGTGCGCTCGAAGAGTGTTATCAAGTAATCCAATGGGTTCGCAGCAACGGCCAGACGTTAGGAATCAATCCGGATAAGATCGCTGTCGGCGGACAGAGCTCAGGGGGTAATCTCGCTGCAGCTGTCTGCCTGCTTCTCAAACAGCGCCAGGAAAAACAGCCCGTGCTGCAGGTTCTTTCTGCACCGATGCTGGACTTCATTACCCCTCATGCCGATAAACCGGAACCGGACCCGCTGAGGGCAAAATATCCTCAGGCTGCCGGCTTTTTAAATGCCTGCTATGTGCCAACGATTGAAAAGGCCTCCAATCCGCTTGCTTCTCCTGTTTTGGCGGCTGATGTAAGGGAGGTAGCTCCTGCATTAATTATTGCCGGTGAATATGATGCTTTTCGTCCTGAAATAGAGCGTTATTCTAACAAGCTGCAAGACGCACAGATTCCAGTCCGATATGAATTGTTTAAAGACTGACTGCACCCACACATTTATGAACACCGGTCCCGAAAAGGAAGCTGTCGCAGCATGGAATATTGTTGCTGCAGAGCTGCACCGGGCTTTTTATCCCGCAGCTTCCTTCTAGGCACAAAAGAGCAGACCAAAACAGTACACTGCTTTGGTCTGCTCTTTACATATATCGAATATAATATTCACATTACCTCTTCTGTTAAATCAGTTCATCCTTGCGCAGCTGCTGTTCTGCAAGTAATGGCAGCAGATTATCAAAAATGTGGGTGTCGTCATCATACACTGAGTAACCTCCTGCATATTGATCACTATTCCTGCTGTTCTGGTGTACTTTTAAACGTTCAAATATGTCCACTGCCAGCTCTTCTTCGTTTGCAGCTAAACAGTACATTATCAGAATCCCATAAATAGCGGGAGATTCATAATCCACATTTTCCTGTTTTGTTTCTATATCATACTGTCCGAACACCATTCCATGGTCATCCATTTCTTTACGTATAAATTCAAGAAATGCCGTAGTCTGTCCTCCGCTCTGCGCTCTATATAAAGCAACGAGGGATTGATCAACAATATTAACGATTTCGTCGTATTCATATTCTTGTTCTTCCACGTTATAGCTTTTTGGAAAGAATCCATTCCGTAAAGGAGCCTCTTCTAATATTCTTTCCATATTTTCATAGATCTGCTGCTCCAGCAATTCTTCCTCGTTCATTCGGGTGAGCGCCTGCATATCAATATACGACAGCGTAATTACATCGCTTGCATACTCATCGTTTGTCTCATAAAAGTCCGTCAACACATTTTGGTTTACATTATTGCTGGTCGTAAAAGCAGCAATACTCCGAGCCGTTTTCTGATATTCAGGTTTTTCCCATTTTTCGAATCCTTTGTAGAGCACTTCCACGAGTCTGATGTCATCTACCAGTGCATTCGTCGTTTCCAGCCTGTCTCCGTTTTCTTGAATTTTCCAGTTAACAAACCCATTTCTTTCTAAAAATAATTCTCCAGCTGTTCATATCCTTTCTGAAAAAGCTCTTCATTGTTCTCTTCGACAGCGAAATCCATCCATAATCCCAGCGTTTCCGATAGTGATTCTCTTCCTTTTACTTCATCTGAGTCTTCTATATCCCCATCCTGAATATATGTGGCAACAGTTCCATTATCGTTTAACATCCAGGTTTGAATAAAACCAGAGACGGGATACTTGTCATCCACCACTCTTTCTGAAGAAGGTGAAGGGGAGGAAGAAGAGGAATATAAATAAATACCTGTTCCCACTAAGGCTGCAACAATTAGAATAATCACAAGCATCTTCAACCACTCCCCACTCCTTTAGATAATAGACTCTGATTTTTTCTCAAGATTGAGGTCAGCTGCCTTCCAGTTTTGAATGTGCTGTAAAATGGCCAGAGCGCTCTCCCCGTTTCCAAACGGATTTTTGATTTGGCTCATCTCATGATAGGCCTCTTCATCATTTAAAAGCCTGGACGCTTCTTTATATATCATTTCTTCCGACGTTCCTACTAGCTTCAACGTCCCCGCTTCTACACCTTCCGGCCGCTCTGTAGTGTTACGGGCTACAAGTACCGGCTTCCCTAAAGCGGGAGCTTCTTCCTGGATACCTCCGGAATCAGTGATAACCAAATAGGAATGCTTCATAACGTGAACAAAATTTTCATAATCCAACGGTTCAATGAGGTGAACTCTCGAAGTATCTTCGATTGTTTCCGACACTTTTTTACGGATAACCGGATTTTTATGCACGGGGAAGACGATTTGAATATCATTATTTTCTTTAACCAGGCGATTTATAGCTTTGTAGACATGCTGCAGCTCTTCCAGGTTTTCTCTGCGATGCGTTGTCAGCAGAATAGTTTTTTTATCTGAAAGAAAAATAGATTCCAAATGCTCCGGGAAAACGTATGGTTTATCAGCGACTGTAAGTAAAGCATCAATCACTGTATTGCCGACTACAGCTATTTTTTCGTTTTTTATTTTCCTGAAGTAAATTCTCTCTGTTAGCGGCTGTTGCAGAAAAATGATAGTCTGCAATCCTCCCTACAAGCTGACGGTTGGCTTCTTCCGGAAATGGAGACTTCATATCATTTGTCCGCAGCCCGGCTTCTACATGAGCGACCGGCACCTGCTTCAAAAAGGAAGCGTAGGCCCCAATAAACGTAGTCGTTGTATCCCCATGAACGAGTACCAGATCTGGTTTCTCCTGCTCTATAATAGGCGAAAGCCCCAGAAATATCCGGCTTGTCAGCTGCTCCAGGGACTGGCCTTTCTGCATAATATTTAAATCATAGTCCGGGACTATGTGAAACAGCTCGAGTACCTGGTCCAGCATCTCCCGGTGCTGGGCTGTATTAACAAACACACTTTCAAATTGATCACTTTGAGTTAATGCCTGAATGACCGGGGCCATCTTAATACCTTCCGGCCTTGTACCTAGAATCGTCATAACCTTTATCATCTTATCCGCTCCTCTGATCCGTTGGATTTTTTTCCGGATTCTGCTTGAAACGCTGGGTTTTGTACCATTTCACTTCTTGTTTGAATACCACTCTGCGGATTTCAAGCACCGTTGCATAAGCAACCAGTGCTACCCAGAGCTGCGAATAAGTGAAATACATCAGCACTACAACCATAGTGTTCCTAAACGTCAGCTGCTTTTTTTCCATACTCAACGCAATTAACGCCTCCGTTACGAAGAGCAGAAAGCCGGTGATAAGCAGTACGATAGAGATAGGTCCGATGCTCAGCTCTAAATCAAAAATCAGGTTCGATACAAAAATACCGTGCGATAAAAGAATCCCGGAGAAAAAAAGAATATAGGTAAACAAAAAGTAGAAAAGGTCAAACGTAACAGTTTTGTTTTTCATTGGAGAAAACAAGTATTTAAAAATCACATATTCATTGCCTCGTGCCCAACGAGTACGCTGCTTCCACCATACTCTAAGCGTTTCAGGTTCCTGCTCCCATGTGACCGCCGAAGGGAAAAAACGTATATAGTAGCCGAGATTGTATACGCGAAAGCTTAGTTCTGTATCTTCAGACAACGCCTTTTCATCCCATCCGCCTAGTTTCTGCAGAATGGATCGCCGTATCGCGAAGTTTGTACCTGGAATAGTAGTCATTTTAAACCAGTACCAGCGGCCGGCCTGGGCGAGCCACTGAAACGTAAGGGTTTCGATATTTATCAATCGGGTTAACAAATTCTGGTTGGCGTTTGTTACTCGAAATTTACCAACGACCGCTCCCGCTTTTTCATCTTTTGCGATGCCAAGAGCTAAATAATACACAGCATCAGGTTCCGGAGTATTATCCGCGTCATATACAACAACTACTTCCCCTGTGGCGTGCTTTAATCCTTGATTTAGAGCCCCGGACTTACCCTTTCCGATATTAGGAGGTTTTGTATGCACTACTTTAACGAAAGGATGCTTTGCTGCATACAAGTCTGCTATATGGCCCGTGTTGTCACTGGAATTATCATTAATCACGATGACTTCCAGTTTTGTTTTATCATATCGCAGGGCGATCATCGACTGGATCGTCTGCTCGATAACGACTTCTTCGTTGTGAGCCGGGATGAGTATGCTGACGGTCGGAAGTTCCACCGGCTCACTTGTCCAATCTTTTTCCAGTTTTTTATGCTTTAACGAGTACAAATACCCCCGTGCATAAGAAACATATGATAAAACAACATCAGCCAGATAATAAATAACGAAGTATATAACAATACATCTGCCATACGGGTTCCTCCCCTTATCCTTTATTTGCCTGCGAACGGTTTCTGAAAATGTAAAAGAAAAATATGAGCACTGCCAGCCCGCCGATAACAGCTATGCCTCTAACGACTGTTTCGACGGTATTGTTTAAGAAATAGAGCGGATAGGAAAAGCCTGAAGTGTAAAGAGCGATCCGATCTTTCATAACGTCTATCTCGCCGTTATCTGCTCTTATTTCTACTCTATCTGTTATCACTTGACTATCCGTCTCTTTCAGATCAATCCACTCAATACCTTCGATCTGCTTCATACCTTCTACTACTTCAATTAAACCGTCCAAACCGAGATAAGGATGATAAAACGCAGAAGTAACACCCCTATCAATAAATTGATACTCTTCGGCGTTTTTCATCATAATGTCGACAGAATCAGGTTCCTCCGGCTGCACATAACCCATCGTTTCCGGATATAACGTCATCCCATGAAGATATGTCGGCTGTCCTACCGTTGGGATAGGCCGCATAATCTCCCAGTTTTCATCGCTCAGCTGTATCTGCCCTACATAAGTGGAAAAATATTCAGACAAAACTTTGTAGCCATTTTGAGACATTGTGTAGTGTGGAGCTTCAAATGCAAGCGGATACAGATCATATTTGGCCATCTCATCAATTCCGCTTTCAATTCTGTTCTCTATATAAGCTCTTTCATAATCCAGATTATCCTGGTTGTATTCTTCAAATTCTTCCGCACTGTCGAAATCTTCTTTTGTTTTTTGAACTACTTCTTCATCTGGTCCGTGGTAAATAGGCATATTGTTTTCTACATCCCAGAACTCGAACCCTTCTCCAGTTTCACTTTGCCTGAATTGATGAGTATACCCGTGCAAAACAATACTCGCTCCATCTGCCTGCATTTCCTGCAATACAGAAGTAAGCTCTTTGTTATCAGAAAAATGATATTCCCGGCCTGTTTCCGGGTCGGTATAAATAGGAATAACCGCAATCATATACGGAATATTCTCACTTTTTAAGTAATCAGCTATCTCTTGCAGTTGCTCTGCATCTCCCAAAGGATGAACATCCTCCAGCCTCAAATAGCCGGGGTGCCCTTCTTCTTCTGGCTGGTTAAATAATTCAGGCATTTCTTTAGCCAACAGTACAGCGTGCATAGATTCTAAGTCCGGAGCAGCATAATAGTATATGTCATCCTCTAAAAAAAACAGAGGATTCTCCTGATTTCCGTTTGTTCCATACAACAGTACTTCTGCCGATTCTGAGGGTGCGGCAGGGAACATAGCCTGGGCCTCAAATTCTACTGCCTTTTCTTCATTTTCTGCCTCGTAAGCTCCATCCATTGTTTCCTGTAAAGAAGTATCCACATGATCAAGCTGAGAACTTAACTGGTCGGCATTTTGACCAATCGCGGTTTTTACACCATCGAAATTAGTAAATTGTTCTACTGTTTCTTCCTTCAGTTTCTCCTCTGTCTGCCCGTAATAGAACAGATGGGTGGCACCTTCCAAATCTTCAGCTTCTGCTTCGTTTGCTCTTACATAGGAAATATCTGTTGTATACCGGCTGATCATGCCATCCAATACCTTTTGATTTTCCTCAATCTCATTATTCTCTGAAGAATACATTATGACCGCTTTTTCCCCGCCATCAGGCTCTGCTTCTGCCATGTTCACTGGAAAAACACTCATAAGCAATACAAACACCAAACCCCAGGCCAGAATCCTGTTTCTTTTCATCCGCCATCCCCCTAAATCTTTTTATATTCTTAATAAAGAATCTAAACGTTCTTTAAAAAGAATACAAAGTCGATTTAGAACTATATAAAGCATTTTAGGTTCTTTAAAACGAACTAAGCAACTCATTCTTCTGTTTACTTCAAATTTCATTATTTTCTAAAAATAACCAAAAGAATACATTCTCTATATTGAAACAGAGCTATTTCTGATGAATTAGCATTCAGAGAGGATTCTATTGACTGTTGGTTTATTATCCCAGCTTTGAACTGTCTATTGCTCTTACCTGAAGGAGACTCTTTTGTTCTCTCAAAAGCACGGCGGAAACAGTTTTAACATAAAAAAGCAGAACCTGGAGATCTTTCTCCGGGTTCTGCTCGAATATAAATTATCCTTTTTGATTCATTTCGTTTCTTATAGTGAGCTGTTCATTGTTCGAGTAAATGCCAAGAGATGCCAGCACAGCGAAAATAGAGGAAATCAGCGCTGACAGGGCCGTTTCAATTTCCGTCAGATTATCCAGTCCAAAGAAAGAGCCAATGGCTAAAGCGATAAGCGGTACATTATATAGTACTATCTTTTTAATGTTTTTTTTATTCATTTTTCTAACTATCCTCCTGTCAGCGAAGCGTTACGTAGCTTTCATTTGTCGTAATATACAATCCGGAAACCAGACGATACAAAGTAGACGAACTGTTTGGCACAGATACGATCTCTACAACCGTAAATGCTTCCCCTTGAAATACCTGGCCGGCTATAGCATCTTCAGCGAAGGAAGGCCGGGAACGAACATTTACTGAAGCCGCGGTAACGACTACCAGACGTCCTTCTACTTTGGCACGATCAAGAGCAGCCCACGTTTGAGCTCCAACGACTCCATCTACAGTAAGACCAGTTTTCTGTTGAAAAGACCTTACAGCAGTTTCTGTTTCAGCGCCAAAATCTCCATCTGCCCCGAACTGTGGAAGACTTTCTCCAACAGCCATCAGATCATTTTGCAGTACAAGAACTTCCGGCCCGCTGTCGCCTCTCTGCAGCACAGGGCGCCCCGGGTCTCCTACTGGATGTCCATTTGCTATGGCAGCGCGAACCGTGTCCATATTTATACCAGGGCAGGCATTAGAAGCGTGTCCGGGATATTCATTGTGACCGCGCAGATTCGCGATGGATACGTTAATACCAGTTGTGCTTCGCAGAGCTGTAACTAGGTCAAAATAGGATTGTTCCTGTGCTGCGGTGAAAGAACCGCTTCCTACCAGACAAATTCCAATCAGCGGAGTATTATTATTTCCTACATGATAAGAAATACGATCTACGCTGTTTGCCCATTGAATCGCCCCGTCTCTCGTAATAACAAAATGATAGCCGACGCTCGGCCAGCCAAGAGTATCTACGTGATAGTTTGCAAACGAAAAAGCATCTCCTGACGTCGTTGCTGAGTGATGTCGGGCAATGCCTGTAATTTGAGACCATGACCTGGAAGCAAACGATCCATTTCTTTTGACCTGTCCTCTTACATCTACAAGCTGAGCTAAGTTTCTGTACAATCTCATCGCCTCCTGATTTTTTTGCTTACTCTTTCTAAAGGGTGTCTTACTGTTTTTTGACAACCATTGTATATATATCCTTATTCTTTCAGTCAGGAGGAGATGCCAGATTAAAAAAAGAGCAGCTCAGTGCTGCTCTCCTTGTATATTTTTTTGTTTTATAAGCTCCTGGAACTCCTGCTCCAGTTTGATTTTCTCTTCACCCTCTGCTTCTCCCAGCCGGCTCAACACTTCTGTTATCTTCATCTCCAGCAGCGTTATTCTTTCATTCCTTTCTTCTCCTGAAGGTTGTTCCAAATCGGCTATCCTGCTTATTTCTGCTTTTCCCGATTCAATTTCCATTACATGTGTTGCTGTATCGGCTGTGAATTCTCTATCATGCGTTACAAAGATAATAGTGCCTGGATACGTTTGAATCAATCCCTTTAATGCTTCTTTAGCTTCCATATCCAAATAATTGGTCGGTTCATCAAGAAGGAGCAGGTTAGCAGGCTCCATCATAACTTTTAATAAAGCCGCCTTCACCCGCTCTCCCCCGCTGAAGGAGAACATAGGCTGATGCACTTTTTCTTTTTTAAACTGAAGACCGGCCAGCACTGTGCGAATAAACGGTTCAGTGTAAAGACTGCTTTCTTTCACATTTTCCAGGACAGATTTTTGTAGGTTAAGCCGGGAAACTGTTTGATCGAAATAGCCTATCACCGCAGGCTTTGCTGTGATGATACCTTCTTCCTGCTGATATATTTTCTCCAGAAGCGTGGTTTTTCCACATCCATTGCTGCCGGTAACAGCTAACTTAGTACCCGGAACCACATCAGTTTGTTTCATCTGAAAAAGCAGGCGGCCGTTACGGGTAATCCTGCCTTCATCTAAAAAAACAGCTGACTTTCCATAAAGCGGAGTAAAGGGCTGCTGTTTAAAGCTCAACTGGCTCTGTACGAACGGTTTTTCTTTTTCCTCGAGCTGAGTCATTCGTTTTTCTACCGATTTTCCCGCGCGGCTCAATTTAGCTTTTTGCCGGCCGACACTGCGTTTGTGCAGCCGGGCTTCCGAATTCCCCATGCGGCTCGGTGCTTTTTTCAGCTGGCGGGCATGCTGTTCTTTTGCCTCCGCGGCTGCTTCTAGTCTCTTTTTTTCTTTATGGTAGCTTTCGTATTCTTTTGCTTTGCGCTCATTTTCTTGTTGCTTCTGATTTTGATAAGCACTGTAATTTCCAGCATATTCTGTAACTACACCGTCTTCTATTTCCCAGATTACAGTACAGATGTTGTTCAACAGCATCTCATCATGGGAAATTAAAACAATGCCACCCTGATAGCGCTTCAGGCTTTTTTCGAGCTGCTCAATTCCCTCGATATCTAAATGACTGGTCGGTTCATCTGCCAAAAGAAGCCGGGTTTCTGCTGAGAATGCCTCGGCAATTTTCTTCCTCGTTTCTTCTCCCCCGCTCTTCTTTGGCTCATCCATGCCGGAGACTCCCCAGATATCTTTTTCTTTCGCTGTCAGAAATAACGGTTCTGCCTTCTCCAGCTGTGGAATAAACGCCGGCGGCCACCACAAATTCACATGGCCTTTATCCGGCTCATCGACGCCGGCAATTAACTGCAGAAGCGTTGATTTACCACTTCCATTTCTTCCAACAATACCGATCCGGCTGTCCTCATATATTTTTAAATTGACGTTCCGGACTACCTTACGGACGCCATAGCTTTTTTCCACATTTATTGTTTCTGCTGCCAACATAAAAAAACCTCCCTAGATGTGCTAGAGAGGATCAGCCGCTTTCAAAAAAGACATACTTTTCCTGTTAAATAATACGTTTTGCAGAAAAGTACCCTTATGAAGACAAACTAATCCTGTCCAGACGTTTATTGCTTTTCATCAATCATGATAGGCACGTCTTGTAATCAGGATTACTGCTTCATTGGCAGGGTACCTCTCTTTCCGTAGAATAACTTCTGCTATCAGCATAATGGGAGGGTTTATTTTTGTCAACGCTGTCTCATATGATTAGATACAGTATAGAAAGGATCACCAACATAAGAAATCCAAGAATCACTAATCCATTGTATTCTTTTCGAAGGATAGAAGCACCAAGTCCTGCTGCCCCTATCATGTATCCTGCTGTTAAAAAATAAATATTGTCTGTAAAAGGAATAGCGATTACGCTGGCAGCCATTGCCGCGATAAACAAGTAATAAGAAGCCCGTTTCACCCATAAAAGACTCTGCAGATACATACTGGCATCCCGAATGTTCCAGGTACCCAGCACGTCTTTGATTTTCGCGGGAGAAGGCTTGCTTTCAAACTTTGTATAAATAGGCTGAAGGTATGGAGCTGCCCCGTCGAGACTATGAAAACCATAGGCAAAATTTTCTTTTCCAAACGTGCTAAGAGACAGTTCGTCCGGCGCTTTGGCATCGGCATATTCCGGGGTAAGCGGCCACTCTGCGTCAAGACAGAACACAACACGACGCCCTGAAAAATCGCCGAAATAATCAAAAGCTCTCGTACTTTCTCCCCGCTGCAACGGATGCCTCGTTAAATTATCCGTTTTTTTCAATGAAGCGGCTACGCTGGTGTCAACGGGAACCCAGCCAAATTCGTCTACATAACACTCGTTCCATACGTGCGGCTGAAACTTTTTCGTGAACGCTCCGATTACGGAACGGCAGGGAATACCCAGAGCACGGGCATACGAGCAGAATAGAAAGGAAAATTCCCCGCAGTCCCCTTTTCCTTCTTCTAAAAAGAAAGGTGCTCCTCGTCTGTTTGGTGGAAAATGATATGTATAAGTAGAATAGATATGTTCAAATAAGTCCTGCAGTTTATCCATTGGATCTGCTGATTCCCTCACTACCGCTTCAGCCTGCGTTCGCATGGATTCATTAACCGGACTTAAAAAAGTATCCCGCAGATAAAATTGTTTTTCTTTCAAGGAAAGGTTCTCCGGCTCCTCGTCTTCTTCCAGAGAGGAAGAATATAGATCCAGTTCTGTATTTACGTGAACAGCCTCTCCCGGAGCCAGCTGGTAAAACGCAAGCTCCTGCCCCATTTGTTTGGAGTGGTGATCCGGCTCTATGGAGTAAGTTATCTTTTTTACGCGCTGGCAGGCCATTTGGGGAGGAACGGCAAGCCAGATCGATAATGTATGCTGCTGCCTGTTTTTATAAGTGTAATCCAGAACCACCGATTTTTCTATAATTGGCATAGCCCTTCTCCTTTCTCGTATATATTTTCCAATACCCTCTTTTTTTTAGAAAAAACCGATTCCCGCTGGAAAGCAGGAGACCGGTTTTCATTTTAAGAGAGGGAAGGATCAAACAGTTCTTTATCTTCTACTCTATTCGTAATGGTTGTAATAATAAGGCCTAAAATTGTAATTCCTGCACCAATGAACGTTAACACAAGAAAAGAAGCTCCACTATTTAAGACAAAGGTTCCAATCACAGCTCCGAGGGCATTGGATAAATTAAACGCTGAAGCAGCGATTGTTCCTGCAAGGGAAGGTGCTTCCTGACCGGCAATAATCATCTTTGCATTTAGAAGAGGCACTGTTCCAAAAGCACAAAGACCAAGCAGAAAACCTGCCAGAATAGCCGCAGGCCCCCACTGTACGAGAAATGTAAAAGATCCCAGTACAATACAAAGAGCCGCCAGCGCAAAAAACAGACGCTGGGTTAAAACCTCGGAACGAACTCTTCCGGATACAAAGTTTCCAATCACCGCTCCGCACCCAAAAGCAAATAAAGCAAAAGTGACTCCTGTCACACCAAACCCGGCAATTTCCCTCAAAATTGGTTCTTTGAATGTATACGTAGTAAATACACCGGAATAGCCGAATAAAACAATAGCAATAACGAGCAGTACATTTTTATTTTTCAGGACGCCGAGCTCTTTTCTAATATTAGGGGCCTGAAGCGGTTTTTCATTCGGTACGGCTAATAGCAGACCAATAAGCGCTATCGTGCCCAGAACAGCTACTAACCAAAAAACGACACGCCAATCGAGCATTCCGCCCAAATAAGAGCCAAAAGGCACTCCGATCATAATAGAAATCGTTAGTCCTCCATTCACGGCAGCCAGCGCCTGGGACTTTTTCGAAGCCTCCGCCATTTTGAAAGCTACTGCCATGCTCAAGCCGAAAAACGGGGCATGCATAGCGGCTGAACATAATCGGGCAAGCAGAAGCACTTCAAAATTAGGTGCCATAGCAGCCATACTATTGCTGGCCACAAATACCAGCATACATGCCAACAAAAGCGGCTTTACAGGAAATTTAATTGTCAAAATCCTCAAAATCGGTCCAAAGACCGCCACACTGATTGCGTATACACTCAAAAGCATACCGGTTGTTGAGACAGGCACATCCAAATCAGCAGCAACTTGGGTTAAAAGTCCGGTTACTACATATTCTGTCATTCCAATCGCAAATGTACACATCATAAAAACGAGTAAAACGATTCTTGTAGAACCCTGGATGTGTTTTATCATACAATACCTCCTATGCTCTGTTTTTTCCAACGAATGATGATACTATGACATTTTTTAGGTGTTGTCTACCTTTTTTCAGAAAGAACATAGACTCTTTTTTTCCGGCATATTGTATGAAAGCCTTCTCTTTATTTATATAACAAGTCTTTGAGTGTATTGGATAAATGAAACAAAAAAAGCCTCCCGGATCTGGGAGACTTTCGTTATATACGTATAAGGATAAGACCGGAAAACCAGCTTAGATTTTGTAATTCTGGAAGGAACGGATCTGTGATTCTGTCTTAGCAAAAACATTTCCTGCTTCTTCTGAGGAAATGTCAAAATGCTCGCTTGCTTTTTGTTCTACATATTCATCATTTTTTGCTTCATCAAAATGCTCACCCTGGTCTGTCAAGATGTCATATTCCTTGCGCATAAATAGGTAGATCTCTCTTTGGGGTTCTTCGAGTGATTGAATAAATTCCTCTGTTTCTGGATCATTCTTTACGTAACTCATCACTATTCCTCCTCTTTCTGCTTTAAAAACCACTTCTCTATTAAGACGATAATTCCTTCACAGTGTTACATTTTACACATTTTTTCACGATTGATGCTGCAGGACTTTTGTAGCTTTTTTGGTTTGTCCGGCTTTCTTTTTCTGCACATCGTAAGAAAATGCAAAGCTTTCGGCGTCAGTAAAAGCTGTCAGCGGTGTCGTTAAATTCGGCTGATTGGCAAGTATAACTCCTTCAAGCCGCCATTCCTGTAAATGTCCGGGTGGCATATTGATAATGCCCACAGGCTCTTTTACTATCTGCTTTTCCCCGTCCTGCACCACGTTCTTTTGTTCGAGCAGTTCAATGCGGACTACTGCACCAGTCTTATCTTTTACGGCAATATGTCTGTTATGAACAGCTTTCGTGGCGGCTGAACTATTGTGGGCCTGCACGAATAGAGTGACAATCAGCCTTGTGGCTGAATCTGGATCGGCCGGAACCAACTGGCCATTTTCTAAATGGCTATAATCAAAATGTGTATCTCTTACATGCGTGGTAATCGTACCTCCAAATTGTTTTGCCAGCAGCACCAGCAGCAGAACAATAAGTAAAAGGGGTATTATACCTGCTAATACTATGCTTTCCCACATCAACAAGGGTAACCTCCTCTTTCTCTCTCTATCTTCTTTCATTATAACAAGAATTGCCGGCGGTTTCAGAAGGAATAAGGAATCTCTTTTCTTTTTTCATTTTTGCGTTACAATAAGAGAATTGCTTCATACATTTAATGGAAATATATATGGAAAGAAAGAAGGCGTTCTTATGGCTACTGTTCTGTCACCTAAACGCCGTCTATGGATGGCTGTCATATTGGGATCTCTTGCTGCTTTTGGTCCTCTGACAATTGATATGTATCTACCGGGCTTCCCCTCTATTTCTGATGATTTGGAGACTACTGCCTCACTCGTACAACTGAGCCTGACTACCTGTCTTCTCGGTCTGGCAGTAGGACAGCTCGTAATGGGTCCTATGAGCGATGTGCGCGGCCGAAAAGGACCGCTTCTGGGAGCACTTGCTGCTTTTTTTGTAGCTTCCATCCTCTGCGCCATCGCCCCTACTATTTGGGTTCTCATCGTCTGCCGGTTTATCCAGGGCTTTGCCGCTTCAGCAGGAATTGTTATATCCAGAGCCATCGTACGTGATTTATTTCAGGGAAAAGAATTAACAAAGTTTTTTGCCCTGTTGATGCTTGTTAATGGCCTTGCCCCTATCTTAGCTCCCGTATTCGGGGGAATCATTCTTGAATTCACTATATGGAATGGTATTTTCATTGTGTTAAGTGCTATAGCAGTAGTGATGTTTGCTACCGTAGTATGGGCCCTTCCGGAAACGCTTCCTGTGGAAAGCCGGTCTAAAAGCAATATCGGAGAGACGATACGAACATTCGGTTCGCTTTTAAAAGATCGCTCCTTTACAGGATACTCTCTGGCACAGGGGTTTAAAATGGCCGGTATTTTCGCCTATGTGTCCGGCACCCCATTCATTTATCAAGGGATATACGGCGTGTCTCCCACAACATTTAGTATACTATTTGGAATGAACGGCATCGGCTTAATTATCGGCACCCAAATCGTTGGACGTCTTGCGGGTATTGTGCCGGAGAAGAAGCTTCTCTCCATAGGTCTTATCCTTACTTTTGCAGCCAGTACTGTGTTGTTGGTGATGACATTGATTGAAGCACCGTTAATCGGTATTGTTATTCCTATTTTTGTTATTGTATTTTGTGTCGGTATTATTGCTACTACTTCCTTTTCACTTGCGATGGAATCGCAGGGACACCGGGCAGGAAGTGCTTCTGCGCTTTTAGGTCTGCTTCCCTTTATTCTTGGAGCCGCAGCGGCTCCTTTAGTGGGGATTGCCGGCGAAGATACAGCTGTTCCGATGGGGGTTGTAATTTTTACCGCAGACGGATTAGCTCTTCTAGCATATTTACTGCTCGTGCGGGATAGAAAACCAGGCTCAAAAGAACCTTCTCCCTCCTAAAAGGGAAAAGGTTCTTTTTTAGTTCTTATTTTTCCTATTTTCTCTCCATATTCGCTGCTTCGAAAGGATCTCTCAGCAGCCGCGGAATATAAGCTGCCAGTACGACAGAACGGGAAAGTGAAAATAGAATAAACGCCAGCCAGAGTCCATGGTTTCCTAGAATAGGAATAAACACCCATAACACGAAAAAAAAGACAATCATTGAATATATCAGCGAATTGCGAATTGGAGCGGTCTGCGTCGCACCAATAAAGAATCCATACAGCTGGCCCGGCAAATCCGGCGGCAGGAAACCATACCACCCAGCCGCTGTACTTCACCGCCGTTTCCTGAACTTCAGCAATAGAGGTAAACCAGCCTACTATAGAAGGTCCGGCAAGCAGCATAACGGCCGTCGCTGCAGCAGCTACAATCCCGGACCACAGCATTCCTATTTTCATCGCTTTCCACAAGAGCGGTTTGTTCTGCCGGCCTATCGCCCGACCGGATGTAATACTCCCGGCATTGGAAAGACCGTCGAAAAAATAAGCCATAATAAAATGGATTTGAAATAAAATAGCGTTAGCCGCAAGAATGACTTCTCCAAATCGGGCACCGGAAGAAGTAAACCAGACGAATACAGCCAGCAGACAGGTAGTCCGGATGAATAAGTCGCGATTGACGCGCAGCATATGCAGTAAAGGCTCTTTTTTCCACAGGCTCCCGGACCGGAAAAGAGAAAAAGGCATCCGGGTTTTCCAAAGAACATAGCTGAGACCTGCCGCTGCGGCTGATACTTCGGCAATCAGCGTAGCAAGGCCGACACCCGCTGCACCCATCTCTATGTAAAACACAAACAAAACGTCCAATCCCATATTAAGCACATTGGCGCCCAGCTGAAGCAAAAGCGCTATATTCACTTTGGAACTTCCTACAAGCCAGCCGATAACTACGTACTGCATCAGTGCAAAAGGTGCTCCCCATATCCGAAAGCTGAAGTAAGCGTCAGCCTGAGCTGCCACTTGAGCCGGAGGCTGGAGCAGCGCAAAAGCTGCTTCTCTAATAGGATGCTGAAACAAAATAAACAGAGAACCGATCAGAGCTGCCAGGAGCAGGGGGCGGGCAAACAAGATATTCATATCCGAAGCAGAGCTTCTTCCTGCTGCCTGGGCTGTAAAGCCTGACGTGCTGACCCTTAGAAAACCAAAGAGCCAGTACAGTGTATTAAAAATCAGGGCTGCCACAGCTACACCGCCGAGATAATGAGGCGAATCCAAATAGCCTACCACCGCCGTATCTACGGCCCCAAGAACAGGGGTCGTAATTGTTGCGAGGGTTAAAGGAAGGGCAAGGGCCAGAAAATGCCTGTGGGTCCCTTCCTGATATGTTCTTTTTTTCATGATTTGTTTTCTCCCATTTTCCTTTGTAAGCACACCATTTTATACCAAAAGAAAACGGTGGGTCGAGTTGATTAAATCGCACGCGCTGTTATTTGTCAATTAGTAAAAGGAAACAGTGCTAGGGGATAATCAACATGCCCTGGTCATCAAATGTCCAGTCTTCCCCATATGCTACTTCCCATATAAACCCATCCGGATCTTTAAAATAACCGCTGTATCCTCCCCAGCTCTGGATTACTGCTTTTTTTACAATAACCGCTCCTGCCTGTTCCGCCCGGCTCAAGAGTGAATCGACCTCTTCTTTGGAGGTAGTGTTATGTGCAAGCGTAAAACGGGGAAACCCTTCTGACGCGACTGCCGCTGCTTCTCCTATTTCCTTTTGCAGATTTCCCAGCGGAAAAAGCTCCAGCTTGGTACCTCCATTATTAAAAAAGACAATCGCCGGCTTCTTTTCTTCTACTGTGGTTTCAAATCCCAGCCCGTCCCGATAAAAAGCCAGTGAAGCTTCGATATTTTTTACCCCTAAACAGATTAAATGAATACTATTCATGCTGCTCTCCTCCTTCTTTTCTTTAATTGATTTCTTTATGACAGACTGTTATCCTGCTTTTATTTTAAAATGACATTATTGTTCTTTATTAAGAATGAAAATCATGATACAGTTCTTTACATACATTTACTTACACAGGAGGAGTACCCGGTGCCGCGAAAAAAACTGGCCCTTATTCAGTTTTCACGAGCTTTAGTCCCGTTGATGGTCGTAACGTTTCATGCGGCCGCCAGCGTTATGTATTACTTTGACTTTGATTTTCTGGGGCTTTCCGTTTATCCGCTTTCCGGCGGAGTGAACTATTTTTTTACGCTCACCGGTTTTATGGTTTTTTATATTTATTATAAAAAAATGGCTCATCCTGCGGAACTTCGTCCTTACCTGCTGCAGCGGTTTATTCGCATTTATCCGCTGTATTGGCTCTTATCCTTTATATGGCTGATGATTATCGTGCTTCTGCCTGCTCATTTTGGCGTTGGTCATGAAACAGAGGCTGCCACATTGTGGTATTCCCTGCTTCTGCTTCCGAGTAATCAGGCGCTTGATCCCATTCTTCTTGTCGCCTGGTCTCTTATTCACACCGTATTGTTTTATGCCGTTTTTTCCCTGTTCTTTTTGAAACAGCAGAAGCTAGCACGAGGTTTCTTTATGTTCTGGATAGCCGGATCGCTGTTATATTCGCTCGGTCTTGTACCAGGAGATCAAGAGCTTGTGTATTTTGCATTCAGCCAGTATAACCTTATGTTTGCCGCCGGGATCGCGAGCGCCTGGCTTGTGCTCCGTGCACCCTTTCCTGCCGGTATTGGCTGGCTGCTTACTGCGCTTGGGCTGGCTGGATTTCCGCTGACGTGGGCCAACTACCATTATGAATGGCTTCCTTTAGCATTTGATTTCACAACAGCTGCCGCTTCCATTCTTCTTCTCCTTGGCCTGGGGTCCATTGACCTTAGAAAAGATATTTACCTCCCCCGGGCCCTGGACTATTTGGGAAGAGCAGCATTCTCTATTTATCTTTCCCATCTCGTGCTGCTCGACGTGCTTTCTGAGCTGTTTGCTGCATTTTCCTTATTTGAACTAGTGGGAGGCTGGGTGACGACCCTTCTTTTTATCTTTCTTTCTTCGGCAGGAGGGTGCCTGGTTTATTCCTATATAGAGCTACCTTTAGTACATTATATGAAAAATAGGCTCGTAACAAACCCTGCTCCGATCTCCCGGAGCGTCCGCGAGCCTCGTTCTTCTATTAAATAACCCTTAAAAAGAGACTCCATCCTGCAGGCAGGTGGAGTCTCTTCATTATTAAAATATACCGAACCGTTTTTTCTTTTTCTTTTTTTCGAATGGTTCAGGCTGATCCAGTCCTATCGGCTGATTATCAAAAATAGCCGCGGCATTTTCTTTAAACATATCGCTTACTTCTGGTCCAAATACGTCATCTACATGAGCATAGGCTTCAGATAAAGCAAATGGCCGGTGGTCAATACCGTGGGCATCGGAGGAAATAATGTGGGCCAGATTATGTTCAATCAGCGTTTCACAGAACTGCTGGGAGGCCTTGCCCCCTTTTCCTGACAAAGCTTCTGCGGTAATCTGGGTAATTGCTCCGTTCGTTACAATATCAAACAGCTTTCCCGGCTCCGAAACAAAGGTCTTATTTCGTTCGGGGTGGGCAATCAGCGGAATATAACCTGCTACCTGCAGGTCATAAAAAAGACGCTTTAAGTAAGAAGGCACTTCCACTGATGAAAGTTCAATCAGCAAATAGCGGCTGTCATTCAAAGTAAGCGCCGTGCCGTCCTTTAGTTCATCAAGTATGTCTCCGTTAATGCGAATTTCCTGACCCGGCTTTATTTCCAGCGGCACTTCTTCGTATTCAAGCAGAGAATTTAACTCCTGTACTTTGCTGCGGATCATTTCTCCGCTGTTCGTAAACATGCCGTTACGATGGTGAGGAGTTGCCACTAGGGACTCAACCCCTGCTTCCACCGCCGACCGGGCCAGCTCAACAGAATCTTCCATTGTTTTCGGGCCGTCATCTATACCGTGTAAAATATGGGTGTGCAGATCAATCATAGGTGCTGACTCCTTTGCTTCGTAGTATTTATCGCTCGTTACAGTATAGCAGAAACCTCAATATAAAAGCATGAGCTCCCCTGCCTCTTTTCCCCTCTTCTTTTGTATCAAACCTTTGAACGATTCTCATGCTTCCCAAAATGTTAAATAATTCAAAACATTTTGTTACATTATGTCTAATGCCTCTATTGTAGTTTTTCTGTAAAATTCATACTATATCTTCTTATACTAAAGAAATGAGGGATTACATGACAGTCGGCAGCACCTATCATATTAACGATAAACGATTAACGAACCGCATTCATGCCCTCTCCCAAATCGGAAAAATCCAGGGTACCGGCGTAAGGCGCCTGGCTCATTCCCCAGAAGACGCAGAAGGAATAGAACAGGTAAAGGCATGGATGGAAGAAGCCGGCCTGAAAGCAAGAGTAGATCATTTTGGCAATCTGATCGGACGCTGGGAAGGAAAGGACCCGCAGGCCCCTGTACTGATGCTTGGGTCTCACATTGACAGTCAGCCTTATGGCGGAAGGTTTGACGGTCCTATAGGCGTCCTGGGCGCACTAGAAAGTGTACAGACACTTATAGAAGAAGGCGTGACGCCTCCATGGCCTGTAGACGTGATCGCATTTGCTGATGAAGAAGGCGCCCGTTTCAACAAAGGATTATTTGGTTCACGCGGTATTTTAGGCGAAGTGACCGAAGAAGAACTCGAACGTACCGACGAGAATGGCATATCACGCCGGGAAGCCCTTCTCAGTATGAACTGCGATCCTTCCCAGTTCAGCTCTTCTGTTTATCCCCAAGGATCGATCCGTGCTTATTTGGAAATGCATATCGAACAGGGACCTGTCCTGGAGGAAAAAAATGAGCCGATCGGCATCGTAACCGGCATTTCAGGACCCCTTTGGCTGACTGCAACCTTTAAAGGATTTGCCGGGCATGCAGGTTCTGTACCGATGCATCTGCGAAAAAACGCCCTCCTAGGCGCTTCGGAAGCGGTGGCAGCTCTTCATACTATTGTTTCCGAACATTCCCCCGCCCCTACGGTAGGAACAGTGGGCAACATGACTATTTTTCCTAATTCGCGAAATATTATTCCGGAAACAGTATCCTTTACGATCGATCTGCGCGATATTGATCTGGAACGCCGCAACGCCTGTGAACAAAAGCTGATGGATGAACTTCATGCTATCTGCAACCGCCGGGGACTTGAACTCGAACTGGAGGAGGATACAAGAAGCGATCCCCGCTATTGTGCCGATTGGATTATGGACTATATGACAGAGGAGGCTTTCAGTATGGGGGCAGACAGCATTCCCCATCTCATGAGCGGTCCCTTTCATGACGCCCTCCCCCTATCCCAGGTCTGTGATTACGGCATGATTTTTGTCCGCTCCGAAAAGGGTATCAGCCACAATCCAGCAGAATTCAGTACCGATGAGGACATCGCGGCAGGCACTGAATTGTACTATCGTACAGTTAAACGTATGCTGCAAACGTAAAGAAGGATGCCGGAACGAATCCGGCACCCTTCTTTTTATTTTTGCATCAAATCAATTGTAAATCCTGACTTTTTCTCTTTTAATTCATCCGGTGTCGTTTCCGTCCATTCCGCTAGTTCCATATTGGAAGGATATCTGCCCTTCAGACGGCACTCATCATTAACAAAGGTAAGAGGCAGAGCATCGATCCCTTCCTTTTGAAGAATCTGCTGGACGTCACGATTTTCAATGAATTTCTGCGGCTCAGCGCTTAAATTATACCGTTCAATCTCTGCTTGATTTTCCAGCATATAAAGAGCGGTGGCAACTCTTGTCAGTTCCGGATCTGTTGTCGGTCCACACACCCCTGTAGAGCAGCACATGGAAGGATCATATATTTTAATCGATGTCATGAAAATATCCCCTCTCCTTTATTTTCCTGTATCGGCAAATTCCTGCAGACGCCCGCCAATTTCATCACGAACGCGTTGAAAAAACTGCCATTTTTCTTCCTCTGTCCCCGTCGCTTTTGCCGGATCATCAAATCCCCAGTGCTCTCGCTTCACATGAGGAGGTGTCATTGGACAGCGGTCTGCTGCGTCGCCGCACAAAGTAACGACAAGGTCTGCGTTGTTTAATATCGTTGTATCAATGATGTCAGACGTCTGATTTGAAATATCGATATTCACTTCATTCATCGCTTTTACCGCATTCGGGTTCAGGCCGTGTGCCTCAATTCCAGCGCTTTTTACCTCCCACTCATCGCCGAGCAGTTCTTTCCCCCAGCCTTCTGCCATCTGGCTTCGGCACGAATTGCCTGTACATAAGAAATAAAGCGTTTTTCTCTCCATCTTTTTTCTCTCCTTTAATTATAAAATAAGAACCAGCCATAAATAAAGGCCAATCAGCGTAATAAGCAGTGTAGGAATCGTCAGTACAATTCCGACTTTAAAGTAGTAGCCCCAGCTGATTTTAAAGCCTTTCTGTTTCAGCACATGAAGCCACAGAAGAGTGGCTAAAGAACCGATTGGCGTAATCTTTGGACCTAGATCTGAACCAATAACATTTGCATAAATCAGCGCTTCCCGGATTTCAGAGGACGTTACCGTCTCCTGAATCGCAAGCGCATTAATAAGTACTGTCGGCATATTGTTCATTACAGAGGACAATACCGCTGCGATAAAGCCCATGCTGATTGTCGCTGCAAACATTCCGTGTTCCGCCGTCCATTGAATTCCATCCGCAAGCACGCCCGTCAGACCTACATTACGCAGACCGTATACAACACATACATACCGATGGAAAAAAACACGATCGCCCATGGGGCTCCCTTAACTACAGTCGCTGTATTTACGGCTTCGCTTCTTCTGCTACCAGGAGAAACACAATTGCAATAATGCCGGCAATCAGCGATACCGGGATTTCCAGAAATTCACTGCCAAAATAACCAACCAGAAGCAGACTAGAATCATCCAGGAAAGCCGGAACATTTTCGCATCTTTCACGGCATCAGCCGGTGCCTTTAAATCAGCTACGTCGTAACGATCCGGCAGGTCTTTCCTAAAATAAATCCACAGCACCAGAATACTGGCTCCCAAGCTGAAAAAGTTTGGCACAATCATGCGGGTGGCATATTCGACAAAACCAATTCCGAATACATCAGCTGATACAATATTAACCAGGTTACTGACGATCAGCGGCAGAGATGTAGCATCTGCAATAAAGCCGCTGGCCATAATAAAAGGCATGATCATTTTTTCTTTAAATTGAAGATTACGGACCATGGCCAGAACAATAGGCGTTAAAATTAACGCCGCTCCATCGTTTGCAAATAAAGCCGCCACCACGGATCCCAGCAGGATAATGTAAATAAACATGCGAATGCCGCTTCCTTTAGCAAGCCTTGCCATATGCAGAGCGGACCATTCGAAAAATCCTATTTCGTCTAAAATAAGCGAAATGATAATAAGGGCAACAAATGTTAATGTGGCATTCCATACAATGCCGGTTACGTCCTGAACATCCTGAAAAGAAACAATTCCAATCAATAAAGCTATAATGGCTCCCCCGCACGCCGACCAGCCGATTCCCAGACCTTTTGGCTGCCAGATAACCAGCGTCAGGGTAACAAGAAAGATAATACTCGCAAGTCCTACTTCCATCGTCTCAAACACTCCCTGATATTATTCGCAGCAGCTGATACGTTTGCCTGCTGCAATGAGTTCTTCCAAATGGTGATTTTGATCAGGAACGTATTCAAGCATATCCTTAACCAAATCATATCCTTCAAATGAATCGTTCAAAGAGTAAACAATCCATTGGCCTCTCCGGTGCTCCTTTACCATGCCGACGTCTTTCATTTTTCGGACATGCTGACTGACAGAAGGTTGACTCATCTCAAAAATTTCTACGAATTCACACACACAGCAGTCATGATCGGCAAGAAGGCGGAGCATAGTGAGTCTTGTCTTATCACCCATCAGCTTTAAAATAACGGCCGTACGCTCTATTTCCAATATATTCTTTTTTTCCATAAGTTCCTTCCCCCTTTCTAAACTTTCTGCACAGAGGCTGCTGCCGTTTCGGCCGGTTTCCATGGAATCAGGACAGCCCGATCCGCAAGTTCCGTACTTACTTTATTGATCCATCTGTATTCTGCAGCACTTCGGCCCTGAAGAACCGGATCTGTTGTGCCTGCACCATACAGGCTTTGATTAATAATCCACCAGTGCGGCTGAATAGACGCGCGTTTCAGGTCCTCCTGGAGCCTTTCTGCTTCAAGAACCGGTGTTGCTTCCGGAAGGGTTACTACCGCTACAAAGGTTTCCTCGGGATTTCGCAGTCTCGGCAGAAGATTGGTAACCGCCTTATTAACAGAGCCGCTGCTTCTTTCCACCTCTTTCTCATAAGAACCAGCAGAATCAAGCAGCAGCAGCAGCGTATGGCCGGTCGGTGCCGTATCAATAATGACAAATTCATTATCTGCCTCTTCTACTACTTCAGCAAAAGCCTGAAAAACAGCAATTTCTTCTGTACATGGTGACTCCAGATCTTCTTTAATATAGGCAAGCTCATCCTCGGTCAGCTCACCTGTAACATCAGCCAGGACCTTTGCTTTATAATCAGCGACAACCTGCTTTGGGTCAATGCTGCTGACTTTTAATTTTTCTTTCATGTCTTTGGTAAGGCCTGAATAGGATAGATGATTAGCAGGATCAGTCGTCGTTAAATGAACGCGCAGTCCTTTTTTCACCAGCCCCATCGCTACGGAAGCGGCGACGGTCGTTTTTCCTACACCGCCCTTACCCATCGTCATAAAGACTCCTTTTTCAAGCGGAGCCAGCTCTTCCACAATCGAAGACAGGGAAGGAAGTTCAAGAGACGGCCGTTCTTCTTCTGACACAGAAGGCGACGCTGACTCTTCTTCATTCCAGAGACGTCTTAACGAATCCATCCCTGTTAAATGAAAACCAAAGAGCGGCAGATAATACTGCTTTTTGTCTGCGAAAAATGCCGGCAGCGCATCTATCGCTTCCTGCTGCCCCTGTTCCAGCTGCACAGCTGTCGCATCCTCTGTACTGCGTTGAAACAACCCATTAACGATGAGGGTCTGGTTTTCAATACCAATATCCTGTAGCTCCCTGCCTGCCCGCTCCGCTTCTTTTAACGAGGAGATATCCGGTCTTGCTACCAGGATTAATGACGTCTTTGCTTGATCTGTCAGCGTATGAAGAGCATCCTGATACAGCTCTTTCTTCGCCTCAAGTCCAGAAAGCGGGCCAAGGCATGAAGCCCCGTGATCGCTCGTTTCCAAAAAAGAGGACCAGGCGAGCGGAAGCTGAAGCAGGCGCAGCGTATGACCTGTTGGAGCGGTATCAAATAAAACAAAGTCATAGGCTTCTGCAACCGGTTTATCGGTAAGAAGATGCGAGAATTCATCGAACGCAGCAATTTCTGTCGTACAGGCCCCTGAAAGTTGTTCTTCCATATTTGTAATCGCGTCTTCAGGGAGAAGCCCCCGATACGGACCGACTACCGAATCACGATATGTTTTTGCCGCTTCTTCCGGATCCAGGTTGATCGCGTGCAGGCCCGGAACCGAAGCAATGGCCGTAGCAGTCTGCTCAATTTTTTGTTCAAACACATCCTGTAGATTTGAAGCAGGGTCGGTACTTACGAGCAGCACGTGGCTTCCGCTGTCCGCTAAAGAGGTACCGATGGCGCAGGCTGTCGTTGTCTTGCCTACGCCTCCTTTACCGGTAAAAAACAAATAGCGGGTGCCGTTTAAGTTTTCTGCCTGTAATCGTTCCATTTATATCACTCCATCACTATATAGCTATTTGCTTATATATTAATGCACGAAAACCTATATGTCAACCGCCGTTATGTATGAAAAACAGGAAGAGACCGGGGTCCCTTCCTGTTTTATTTCTCTTTTTTCGATTGAGTGAGCTGTAGTTTCTTTTCCAGGAAATAGGCACTGTACACGCCCAGCACCGCAAAACATGTCCATACCCAGGCGTGCAGGCTGAACGAAGCAATACCACTGAAATAAGATCCGATGTTGGCTCCAAAAGAAATGCTGGCACCATATCCCATGAGAAGCCCTCCTCCTAATGCCAAAATGATAATTCGCAGCGGTATACGCTCAAAACGTACGAGCCCTCCAATAGTCATAGTAAGGAACGTCCCAGTTATTACTCCTAAGTTCAGCATGCTGGTGCCATCCATAAAGATCGTCTGCTGAAGTGCAGCCAGGCGGTCTTCCGCGATCCAATACTGCCACTGATCTACATTGACCCCCGTTAACTCCACGAGCTGTGACCCCCATAAAATAAAGGCTGCCGTCAGTTTCCACGGTTCACCCTGTACCATCAGTGCTGCAGCATTCAATACGGCAAGCAGAAGCGCACCAACCCATAAAGGCCACGAACCAAAAAATATTTTTCTCCAGCCGACTGCAGCCGGAAGAGCCGGCAGTACAGGCGGTCTTTTTCTTTTCTTATACATATAAGAACCAGCCGCTACCGCTGCAAAAATGAACAGGGATAGAAGCCAGGCTCCAACATAACCAAGTCCTGTATCCACAGCCAGCGAAATATCAGGACCGGCCGGAAGCGTATCATTCCAAAATCCAAAATGAGAAGCGCCAATAACGGCTCCTGTCAGAAACCCTAAGAGCGTACACATCATAGCAGAGCGGCCGCCTTCTGCTTTGTATAAAGAAGAAGGCGCCATCCCGCTTCCCATCTCCATACCGAATCCAAAAATAAATGATCCCACAACCAGCCCTACGCTAAGAGCCGAAACAGCTCCTTCTGGAGTGGCATTAAACCATCCGAGATCAAATACAAAAATAGGAAGGAACAGTGTGGCGGCTATAGCGAGCATAAGCATATGAGCACGCAGCATCTGTGTATTTCCGCTTTCGACAATTTCCCGGTACACCGCAGAAAATCCGAAACGCGCGTGGAATAGAGTAAATCCTATACCGGCACCAATCCAAAAAAGTAAAACAAGAGACCATCCGGAATAAAAGTAAGCAAAGTATGTAAGGACAAGTGCCGCAGCCAGTCCGATTATCGTCAATACATTCTGCGGATCCTTTAATTCAATCCCTGATGATGCCTTTTCTTTTTCCTGTGACAAACAATCACCCCATTATTATATGATAGCTAACTAATGACTTTACCCCTTTTAAGGATACTTATAACAATAATCAATGGAACCGAAAAAAAGGGATTTTTTAACAAGAAGGGAACTATAGCAAAAGAAACGTTTTTATATACAAAGGGGAGAAAAAGAATGAAAACCATTTTTATTACCGGAGCTTCATCAGGTATCGGAAAAGCATCTGCGGTGTACTTTGCCAAAAAGGGATGGAACGTAGCGGCTACCATGCGGACACCGGAAAAAGAGGAAGAACTGCAGGCCTACTCGTCAATCGAGCTATTTTATCTGGATGTAGAAAAGAAAGAAACTATCTCGCAGGCGGTACAGGAAGCTCTGAAAAAATTCGGGACCATAGATGTACTTTTAAATAACGCAGGCTATGGATCTACAGGTATATTTGAGGCAGCGGAGGACAGCGAGATCCGTCGACAGTTTGATGTGAACGTGTTTGGTTTAATGGATGTGACCAAAGCCCTCCTGCCCCATTTTCGTTCACAGAAGAATGGACTGATTATGAATGTAACTTCTGCCGGAGGCCGGGTGGTCCTCCCCATTACTTCTCTTTACCACGCGACAAAGTTTGCTGTTGAAGGTTTCACAGAATCCCTCGCATTTGAATTAGAGCCCCAGGGTATCCGGGTGAAACTAATTGAACCGGGCGTGGTGCTGACTGACTTCAGCGGCCGGTCCATGACTTTTTTTGAAGATGACAGTCTCGAAGACTATAAAACCTACAGCCAAGACCTCCTGCAGAAAATGAAGCAGCTGTCGAGCGGCGGATTTCCCCCAATATTGTAGCGGAAGAGATTTATAAGGCAGCCGTCGATGAAAGCGTTCAGCTTCGATATGTGATCGGCGAGGACGCCAGGGAGTTTATAGCCTTGAAGGAACAGGAGGGCGCAGAGGCTTATTTTCAGAAAGTACAGCGGATGTTCTCCTGAAAAATAGGCACAGCCTCTTAAAACATTTTTTTATACCTTCTTTTGTTTCTGTAGTATACTGTGTCACGAGACTCTCGCAAAAGAACCGGTAAAAGGAGAAACAAAATGAAAATCAATAAACGATATGAACACCTGATCTTTACATTTTTAATGGCGTTGGGGATGTCCGGTCTTATTTCATTGATTATGCTTTTAGTAAACAACGGCTTTACAGGATGGTTTCCTTTATGGCTTCGCTCCTGGCTCCTTGCTTTCATTGTGGCATTTCCGCTTGCCTATTTTCTCCCGCGCGCATTCGAAAGCTGATGAGCCGAATTGACTTTACAAACAAATAAAAGGCATCCTCTCTTATGGGAGGATGCCTTTGCTCTGTCTTTAAACGATGTCAAATGCTTTCAGCATGTCGGAATACTTGCTGTTGACACGGCCTTCTTTAATATCAATAGAAGCAATCACAAGCCGCTTCTGTTCTGTCGGCTTCTCATTGTCTATAAAAGTAAGTCCCTGGTCCCAAAGGAAATCGTGAATATGCTCTTCGCCATCCACCGGGTCAAACCCCATATCAAAACAGGCGGCCAAAGTAATTTCGACAAGCATCACCAGTTCTTCTCCCTGATCAATACGCAGCACTCTCGTCTGTGATAAAGTCGGTGCCGTTGGATAACCTACTAATTCGCCTCGTTCATACGTTTTTTGCTTCCATAACTATCTTCTCCTTCTGTTGATTCATCGTTTTATATTCCTCATAAGAAGGTGATGTACCCATGCCTATAAGAGCTGTCATTTGAATCCTTATTATACCAAGCTCAAACCTGCTGAAAAGACTCCATATACAATAAAAACCTCTTGAGTGATTATACCATCCCAAGAGGTTACGCGTTTGTGTAATGGAGCTTCCTACCGGATTTGAACCGGTGACCTCATCCTTACCATGGATGCGCTCTACCAGCTGAGCTAAGGAAGCATGTCTATTATATAGAAGAAAAATCTGATCTCTTGGAGATCAAATTTTCTATAAAGCTTATAAATAATTAGCCCGGCAACGTCCTACTTTCACAGGGGGTCGCCCCCCAATTATCATCAGCGCACAAGAGCTTAACTTCCGTGTTCGGCATGGGAACGGGTGGGACCTCTTGGCTATCGTCACCGGACAAGGCTGGTTCCTTCAAAACTGGATAGCGACATCCGAATGGAAAAAGTTGTTGGATAAGTCCTCGATCGATTAGTATTTGTCAGCTCCATGCGTCGCCGCACGTCCACCTCAAACCTATCTACCTTGTCATCTCCAAGGGATCTTACTCACTTGCGTGATGGGAAATCTCATCTCGAGGGGGGCTTCATGCTTAGATGCTTTCAGCACTTATCCCGTCCACACGTAGCTACCCAGCGATGCTCCTGGCGGAACAACTGGTACACCAGCGGTGTGTCCATCCCGGTCCTCTCGTACTAAGGACAGCTCCTCTCAAATTTCCAACGCCCGCGACGGATAGGGACCGAACTGTCTCACGACGTTCTGAACCCAGCTCGCGTACCGCTTTAATGGGCGAACAGCCCAACCCTTGGGACCTACTTCAGCCCCAGGATGCGATGAGCCGACATCGAGGTGCCAAACCTCCCCGTCGATGTGGACTCTTGGGGGAGATAAGCCTGTTATCCCCAGGGTAGCTTTTATCCGTTGAGCGACGGCCCTTCCATACGGGACCGCCGGATCACTAAGCCCGACTTTCGTCTCTGCTCGACTTGTAGGTCTCGCAGTCAAGCTCCCTTTTTGCCTTTGCACTCTGCGAATGATTTCCAACCATTCTGAGGGAACCTTTGGGCGCCTCCGTTACTGTTTAGGAGGCGACCGCCCCAGTCAAACTGCCCACCTGACACTGTTCCTGATCCGGATCACGGACCGAGGTTAGAATAGTCGTACAGCCAGGGTAGTATCCCACCAATGCCTCCACCGAACCTAGCGGTCCGGTTCCAAGGCTCCTACCTATCCTGTACAAGCAGTACAACCATCCAATATCAAGCTACAGTAAAGCTCCATGGGGTCTTTCCGTCCTGTCGCGGGTAACCTGCATCTTCACAGGTAATATAATTTCACCGGGTCTCTCGTTGAGACAGTGCCCAAGTCGTTGCACCTTTCGTGCGGGTCGGAACTTACCCGACAAGGAATTTCGCTACCTTAGGACCGTTATAGTTACGGCCGCCGTTTACTGGGGCTTCAATTCAAAGCTTCTCCCCAAGGGGATAACCTCTCCTCTTAACCTTCCAGCACCGGGCAGGTGTCAGCCCCTATACTTCGCCTTGCGGCTTCGCAGAGACCTGTGTTTTTGATAAACAGTCGCTTGGGCCTTTTCACTGCGGCTCTCCTGGGCTATTCACCCGAAAGAGCACCCCTTCTCCCGAAGTTACGGGGTCATTTTGCCGAGTTCCTTAACGAGAGTTCTCCCGCGCGTCTTAGAATTCTCATCCCACCCACCTGTGTCGGTTTGCGGTACGGGCACCTTTTTCCTCGCTAGAGGCTTTTCTTGGCAGTGTAGGATCGGGAACTTCGGTACTTAATTTCCCTCGCCATCGCCGCTCAGCCTTGATGAAGAGCGGATTTGCCTGCTCTTCGGCCTAACGGCTTGGACGTGCATATCCAGCAGCACGCTTGCCCTACCTTCCTGCGTCCCCCCATTGCTCAAATGGAAAGGAGGTGGTACAGGAATTTAAACCTGTTTTCCATCGCCTACGCCTTTCGGCCTCGGCTTAGGACCCGACTAACCCTGAGCGGACGAACCTTCCTCAGGAAACCTTGGGTTTTCGACGGAAGGGATTCTCACCCTTCTTTTCGTTACTCATACCGGCATTCTCACTTCCAGGCGCTCCACCAGTCCTCACGGTCTGGCTTTACAGCCCCTGGAACGCTCCCCTACCACGATCCCCCGATGGGGGATCCTCCACAGCTTCGGTACCGCATTTAGCCCCGGTACATTTTCGGCGCAGAGTCACTCGACTAGTGAGCTATTACGCACTCTTTCAATGGTGGCTGCTTCTAAGCCAACATCCTAGTTGTCTAAGCAACTCCACATCCTTTTCCACTTAATGCGGATTTAGGGACCTTAGCTGGTGGTCTGGGCTGTTTCCCTCTCGACTACGGATCTTAGCACTCGCAGTCTGACTCCCGGACAACAAGTCTCTGGCATTCGGAGTTTGACTGAATTCGGTAACCCGGTAAGGGCCCCTCGTCCAATCAGTGCTCTACCTCCAGGACTCTATCCGAGGCTAGCCCTAAAGCTATTTCGGGGAGAACCAGCTATCTCCGAGTTCGATTGGCATTTCACCGCTACCCACACCTCATCCCCGCAATTTTCAACTTGCGTGGGTTCGGGCCTCCAGTAGGTGTTACCCTACCTTCACCCTGGACATGGGTAGATCACCCGGTTTCGGGTCTACGACCGCATACTAATACGCCGTTGAAGACTCGCTTTCGCTGCGGCTCCGCCTCTTCGGCTTAACCTGGCATACGATCGTAACTCGCCGGTTCATTCTACAAAAGGCACGCCGTCACCCATAAACGGGCTTCGACTACTTGTAGGCACACGGTTTCAGGATCTGTTTCACTCCCCTTCCGGGGTGCTTTTCACCTTTCCCTCACGGTACTGGTTCACTATCGGTCACTAGGGAGTATTTAGCCTTGGGAGATGGTCCTCCCGGATTCCGACGGGATTTCTCGTGTCCCGCCGTACTCAGGATCCACTCCGGAGGATCAGCGATTTCGGCTACCGGGCTGTTACCGTATCCTGCGGGCCTTTCCAGGCCGCTTCGCCTATCGCTGATCTTGATAACTCCGATGGAGTGTCCTACAACCCCAGGATGCAAGCATCCTGGTTTGGGCTGATTCCGTTTCGCTCGCCGCTACTCAGGAAATCGCATTTGCTTTCTCTTCCTCTGGGTACTAAGATGTTTCAGTTCCCCAGGTCTGCCTTTATCTACCCTATGTGTTCAGGTAGAAATACTATCGGATTAACGATAGTGGGTTCCCCCATTCGGACATCCCCGCCTCACAGCTCACTTACAGCTCCGCGGGGCGTATCGCCGTTCGTCGCGTCCTTCATCGGCTCCTAGTGCCAAGGCATCCACCGTGCGCCCTTTCTTACTTAACCGTTTTTCCGTAAAAAAACAGCTGGCGCCTGCATAATGCAGGGCTTGCTTGGTCTTTTTGTTTCGTTGTCGCTATCCAGTTTTCAAAGAACCAGGGTTCATCTTGCGAGAGGGTATCCTCTCAAAATGGAATGAAAACAACTGCGCGCACTCCGGACCGGTGGTCCGGGGTCGATCCACGAATCAAAGCTCCGTAGAAAGGAGGTGATCCATCCCCACCTTCCGGTAGGGATACCTTGTTACGACTTCACCCCAATCATCTGCCCCACCTTCGGCGGCTGGCTCCCAAAGGGTTACCTCACCGACTTCGGGTGTTGCAAACTCTCGTGGTGTGACGGGCGGTGTGTACAAGGCCCGGGAACGTATTCACCGTGGCATGCTGATCCACGATTACTAGCGATTCCGGCTTCATGCAGGCGAGTTGCAGCCTGCAATCCGAACTGAGAATGGCTTTGCGAGATTGGCTCCACCTCGCGGTTTCGCATCCCTCTGTACCATCCATTGTAGCACGTGTGTAGCCCAGGTCATAAGGGGCATGATGATTTGACGTCGTCCCCACCTTCCTCCGGTTTGTCACCGGCAGTCACCTTAGAGTGCCCAACTGAATGCTGGCAACTAAGATTAAGGGTTGCGCTCGTTGCGGGACTTAACCCAACATCTCACGACACGAGCTGACGACAACCATGCACCACCTGTCATTTTGTCCCCCGAAGGGGAACCTTCTGTCTCCAGAAGTAGCAAAAGATGTCAAGACCTGGTAAGGTTCTTCGCGTTGCGTCGAATTAAACCACATGCTCCACCGCTTGTGCGGGCCCCCGTCAATTCTTTTGAGTTTCAGCCTTGCGGCCGTACTCCCCAGGCGGAGTGCTTAATGCGTTAGCTTCGGCACTAAGGGCATCGAAACCCCTAACACCTAGCACTCATCGTTTACGGCGTGGACTACCAGGGTATCTAATCCTGTTTGCTCCCCACGCTTTCGCGCCTCAGCGTCAATAACAGACCAGAGAGCCGCCTTCGCCACTGGTGTTCCTCCACATATCTACGCATTTCACCGCTACACGTGGAATTCCACTCTCCTCTTCTGCATTCCAGTTCTCCCAGTTTCCAATGACCCTCCACGGTTGAGCCGTGGGCTTTCACATCAGACTTAAGAACCGCCTGCGCGCGCTTTACGCCCAATAATTCCGGACAACGCTTGCCCCCTACGTATTACCGCGGCTGCTGGCACGTAGTTAGCCGGGGCTTTCTGGTGAGGTACCGTCAGGGGGCGGCCCTGTTAGAACCGCCCTTGTTCTTCCCTCACAACAGAGCTTTACGATCCGAAAACCTTCATCACTCACGCGGCGTTGCACCGTCAGACTTTCGTCCATTGCGGATGATTCCCTACTGCTGCCTCCCGTAGGAGTCTGGGCCGTGTCTCAGTCCCAGTGTGGCCGATCACCCTCTCAGGTCGGCTACGTATCGTCGCCTTGGGGAGCCATTACCTCTCCAACTAGCTAATACGCCGCGGGCCCATCCCCAGTGCATGGTCCGAAGACCATGCTTTTACAAGCCGATCAGGAGATCGCTTGATTATCGGGTATTAGCTCCGGTTTCCCGGAGTTATCCCCGTCTGAAGGGCAGGTTGCCCACGTGTTACTCACCCGTCCGCCGCTCAATTCCCCGGTTTCCCTCCGAAGAGGTCCGCCGGGTTCATGCGCTCGACTTGCATGTATTAGGCACGCCGCCAGCGTTCGTCCTGAGCCAAGATCAAACTCTCCATGAAAGTTGATACTTAGTTCTTGCTGGTCTTACATTGCGCAGCAGACCTTGCTGCCGCGACTTCTTGTTCGCGCGTTGTTTTCATTCCATTTTCAAAGGACACTGTTTTTTGCTGCCGTCGTGTTTTGGCGACTTTCATAGTATATCAAGTTGGTCAAAGTAAGTCAATACTTTATTTTTGTTTTTTTGTTTTCCAACTTTTCTTTACTGTTTCGCTTTTTGGCGCAAGAAGTAATGTACCACGGTCAATTAATAAACGTCAACATGTTATACATTATTTTTTCATATTATCCCAAAATCATTTTATTCAGTATTTTTCTTTTTTTCAGTCTCGCTTTTTTTAAAAAGAAAAGAAGCCTCTTTTTTAGGGTCAAAGAGGCTTCTTTTTAACTGCCGAACGGCTGTCTTTCGTTAGGCGGTGAAGAAGAAGAAGCTGCCAGGCGTTGGATACAAACAGCGGAGTGATGTAAATCCAAAGCCATTTGGATTCGTTCACTGTTCCCACTGTAAGAGCCGGAAGCCATTCTATTGTTGTAACAACAAACATAAAGAAGAAAGCAGGAATAAAAGCCTGATTGTTCGTTTCTACCTTCTTTCGATAAGCAACCGCTCCTGCAAGGGCCAAAAAGATAACCGGCATCACCATGTAATTAAAAATCGTTTCCGTACCTTCTGCAAAAGCAATATAGCGAAAGTAAACAAGATCAAAGAATACAAAAACAATCAATACTGTCTGCACCCGGTTCCAAAGCTTTGTCGTTTTAAACAGGCTCAGCGCGAAGCGATGAAGAGTTAAATATGCAAAAAAACCCATTTGAGCGACCAGGCTGATGGCTGCACTGATACCTAAAATCCAGATCAATCCGAACAGGAAATTTAAAAACCCGCCATTAAAATATGTAGAGGGATCTATCACTATCCCTACCACTGCTCCACTTAGTGCTCCTATAAGCAGTGTAGAAAAAAACAAATAAACTACTTTCCTCGCATTCACTATTGCTGCACCCCTTATGTCTTCACGTGTGGCTTCATATAAATTCTATCAAGCAGGGTTTAAAAAAGCTACCTGGTATTTGAAACCGCTTCACTAGAATACAAAAAAACACTTCCTTTCTTTATGTAAAAGAAAAGAAGTGCTTTATCGTGTTATTTGCCGATTTTCTCGACGACCCGCTGCGCCATATCTTTATAGATACCGCCAATTTGGTGCTCTTCTTCATACACAGAAGGAGCAAAGACATCTTTGTTTTCTGTTGGCTGGCCTAATGGAATACGGCCAAGCACTTCTGTTTTAAGTTCGTCTTTCAGACGTTCTCCGCCGCCTTCACCAAACACGTACTCTTTCTCACCGGTAACCTTGCTTTCAAAGTAGGCCATGTTTTCGACAATACCAAGAATTTCATGATGAGTCCGAATTGCCATTGCGCCTGCACGCGCTGCTACAAATGCCGCAGTCGCATGAGGAGTGGTTACGACGATTTCTTTACATTCCGGAAGCATCGTGTGAATATCAAGAGCTACGTCCCCTGTACCTGGTGGAAGGTCCAGTACGATATAGTCCAGCTCGCCCCACTCAACTTCGTTAAAGAAGTTATTTAACATTTTCCCAAGCATCGGACCTCTCCAGATAACTGGAGCATTGTCTTCTACGAAAAAGCCCATCGACATTACTTTCACTCCAAAACGCTCTACTGGGAAAATCCGGTCATTTTCTACTTTTGGACGCGTATCAATGCCCATCATATCCGGTACACTGAAACCGTATATGTCTGCATCAATAATACCGACTTTTTTCCCTGCTCTTGCTAGTGCTACTGCAAGGTTAACAGAGACAGTTGATTTCCCTACGCCGCCTTTACCGCTTGTTACTGCGATAAACTCAGCTTTATTATCTTTGGATAGCAGAGACGCAGATGCAGGAGATCCGCCTCCGTGCTTTTCTATTTCTTCTTCTTCCAATGCTTCAAAACGAAGACCAACAGAGTCGGCTCCAGCATCCTTTAACAATTTAACTACTTCCTGCTGTAATTTCATTTGTTCCGGCGTACCTGTGCGGGCAAGGGCAATCTTAACGCTTACATTGCCGTTCTTAATTCTAACGCTTCTTACTCCACCTGTTTCTGTAACGCTTTTATTTAAATCGGGATCATCTATACTTTTTAAGGCCTCGAGGACCTGCTCTTCTGTGATCAAAACGGACACCATCCTTTTAGCAGCAATTTGTTCTGTTCCTAGCATACATTGTTTTCTAGGTTCTTTTCAAACGTTTGCTATACAAACCGGCAAAATAAATCCTATCGGCCTTTAATCAGCCGCTCTCTTTTTCTTCTATTGATAGCAAGACGATTAACAATTTGAATGATTTTCAGCCGCATCTGCCGGTCACTGTGCACCAGCTTCACTCCATAGTAATAACGGTTTCCTTCTTTTTGTTTACGCTGGATTGTGCCATATAGTTGAAAAGAGGTCTGCAATACCTGAAAAGTAAAACAGTACGTCACTCCTGCTGCTGGTGGAATATCCAGTCTGCTGGAAAAGCGCAGACCGCCGGCGGACAAATCCTGGAGATACATACGTGCCGGTTTGCTTTCTATAATCTCTTCCTGCATTTTATATATAGAAAACATTCCTTCAATAGGATGAGATTCAAAATTGAAACGGACATCCCGCCTTTGGTTGCTCATATTCTTCCTCCTGCTCAATATGGCAGCTGCATCATATCTAGTAGACGTTTCTCAGCAGTGCACTTAATTGCAATCATTTATTTACATATTAAGTATATATTATGATTAGTTAGTATTACAACTAAAGTATGTGTATTGACATCAAAAATTTAGTTTCTCTTGAAAAAGGCATAAAAAAAGACACCCTGCCGGTGCCTGTTGTCTAATCGACCTGATAACGGTCAATGAAGATTTCTTCCTGGATCAGTTTAATTTCGTTCAAAATTTCCTCGGCAAGCTCCTGGTTATCTTCTAATGGATGTTCCTGAAAAAAAGAAGCTTTATTTAAAATATCTTCTATTTTTTTCTTGGAAGCTACACTGCCTTCTCTGTAATAATGGGCAAGCGCAACCGAAGCTGCTGTAAAAACGCCGCCTCTGCCTTCTATAAACGAAGCCGTAACGTTACCTCCGTAAGTGCTGCCTTCATTACAGTGCAGAGCTTTCCGTACACATTTTTCTAACTGTCCGCTGATCATGGCGCTTCCCTCCTAACAGGTTATGTTCGTAATTTATCCCGAACTCTCCAGAAAGTCAACTACAATGTCTATCCACAAAAAAACCTTCCAGCCAATGAGGCTGAAAGGTTTTGCATCGAGATGATTAACGCTTTGAGAACTGAGGAGCACGACGGGCTGA
The DNA here is from genome assembly GCF_023845525.1 of Sinobaca sp. H24. NCBI lineage: Bacteria > Bacillati > Bacillota > Bacilli > Caryophanales > Sporolactobacillaceae > Sinobaca > Sinobaca sp. H24. The sequence continues at coordinate 536,254 of NZ_JALBWT010000001.1, forward strand.
TTTAAGACCGGGCTTCTTACGTTCTTTCATACGTGGGTCACGTGTAAGGAATCCGGCAGCCTTAAGAGACTTACGGAAATCAGGATCAACGTCTAAAAGCGCACGGGCTACGCCGTGGCGGATAGCGCCGGCCTGTCCTGTGAATCCACCGCCGTTTACGTTCACTTTAAGGTCGTACTGACCTTCAGTTCCCGTTTCTACGAGTGGTTGGTTTACAATAAGCTTAAGTGTTTCAAAGTTGAAGTATTCATCAATGTCGCGGTTGTTTATCGTCACACGGCCATCGCCTGGTACGACAAAAACACGAGCAACAGAATTTTTACGACGTCCGGTACCGTAGTATTGCACTTGTGCCATAATATAATTTCCCTCCTTCTAATTTAGCCGCGAAGTTCGTACTTCTCTGGCTGTTGTGCTTGATGATTGTGCTCAGAACCTGCAAATACGTGAAGTTTTTTAGATTGTACGCGTCCAAGAGATGTTTTTGGAAGCATGCCTTTGATAGCAAGCTCAAGCATTCTCTCCGGCTTGTTTGCACGCATGTCTCCGGCCGTTGTTTCTTTAAGACCGCCTGGATGTCCGCTGTGCTTGTAGTAAATCTTATCACGGAGCTTCTTTCCTGTAAGGTGAATCTTGCTTGCATTAATAATAATAACGTGGTCTCCCATATCAACGTGAGGAGTAAACTCAGGCTTGTTCTTGCCGCGAAGGATAGATGCTACTTCACTGGAAAGACGTCCAAGAGTTTGTCCGTCAGCGTCTACAACGTGCCATTTTTGTTCGATTTCTTTTGGCTTTGCCATGTATGTTGTACGCATTATTTTTTCCCTCCTAATTAGTTCTTTTTTATTGGTTTTTGTCAGTTGTCATCGTCCATTATCATTCCGTATCCCGGGGCTGTGGGACTTTGAAATGCCAACAACTATCATATAACATGCAATACTTAATGTCAATGCAATGTACACCAGGAATCGTTGTTTTTTAAGATTTTTTTCGATAGGCGCTGAACTACTGTTAGAACAGGCCTTTTTCATATACAACGCGCTCCAGATAAAGACCATGTCCCGGCGCAGTCTGCCCTGCTTTTGCCCGGTCTTCTGCTTCCAGAATAGCTTTGATTTCCCCGGGTTCTATACTGCCATTGCCGACAAGAAGAAACGTACCTACTAAGATGCGGACCATATTGTATAAAAAGCCGTTTCCTTTGAAGACAAAATGCAGCTCGTCTCCATGCGTTTCAATACGTGCCTCATAAACGGTTCGTACCATGCTAGTTACGCCGTCCCAGTAGAGCAGAACGACGAAAAATTGTGAGTGCCTTCAATCAAAGGAAGCGCCTCTCTCATTTTGGCGACCTGCACCGGCTTAGGATAAAAATACGTATAATGACGGCGGAACACATCTCTTGTTCTTCCAGTCAGTACCCGATATCGGTATTCTTTACCGAGTGCGTCATAACGGGCGTGAAAAGAAGGATCTACATATTCTGCCGATAGTATTTGAATATCAGGCGGAAACAAACCGGAAGAGGTGATTGGCCAACGTTCTTCCGGAACAAAAAATCGGTGTCGAAATGAATTGTCTGCCCATTGGCATGGACACCTGCATCCGTACGTCCGGAAGCAAAGATCGTTACTTTTCTGCCCCGGTGCATTTGGTCAGGCTTTTTTCTATTGCTTCCTGCAGCGTTTTGCTGTTCTGCTGCACCTGCCAGCCGGAATAATTCGTTCCATCATAGGCAATAACTGCTTTTACTCTGTACTTCATTCTGTTGTTACTCCCTTAATAAAAATAATGCTGCTGCCAGCACCACGACCAGCACACAAACTGCTGTATCTTTCATTTTCCAGACCAGCTGACGGAGCTTTGTGCGCTCAGCTCCGCTGTTATAGCCTCTTGCCTCCATAGCATACGCTAAATCCTCCGCTCGTTTAAAAGAGCGTACAAATAACGGCACCAGTAAGGCAACGAATGCCTGAGCCCTGTCTTTTAAGGACCCTTTGTTAAAATCAGCGCCGCGCGCAGTCTGAGCTTTAATGATTTTTTCTGTTTCCTGCATTAACGTCGGAATAAAACGGATCGCAATAGACATCATCATTGCCACATCGTGGGACGGAAAGTGAAAACGACGCAACGGTGATAAGAACTGCTCCATGGCATCCGTCAAATCAATCGGACTCGTCGTTAAGGTGAGAAGTGATGTTAGAAACACCAGCAGCAGCAGGCGAAGCGCAATAAAAAGCCCCTGAATAACCCCGTCTTCATAAAACTGAAATGCCCCTAATGAAAAGAGCACCTCTCCTTCCCTCGTAAACAGGGCATGGATAAAAAAGGTGAACACCACTAATAGAAAAATAGGAGCCATCCCTTTTCGTATATAGCGAAACGGCACACCGGATGATAGATATATTACTGCTGCAGCCCCGCCCAATACAGCGTAGCCTGTCCAGGAATTGGTTAGGAAAATAGCCGCAATTAATAGAAAAATGGAGGCCAGCTTTGCTCTCGCATCCATTCGATGAAGAATCGAGCGGCCTGGGAGATACTGCCCTATAATCACGTGTTCAAACATCGGTATCGCCTTTTTTCTCTTGAAGTTTCGCTTCCAATTCCCGGGCTGCATCTTCCGGTTTCAGGTGATAGCTGGAAAAGACTACTCCCATTTCCTTCTCTATCTGCTTCAATACTTTAACCTGTTCCGGCACATCCAAATGAAGGGCTTTTAGTTCTGCCTGTTTTTCATAAATGACAGAAGGAGCTCCTTCCATCGTAATCCGGCCTTCACTCATAACAATAATCCGGTCTGCCAGACGTGCGGCCTCCTCCATTTGATGAGTGATCATAATAGTTGTTGTCTGGTACTGCTCCTGCCAGGATTTGAACAAAGAAAGGATATCTTCCTGGCCTTGTGGATCAAGGCCTGCAGTCGGCTCGTCCAAAATGAGTACTTTAGGCTCCACGGCCAGTACACCGGCTATGGCAACACGACGCATCTGCCCGCCGCTCAGCTCAAAAGGAGAACGGGCAAGAAAGCTTTTATCCAACCCGACCAGCTCCAGAAGTTCCGGAAGCTTTTTTTTGGTTCTGGCTTCTTCCTTGCCTGCATTACGAGGACCAAACAATAGATCTTTTTCTACCGTTTCTTCAAACAGCTGATGCTCGGGATATTGAAACACCATGCCCGTGTGCTCGCGCAGCGCTTTGATCTGCCTGCGTTTGGACTTCGCATCAACCGTCAGGCTCCCTACCGTTACATGTCCGCTATGGGGCTTTAAAAGACCATTAATATGCTGCACAAGCGTAGACTTTCCCGAACCGGTATGTCCGATGATAGCAGTAAAAGACCCCTTTTCGAAATCAACATTAACGTTCGCTAATGCCTGTTTTTCAAACGGCGTCTTTTTCATATAAGTGTGTTCTATGTTTTTTAATGATACCTTCATCTGCTTTTTTCCCTCCAAAGAAACGCTTCTAATGACCGGGAGGAAATCCCTTTATGTGCTAGAGATTGATACAAGGATGCAGCATAAGGCAATGGGATGTTCTTCTCTTGCAGCCAATCTAAATTGTTCAGCAGCTCTTCGGCTGTAACATCATAAATAATGCGTCCGTTTTCCATGTACCATACGCGGTCCGCCATAAGGGCTTCGTGCAGCTGATGCGTAACGGATAAGATCGTCACATCACTTGATGCGTGCAGAGAACGAATAGTATGTAAAACTTCTTGTTTACCATTTGGATCCAGCATAGAGGTCGCTTCATCCAATACCATGATGGATGGATAAAGAGCTAATACCCCAGCGATAGCAACACGCTGTTTTTGTCCACCGGATAACCGATGTGGTTCTTTATCTAAAATATCTTCTACTCCCGTCTGGCGGGCTACTGTTTCAATACGTTGAAGCATGTCTTCTCTAGGTACACCGGCATTTTCCATTCCAAATGCGATATCATCCCTAACAGTAGGTGCTACAAATTGATGGTCCGGATTTTGAAAGACCATTCCCACTTCTCTTCGAATACTAGGAAGATCTTCATCAGAAAAAATAGATTTTCCATTAATATGGATATCTCCTGACTGGGGAAGCAGCAATCCGTTAAATAATCGTGACAATGTAGATTTTCCTGAACCATTCGGGCCAATAACAGCAATCCATTCTCCATTTTGAATAGAGGCACTCACGTCGGATAATATGACGGGGCCGTCTTCTTCATATTGAAAATGAATATTGTTTAACGTTACTGCCTTCATTGCTTAGTCCTCTTTTCTCTAATGTACATCGTCCTCTTACCTTTACAGCACAACTGTATCCAGGCTTCAAAGGAGGCCTGCTTTTTTAGAAAAAGAGAGGCTCCAGGCCTTTCGGGAAGAAAGAACCTGGTCTCTTGATTACATATCTTTTCGGTTTTTAAAAAAGGGCGTAGACGCAATCCTCTAAAGATCCGTCCAGCCCTTTTTTATCAGCCCGTGAAAATTACTTATACGAACTCGATAATAGCAAGTTCAGCTGCGTCTCCGCGGCGCGGGCCTGCTTTTAGAACGCGAGTGTATCCGCCTTGGCGGTCTTCGAAACGAGGAGCAATCTCATCGAATAACTTTGAATAGCATCCTGTCCTGTTTCTTCATTAGCTACCTCTTTACGAATATAAGCAGCAACCTGACGGCGTGCGTGAAGATCTCCGCGCTTGCCAAGAGTTACCATTTTCTCGATAATAGGGCGCAATACTTTTGCTTTAGATACAGTTGTCTCAATTCTTTCATTGATGATCAAGTCTGTAGCCAAATCACGAAATAATGCTTTTCTTGCTGAACTGTCACGTCCAAGCTTTGCATATGCAGTCATTTAATTCCCTCCTTCATAAATATTGCATGGCTTGCTCTATTCTTCTTTACGAAGACCTAAACCAAGTTCCGCTAGTTTTTCTTGAACTTCCTCTAATGATTTACGTCCAAGATTACGAACTTTCATCATGTCATCCTCGGATTTCTGGGTAAGCTCCTGCACGGTGTTAATACCGGCACGCTTTAGGCAGTTATAAGAACGAACAGATAGATCAAGCTCTTCGATAGTCATCTCAAGCACTTTTTCTTTCTGATCTTCTTCTTTTTCTACCATGATTTCGGCGTTTTGAGCCTGGTCTGTTAATCCGATGAAGATGTTTAAATGTTCGTTAAGAATTTTCGCTCCAAGCGAAACAGCTTCTTCAGGGCGAATACTTCCATCTGTCCATACATCCATAGTGAGCTTATCATAGTTAGTGATCTGCCCGACACGCGTATTTTCTACCTGGTAGTTTACACGTGAAACCGGAGTATAAATGGAATCGATAGGAAGAACACCAATCGGAAGGTCATCCGCATTGTTTCCTTCAGCTGGAACATAACCTCTTCCGCGCTTAGCAGTTAAACGCATGTGAAGATTCGCTCCTTCTGTAAGAGTAGCGATATGAAGATCCGGGTTTAGAATATCTACGTCACTATCATGGGTAATATCTTTCGCCTTGATAATGCCATCGCCCGTTTGTTCAATTTCCAATACTTTTTCTTCATCTGAATAAATCTTCAGAGCCAGCTTTTTTAGGTTTAATATGATGGTTGTGACATCCTCTACCACACCTTCAATAGTGGAAAACTCATGCAGGACGCCGTCAATTTGAACTGTTGTGACAGCTGAACCTGGAAGAGAGGATAAAAGGATACGGCGTAAGGAGTTTCCAAGTGTTGTTCCATACCCACGCTCTAGTGGTTCTACAACAAACTTGCCATATTTGGCATCCTCGCTTACTTCAACCGTTTCGATATTAGGCTTTTCGATTTCGATCATTTAACAATATACCCTCCTTCAAAACGTAGAATTTCCTGTCATCGACTTACAAAATAAGCGATTTGGGCATTTTCATTTAGTCAGCTTTCGATTAAGCGACGAACCTGTTTCTTTATAATGCATAAGCTTTTACAAGGAAATCTGTATCCATCATAAAGCTAGGCGTTGCACCAACCTCTGAAAATTATACTCTACGGCGTTTTGGCGGACGGCATCCGTTATGAGGAACCGGGTTACGTCACGGATCATGTTTACCTCAAGTCCAGTTGCCTGCAAAGAACGAATAGCAGCTTCACGTCCGGACCCTGGTCCTTTAACAGCTACTTCTACGCTTTTAAGACCGTGCTCCATTGCAGCTTTAGTAGCTGTTTCAGCAGCCATCTGCGCAGCGAAAGGAGTAGATTTACGTGAACCTCTAAAACCTAATGCTCCAGCACTTGCCCAGGATAAAGCATTTCCCTGTGTGTCTGTAATCGTCACGATCGTGTTGTTGAATGTTGAACGGATGTGTGCGATTCCAGTTTCTATATTCTTACGTTGACGGCGTTTACGGTTGTTTTTTTTTGGCTTAGCCATAGAAGTTAACCTCCTTTTCGTAAATGATTATTTTTTCTTGTTTGCTACTGTACGACGTGCACCTTTACGGCCACGAGCGTTGTTCTTCGTGTTCTGTCCTCTTACAGGAAGACCACGGCGATGACGAATGCCACGATAGCTTCCGATTTCAATAAGACGCTTGATGTTTAGTGACTTTTCACGACGAAGGTCACCTTCTACTGTGAAGTTTTCAACTACAGTACGAATGTTAGCAAGTTCATCTTCTGTAAGATCGCGAGTACGCGTGCTTTCATCAATGTTAGCTTCGCTAAGAATCTTTTGTGCTGCAGATTTACCGATACCATATACATACGTTAAAGAAATTACAATACGCTTATCGCGCGGAACATCTATGCCTGCAATACGTGCCATTTGAGCACCTCCTTTTTATTTAGCCTTGTTTTTGCTTGTGCTTTGGATTGGAGCAAATAACCATAACCGTACCTTTACGGCGGATTACTTTACATTTTTCACACATTGGTTTGACTGACGGTCTCACCTTCATGTTTATTTACCTCCTTAACCGCTTGGAGTACATGCGAGAGTAAACGTGCTACGACTCATCCTGCCGGTTTTTATTTATAGCGGTACGTAATACGTCCGCGTGACAAATCATATGGGGAAATTTCAACGGTTACTTTGTCTCCTGGGAGTATACGGATAAAGTGCATCCGGATCTTACCAGAAACATGCGCTAGAATTTTATGCCCGTTCTCAAGCTCTACCCGAAACATTGCGTTTGGAAGAGGTTCAAGAACAGTACCTTCCATTTCAATAACATCATCTTTGGCCATGCAAGTATTCTCCTTCCTTCAGTAACTCTGTGCTATGCTTTGTTTTATAAATTATCAGAGCATATCTCAATTTAGCATTGGTCACACGTCCGGTTTCCATTAAACTTCGCTTTAACCTCTTCAGAAGTGTGCGCAGAAACTCTACGTGGTTTTTGTTTTTCTTTTTTCCACGGTCGGATTTCCGCTTTTCTCCATCTGCTACTAAAATAAAACGATCATCTACTAAACCAATGACTACAGCAAAATTACCGGCTTCCCGCCCTTTTGCGAATCCGGACAATCTGGCCGATCCCGGGCAGCGACTCTGATTCTTTCATTCATCATCACCTTTATTGTTAATCAGGCTTTCGTTAGTATCTCATATCCTTCGTTGGTAATGGCAATAGTATGCTCAAAATGAGCACAGTTTTTTCCCATCAGTCGTTACGACTGTCCAATTGTCCGAAAGAGTATGGACATAACGTTCTCCCGCATTGATCATCGGTTCTACGGCAAGTACCATGCCGGCTTTAAGCGCGGTCCTTTTCCTGGAGGACCGTAATGAGGGATCTGCGGGTCTTCATGCAGATTCTGCCCGACTCCATGCCCCACGTATTCACGAACGACTGAAAAACCATGCTTTTCTGCGTAAGTTTGAATTGCGTGGGACATGTTGGTAAGACGCTCTCCCGGTGATGCTTCCTTTAACCCCTCGTATAACGCTTGTTCCGTCACATCGAGCAGCTGCTGGTCAGCTTCCGTAATGGTGCCTACCGCATAAGTCCAGGCAGAATCACCATGATAGCCCTTATATTCGGCTCCGATATCTATAGAAATGATGTCGCCATCTTTTAATACTTTTTTACCCGGTATGCCATGCACCAATTCTTCATTGACTGATACACAGATACTTCCGGAGAATCCATTATACCCTTTGAAGGATGGGACCGCATCATGCTGACGTATTTTTATCTGCAATAGCATCAAGTTCCCGGGTAGTAACCCCTGGCTTAATATGCTTTTGCAGCTCTTGATGCGTCAGCGCAACGATTTTGCCGGCCTCCCGCATAATATCAAGCTCTCGTTCTGTTTTACAAATGATCATTCATGAATTCCTTTCAACAAAGCATCTATTTCATCAAACACTACATTAATATCCTGGTCTCCCTGACATTACGGATGTAGCCTTGTCTGTATAGAAATCAATGAGAGGCTGCTGCTG